>JAEURK010000077.1 GCA_016789175.1 Anaerolineales bacterium
CACCGGCAGCCGGCGCTACTTCCTCGAGGAGATGCGCCACTTCCGCAAGCACACGCTGACCGAGCCCGAGGAGAAAGTCCTCAACCTCAAGAACGCCAACGGCCCGACCGCGCTCGAGAACCTGTATGAGCAGATCACGAACAAATACGAGTTCCCGATCGAGATCGACGGCGAGACCAAGCAACTGACGCGCGACGTGTTGATGGTCTACGCTCGCCACCCTGATCACGAGCTGCGCGCCCGCGCTTATCAGTCGCTTTACAAGGTCTATGGCGAGGACGGTCCGTTGCTGGCATCGATCTACGCCGCGCTGGTGCGCGACTGGCGGGTCGAAAACGTCGATCTGCGCAAACATCGCACGCCGATCTCGGTTCGTAACCTGGCCAACGATCTGCCCGACAAGGTCGTCGACACGCTGCTGCGCGTGATCCGCAAGAACCGTGGCCTGTTTCAGCGCTACTTCAAGCTGAAGGCCAACTGGCTGGGGGTGCCCAAGCTGCGCCGCTATGACCTGTACGCGCCGCTCTCGAAATCCGACAAGGAAGTGCCGTATAACGACGCGGTCGAGATGGTGCTGTCGACCTTCAACGAGTTCTCGCCGAAGCTGGGGACGCTGGCCCGCCAGGTCTTCGATGACGGCCATGTCGACGCCGAGATCCGGGCCGGCAAGCGCGGCGGTGCGTTCTGCGCCAGCATCTTCCCCGGCCTGTCGTCGTACGTGCTCCTCAACTACGGCGGCCGGGTGCGCGATGTCGCCACGATCGCGCATGAGTTCGGACACGCCGTGCACGCGTTGATGGCCGGCCAGCACTCGCTGATGACCTTCCACTCGTCGCTGCCGATGGCCGAGACGGCCTCCGTGTTCTCCGAGATGCTGTTGACCGAGAAGCTGTTGGCGGCGGAGACCGACCCGGATGTGCGGCGTGATCTGCTGGCGGCCGCGATCGACGACGCCTATGCCACGGTCGGGCGCCAGGGTTACTTCGCGTTCTGGGAGCAGGAGGCGCACGAGATGGTGCGCCAGGGCAAGACGCCCGATGAGATGGCTGACCGCTATCTCGAAACCCTGCGCGAGCAGTTCGAGGACTCGATCGAGGTCAACGAGGACTTCAAGTGGGAGTGGGTCTCGATCCCGCATTTCTACAGCACGCCGTTCTATGTGTACGCCTATGCCTTTGGCCAGTTGATCACGCTCGGCCTGTACCGCATGTATAAGCAGGAGGGCGAGGCCTTCAAACCCAAGTTCCTCAAGCTGCTGAGCTACGGCGGCTCGGAATCACCGGCCAAGATCTGCCGCTCGGCCGGCATTGACATCACCTCCGAGACCTTCTGGCAGGGCGGCTTCGACGTGATCGCGGACATGATCAAGCAACTCGAAGCGCTGGGTTGATCCCTCGACGCAAAAAAACGGCGGCCCAGGGGCCGCCGTTTTTTTTTCGTCGAGAGGCTTACTTGATCGCGAAGGTCACGCTGACGTCGACGCTCACGGTCTGCTCGCCGGCGGCCACCGGCACCTCGGCCGAAGTGGCCTGGGCCATGTCGCGCGCGTAGATCGGAGAAGGCGCGCTGTAGCCGATCGACTCGCTGATCGAGATCACGTCACCCAGCGTCACGCCGGCGGCCTTGGCCAGCGCCTCGGCGCGGGCGCGGGCGTCAGCCACGGCCAGGTCACGGGCGGCGGCCTGCAGCGCCGACGGATCCTGCACGCCGAAGCTGATGCCGTAGATGTTGTTCGCGCCGGCCGACACGGCCGCGCTCAGCGTGGCGCCCAATTTCGGCAGATTGCGCACCGTGGCGACCAGGGTGTTGTCGACGACGTAGTTCACAGCGCCGGTTGGGTTGCCGCTGCTGTCATATTCGTACTGCGGGCTGATCGAGAAGTTCTGGGTCTGCAGATCCTTGTCGACGATGCCCTGAGCCTTGAGCGCGGCCATGATCTTGGTCATGGCCGCCGTGTTGTTGTCGACGGCCTTGCCCGCGTCCTTGTCGCGCGTTTGCACGCCGATCGAAATCATGGCCTTGTCGGGTGTGGTAAACGCCAGGCCGGTGCCGCTGACCGAGATCGTGCGGTTCACGGTCGGGGCCGGGTCGGTGCTTTGCGCCTGGGCCGGAAGCGGTGCCAAGGGCGCGCAGGCCGAAACCACCAGGGCGCTGGCCGCCAGGCCAAGCAGCACCAGAGTGAATTGCTTCTTGAACATAACTGTCATCTCCTTGTTCCAGGTAGTGTCCTGTTCAGATCAGACGCCGCATGGGGCCGCGAGGTTCCACACAGGCTAAGGAAGGAAGAGGGAAGAGGGAAGAGGGAAGAGGGAAGAGGGAAGAGGGAGGAGGGTAATCGCTCTTCGCTCCTCCCTCCTCCCTCCTCCCTCTTCCTTACATCACAGTCCGGCGCCAAGTACACTCCGCGCCACGCGCCAGACCAGCTCGGGCAACACGCCGAACGTATACCCAGCATGCACGCGTTCGCCGATTTGATGGGCGTCGCGGCCCCAGGGGCCGATGTTGACGGTCGGGAGGCCGCGCCCATCGTGGGCGTCGATCGCCCAGCGGCGCCAGCCTGGGGTATTCGCGCGCCAGGCCGCAAGATCGTCTGAGCCGATTTGTTCGGCCAGGAAACTCATGTCCGAGATCGCGTGGAAGAACGGGCGCAGCTCGACGCTGGTCCCGGCTTCGGCGGAGACGGCCGCGGCCTGGCGGGCGCAGGCCTCGAGCAAGGCGGCGTCGCGAGCGGGATCGGCCTGCGCGAGCGGGTAGTAGATCGGAGCGTACCCGATGATCACGCCCGGTCCGGCCAGAGCGAGCCCCTGCGCCAGGGCGTGAAAAGCGGCCCGGGCGCCGGCCAGCACGTCGCGATCGGCGTCTTGAGCCAGGGCGTTGACCCGTGCCCGAAGCTCGGCCGGCGCCTGCGCCAGGAGGTCGGCGGCGCGCCAGATCGTGCCGGTCTGCCTGAAGGTCGGCGTGACGTGGTCGGCCCGCTCGGCCCAGGCGCGGCCGCGGGCGGCGTGCAGGGCGATGGCGGCGCGCAACGCCTCGTCCGCGGCGCGCTGCATATGATCGAGCACGTCGCCCGGGCTGCTGCAGCGCGTCAATACGTTGAACGCGCACCAGCTGTAGTGCGGCACGGTGACGTTATAGGCCGGCTTGAGATCCAGATGCTGCAGCGTGGCCGGCGGCGACTCGCCGACATCTTCGGCGCCTTCGATCCGCCGGATCAACTCGGCGGCGATCAGGCTGGCGTTCAGGCCGTCGAACGGCATGCCGACGTGGGTTGGCTGGCCGACGGCCAATGCGACCGGCAGCAGTTTCCCGACGCTGCCGGTGTAGATCACGCGGCCCTCGCGCCCGTCGCCCTGATCGACCGTGATGTCGAGGTTGATCGCGGCCTCCAGATCGAGCCCCCATTCGGCCGCGAGTTCAGGCAGTTGCCGGGTTGCCGAGCGCATGCCGTGCGAGCCGCCTTCCTCGTCCGGGGTGGCGATAAAGAGCAGATTACCGACGCGGTCAGGATCCTGCGCAAAGCGTTCGAGCAGGGCGATGCCGACCGCCAGACCGCTCTTCATGTCGAGCGCGCCGCGGCCGGGGAGGAAGGCGCCGCTGCGGAGCTCGATCGCCGCGCGGCCGCCGAGCCGGTCGGCTAACGGGCCGATCAGTGCCTCGGGGTCAAACGCCAGCGGCGCCAGTGAGCCATAGGCGTCGATCTCGACCACGTCGAAATGGCCGGCCAACACCACAGTCCTCCGGCCTGAGCCGCGCACCAGAGCGAAGATCGAGCTACGTGGCAGCGGGTCGTTGAGTGTGCCGAGCTGGCGCACGTCTTGCGGACGGTCGGCGAAGTACGGCAGCCGCTTGAGCATGGCCAGGATCACGTCGGCGCAGGCCCGTTCGCCGGGGGTATCGGTAATGCTGTTGAGGCGGGTGAGCTCGAGTGTGAGAGCGCGCGTGCGAGATGTCCAATCGTGGGGCATTCAGGAAGTATAAGCGGGGAGAGGGGCGGCCGGCCGGGGCCGCCGGTAGGGGCGGCCACAAGGGCCGCCCCTACCGGGCCGACGCGCCTTCGATCTCCAACAGCTGCCGCTTGCGCTCCACACCCCACCGATACCCGCTGATCGTGCCGTCCCCGTGAATGACGCGATGGCACGGCACCACGATCGCGGTCGGGTTCGCGCCACAGGCATTGGCCACGGCGCGAGCCGCGGTAGGCTGTCCGATCGTGCGCGCCAGTTGGGCATAAGACCGGGTCTGGCCGGCCGGGATGCGGCGCAGGGCGGTCCAGACTTTGCGCTGGAAGGCCGTGGCCTGAACGTCAGTCGGGAGATTCGGATGCGGCCCGGCGCCCCGGAGGTAGGTCAACACGGCCGTGACCCACGCGCTCAAGTGCCGATGCTCCGGGTCAACGTGGGCCGCCGGATACTCCTCGTGCACAGCCTGCGCCAGCGCGCGCCGGCTCTCTCCCAGCGCTACCTTGCAAATGCCGCGCTCGGTGGCTGCGACGAGCAGCAGGCCCAACGGGCACTCGACGATGGCGTACGCCACGTCGGGCGCGCCGCCGTTGCGGTACTGGGTTGGCGTCATACCAAGCTCCTGAGCCACACCGGCCTGGCTCTGGCTGTTGTAGCCGGCCGCATATACAGCCTCGGTCACACGCGCCGCGCGGCGCAGTGTCTGTTTGAGGTGTTTCTGACGGAGACCCAGCGCGTATTGCTTGGGCGAGACGCCAAGATGGCGCTTGAAGACCCGCTGCAGGTGGAAGGGGCTGAAATTGAAGCGCTCGGCCAGTTCAGCCAGCGAGGGCATCGCGTCGGGCGTAGACTCGGCCGCCTGCTCGAGCGCGCCCGCCACAGCCCGCGCCAGCGCAACCTGCGGATCCTCGCTCAAGTTGGGCTTACAACGTTTGCAGGCCCGATAACCTGCTTGCTCGCATTCGGCCGATGTCGTGAAGAATGCGACGTTGGCACGTTTCGGTGTGCGCGCCGAGCACGACGGCCGGCAATAGACGCCGGTCGTCTTGACCGCTACATAGAACGTGCCGTCGAAGCTCCGGTCGCGCTGTTCCACGGCCCGCCAGCGTTGAGTGTCGTTCAGGGTCGTCATGCCATCAGAATAGAGCCGGACGGTGTAGCGGGCAACGCAAAACTTGCGCTGATCAACCCGGGGGAGTTCTATCCGGCAGGGGTTGTGTGCAGTGCCAAACTCAGGGCCTCCGGCAGGGCGCCGATGGTCGCGATCACGGCACAGCCCGGCTCGCCGAACAGCCCACGCGGGTCGATCAGCACCGGAGTGAGGCCGGCGTTGCGCGCGCCTTCGACGTCCGCGTGATAATTGTCGCCGACGTATACGGCTTCTTCCGGCGCCACACCGATCCGTTCCAGAGCCATCCAGAAGATCTGGGGCGCCGGCTTCCAGGAGCCCAGCTCTCCGGCCGAGACCGTCAGCTCAAACAGGTCCGCCAGGCCGAGCGCTTCCGCGACCGGCGCCAGGGGCTCGCTCCGGTTCGAGACCAGCGCCAGCTTAAGACCGCGGGCCCGCAGCCCGAGTAACGTCGGGCGGACATCGTCGGGCACACGGTCAACGGGTTTGTAGCGTTCCCCCATCAATCGGTTGACTTCATCGACCAGTTGCGCTGAGTGCTCGCCCAGCCCCAGCACCTCGATCTGACGGCGCGCATAGCGAGACCAGAAGGCCGGGGTGTCGGCGCCCAGTTCCTCGAGATCCTGGATCATCTCAGGCGCGATCGACCAGTAGAAATGCGTCCAGCGCTCGCCGGCGCGCAGGCACTCGGCGTCGAGCGGCCAGCCAAGGTCGTGCAGGATCGCGGTGAAAGTGTTAAAGCCGTTGGGGACGCTGTGACGCAGCGTTCCGTCGAGGTCAAAGAGGATCGCGCGGAGAGCCATGGAACGCGCTCAGCCGCCGATTTCGCTCATCACGCGATTGAGCGGGATGATGTCGGAGGCCAGGTCGTGTCCCCAGGGCTTGTTCCAGGCGGCGTGTGTGATCAGCTGCTTCAGTTCGGCCGTGCTGGCGCCCGCGCGCAGCGGCGTGAGCAGATCGACCTCATATTCGTTGAGCAGGCACATGCGCAGCTTGCCGTCGGCGGTCAGCCGGGCCCGCGTACACGAGGCGCAGAAGGGTTGCGTGACCGAGCTGATGAAGCCCAGCTCGCCCTGAGCGCCGGCCAGCCGGTAGAGCCGGGCCTCGCCGTCGAGCTTGCCGTTGTCGATCACCTGCAACGGGCCCAGCCTATCCTCGATCCGCCGCTGCATCTCGGCAAAGCCGACCAGTTGGCCTTGCTGGAAGCCCGCGACTTCGCCGAAGGGCATCATCTCGATGAAACGCACCTGCCAGGGTTGCGTGAGCGTCAGCGCCGCGATGTCGGCCACGTCGTCTTCGTTATAGCCGCGCACGACGACGGTGTTGAGCTTGACCGGCGCCAGGCCGACGCGCTCGGCTTCCTCCAGCCCGGCCCAGACCTCGTCCAACGAGCCCCAGCGCGTGATGCGCTTGAAACGCTCGGGGTCGAGCGTGTCGATGCTGACGTTGACCCGCTCCAGCCCGGCTTCCTTGAGCGGGGCGGCCAGTTGCTTGAGCAGGACGCCGTTCGTGGTCATCGACAACGACCGCACACCCGGCGTGTTGGCGATGCCGCGCACGACTTCGACGACGTTGGCGCGGACCGTCGGCTCGCCGCCGGTCAATCGGTATTTGTGAAAGCCGAGCTCGGTGAAGAGCGGCATCAGTGCCAGCAACTCGTCGTCTTGCATCAACTCGGCGCGCGGCCGGAAGGTCATGGCCTCCGGCATGCAATACACACAGCGCAAGTTGCAGCGATCGGTCAGGCTGATGCGGAGATAGTGGATGTCACGCCCGAAACGGTCGATGGCCATCGTGGCGAAATTCTATCAAGTCGAGGAGCGTTAATCAACAGGCAGATCCCGGGCGACAAACAGCCACTGCTCAATGGTTTTGCACAAAATCGATCCGCAGCTGATTACGCTGGCAGTCATCGAACGTCGGTACGAAGTAGCTGGCGGAGAGGGCCTGGTTGGAGCCGTCCAATAATGTCAGCACATAATGTTCGATTGTCTCGGAGGGAGCGCTGGAGAGCGTGATTTCGTAGCCTCCCGCGCCGAGCGGGCTTGGCCCGGTCGGCACAGGCAGGTCGATGCCGTTGCCTTCGACCAACACGAACAGCCCGTTGATCCCGCGGCCGTCCTTGTCGAGCACGCGCCCGATGACGCCCATCCAGGCGCAGCCGTTTTGGTTCACCGTATTGGGTGTATACACCGGTGCCTCGGGCGGGAGCGTAAACGGCATAGCCGCCAGGGTTGGCGTGGCGGTGGGGCACCGGGCGCCCGTGCAGGGCGTCGGTGACGGACCCGCAGTCGGGGCGACTGTCTGCGTGGCCGTGGCCGTCTCGGTCGGCGCCGGCGTTTCCGTGGCGGTGGCCGTCGCCCGCGGCGTCCGGGTGGCGGTGTGCGTCGCGGTGACCGTGCTGGGGACCAGCGAAGGCTCGGGCGTCCAGGTCGGCGGGAATTGGGATGTGGCGGTCACGGCCGGCTGGATCGACAGCGCCGGCGTCGGGAAGGCCGCCAGCTGCATGGGCAGGGGGCGCCAGGCAGCGATCGGATTGAGATCGGGCGCGATGAACAGCGCTGCGAAGAGCAGCACGATCACGCCGGTGCCGATCCACAGCACGGTCGTCAGCGCCTCGAACAGGCGGTCCAACCAATCACGAAGAATGTGCCCGACACGCATGATCACACCTGGCGCCCGGCGGCGCAGGTGCGATCCGCCTAGGGCGTCACAAAGGTCTCGATTTGGGCGCTCGCCAGTTGCTCGGTCAGCCAGGCCTGTACAGCGGCCAGGCGCAGGGCGCGGAGCTGATCCGAGCTGAGCGCGCGCCCGGGATCGCGTTCCTCGACCCGCACGATGGCAAATCCAAGCGATGTGGTCACCACATCGCTGAGCTCACCGGGCTGCAGCGCAAACGCCGCGGCCTCGATCTCGGGCACGGTCAGGGTGCCGCGCGCAAACCAACCGAGGTCGCCGCCGCCGGCGCGACTGCTCGCGTCGAGCGAGTTGTCCAAAGCCAATGATGCAAAATCCGCGCCACCCCTCAGCGCGGCCAAAAGCGCCTGGGCATCGGCCTCTGCGCCGACCAGAATCAGCAGTGCATGGACCTGTTCGGCCTGCTCCGCCACCGAGGCCGCGACCTGTTCGGTCATCCGGGCGCGCAGAAGGTCACGGCCCACTGCGTCACGATAGGTTTGGGCTGTGTAGCCGGTTGCTGCAAGATACTGGGCCAGCCCCGCTGCGCCGCCCAAATCTTGCTCGGCCTGGGCCAGCGCGGCAGCGATCGCGACGTCATCGACGCTCAGACCGGCCGAGAGGGCCGCCTGTTCGACGACCGACGATTCAATCAGACCCTGCAGGGCCGCCTGCGGACAGGCCGCGGGGTCGCTGCCCACCTGTTGGTAGCCCAGGCGGCAGCGTTCGACTTCGGCTGTGTAATCGCTGAGCAGGATCTCGGCACCGTTGACCCGCGCCGCCAGCGGGATCGGCGTGAACGTCGGCGGGATGGAGGTCAGGGTCGCGGCCGGCGGCACCGAGGTCAACGTGGCCGGCGGTGGAGCGGTCGGGCCGGGGGTGAACTGCTGGCAAGAGGCCAGGAAGAGGGAAAGGAGGGAGGAGAGAAGAGGGAGGCGGGAAGAGAGTCTTCGTCCCTCCTCCCGCCTCCCTCGACCCGTTTCGAGCACTGAACGGGCCATCAACTCACCACCGTGAAGATCATCGGCCGGCGCTTGGTCTCGGCGTAGAAGTAATCGGCCAGCGCGGAGCTGACCTTCTCTTTGACGACTTCAGGCTCGGCGCCGGTATGCTTCAAGACCGTCGCCTGGACCTGGGCGCGTGCCCCGCCCAGCATCTCCTCGGAGTCGCGCACGAAGACGAAACCCTTGGTCGTCAGCTCGGGCGTTGAGGCGAGCGCGCCGCTGCCGTTCAGGCGCAGGTCGACGACCACGACGCCGTTCTCGGCCAGAGCCTCACGCTCGCGCATCACGCTCGGCCCGATGTCGCCCACGCCGCTGCCGTCGACAAAGACATACCCGCCGGGGATCCGGTCGCCGACGTGCATCTCGCCATCCTTGAAGTCGATCACCGTGCCGTTCTCGACCACGGCAATCGAGTCCGGCGATACACCGACCTCGCGCGCATTGGCCGCGTGCTGGTGCAGATGGCGCAGTTCGCCGTGGATCGGGATGAAATGCTTGGGCTTGACCAGATGGATGAGCAGCTTCTGCTCCTCCTGGCTGGCGTGCCCCGAGACGTGCACCGGCGCGATCGGGTCGTAAATCACGCGCGCGCCGCGCTGCAACAGCTTGTTGATCGTGCGGTGGACCATCTCCTCGTTCCCGGGGATCGGGTGCGACGAGAACACCACGGTATCGAGCTCGTGGAGGTCGAACTGGCGGTTGCGGCCCTCGGCCAGCCGGTTGACGATCGAGCTCGGTTCGCCCTGGGTGCCGGTGGTCATGATCACGACCTGCTTGGGCTTCATGCGCAAAGCTTCGTCGATCGGCACGATCAGGCCGTCAGGCACGTCGAGGTAACTGAGTTTTTGGGCGATACGCGAATTCTCGATCATCGACGTGCCGACCAGCGCCAGCTTGCGGTCGTACCGCGCGGCGGCATTGGCGGCCTGCTGAATGCGCGCGATCAGCGACGCGAAGGTGGCGATAATCACCCGGCCCGGCGCCTCGCGGAGCACGGCGTCGAAGGCCGGATCGATCACGGCCTCGGAGGGCGTCCAGCCGGCCTGGTCGGCGTTGGTTGAATCGGAGAGCAGGGCGAGCACGCCCCGGCCCGCGAACTCGGCCAGTTTGCTGTAGTCGGTCGGCCAGCCGTCGACCGGGGTGTGGTCGAATTTAAAGTCGCCGGAATGCACGATCAGACCGGCCGGCGTGCTGATGCCCAGCCCGACCCCGTCCGGGATCGAATGGCAGACGTGGAAGAACTCGATGCCAAACGGCCCGAGGTTGATCTTGTCGCCGGCGTGGATCGTGTTGAGCGTGACATCGGCATGCATCTTGGCGTCGCGCAGCTTGACCTCGACCAGGCCGCGGGTGAGCGGCGTCGCGTAAAGCGGGGCGTCGAACTCGTTGGCGATGTGCTTGATCGCGCCGGTGTGGTCTTCATGCCCGTGCGTGATGATGATGCCGCGCACCAGGTGTTTCTTGTCGAGCAGCGACCGGTAATCGGGGATGATGTAGTCGATCCCCAGCATGTCGTTCTCGGGGAACATCAGGCCGGCGTCGACGATCAGGGCGTCGTTGCCGTGCTCGACGTACAGCATGTTCTTGCCGATTTCGCCGAGGCCGCCGATCGGGATCAGACGCAGCGTCTGGGACATGGATCTATCCTCACTCACGCACAACAGCGGCCGAGGGCCGCGCGGGTTTCGACGATTCCAATGGGCCGGCCCAGTTCGATCGGGGAGTGGGGATGCGGATCCGCCCAGGCCCGACGGCGGCCCGTCCTGGCATCAGCCGCCGATGACGTCGAAAAGCGTCACCGGACAAGAGGCACCGAGGTGACGGCGCGCCATGTTCGGCCGCGCTCGGTCGCAATGGACCCATTTCTAGTAACCTCTAATGAATATCGGAGTATACAACAGCGGGTCCCTGCATCCGCCGACCTCAAGGCGGTCCCGCCCGATCTGGCCTCGCGGTCTTTTGCCGCGGATTTGGCAGACGATCGGGATTGTGGAAATTCACAACTTCGCCGCGAAATTCGGGGCAAAGGCTGGACCGCGAAGGTGGTGCGAGCCCCCGGGGCGCGGTGATTTCGGGCATGCCAGACTCGACGTTGAGGCCCGGACAACGGCAGAGGGCGCCCGGTCGGCAACCGGACACCCTGCGCGGCGTTGGATCAGGGTCGTGTGGTGGTAGCTGAATAGGGGACAGAGGCGTTTCCGGCGCGATCGGTATAGCTGACGTAGATCGTCGTGCTACCGTGCGCCGGGATATACCATTCTAATGACGGGTCGAATGCCATGACCTGAGCGTCGGCCATGTCCGAGCGGGTGCCGATCTGCATCGTGTCAACTCCGCTGAGGGCGTCGGCGGCGCTCAAGGTCAGCGTGACCGCCCACTGACCGGCGATGTGGCGTTGGGTTACGAACGGGAGCAGCACCGCGTAGGCGGCGGCGCTGCTCCGATCCGGCAGCGCAACAGCCCGGGTTGAGGTGGCCGCAGCCAACGGGTCATCCATGTGAATCGAACCATGCGGCGCTTCGCGGTCCAGAACGATATCGTCCAGATACAGTCCCGATAACTGGCCATTGGTCAGATAGCGCACATACACGGTGCGAGGCATCGGCGTCGCACCGGCACTTGTGATCGCCCAGGCCTTATCAGTGGCATAGGGTTCCCAGGCCGCCCCTGCAAAACCGCCGTCGTTGCTGATCTGCATTTGGGTCGTGCCGGCGGGCGCGCTCAACGATAGTCTGACGTTTGGACTGTGAGTGAAGAGCGCACCGCCATTGATCGAGGCCGAGTAAGGGAGCACGGCCGTTCGATCAAGTTCCCAGAGGCCAAGACCCTGGACCTGGGCATACAGATGCGGGGCGGTTGGGCGGCGAACCAAAGCGATGTCATTGACAGTCAAGCCGGGGATGCCGGCATCGAGGGTGTGCCAACTTGCCCCCCGTCGGTCGATTCCATCGCGGCGCCCTCGGCGCGGGCGTAGACCACCTGGGTGTTCTGGGGGTCGATCACGAACTCCCAGGGCGCGACCAACCCGTTCGCCATCGGTCGCCAGGTGAGGCCACCGTCGGTCGTCTTCCAACCACCGCCGCCGGCTCCGGCGGCGACATACATCGTGTTGCTGTTCTTGGGATCGAAGGTGAAAGAGGCCGTCGCCATCGTCGGTACGGGCAGGCGAGCCCAGGTCGCGCCGCGATCGCTGCTCTTGCAGACTTTGTGTTCGCTGGCGTTGCCCGTGTACAGCCGCATCACGATGATGGCCGGTGTGCTGGGCGCCGACGCGATGTCGATCACATCGTTCGGCTGGCAGTCGTACTCGTTTGTGCAGGTGCACGCCTCGGGAATGGCCCCGGTCGCGGTCCAGGCGGCGCCGGTCGATACCATGAAGTCGCCACCCTGGGTCGTATACATCTCCCGAGGATCGATGTGCGAAACCCCTAACGTGTTCGGAGATGTTGGCATGGGTTGCCAGGTCGAGCCAGCATCGAGGCTGACAAACCTTTGACGGTCCGAGGAGCTCTCGGGAATCGATGTGTAGACGATCAACCGTTCGGCATGATTCGGCACCGGTTCCGGGTTGGAGATCAGGGGGTAGGGCGGAAGCGTCGCCGGAGACCCGGTCAGGCCGCCGTCATTCGACCGCACCAGCCCGGTTGAGTTCGAGGTCAACAGGTATATCCAGTCCGGATCGGAGACCGTGCTGACGAGCGCTCCGGCGTCCGTGATTGCCTCGAACCAGGTCCAGAGGTTATTGCCGCCCAGCGCACGTCGGGCAGGCGTGAATATCGTCGCCACAGGAAGGCTAACAGGGCCAGCACCAGGACGGCTGGCCGCCTGAAGAAATGGGTATTCGACATCGTGGATAACATCCTCAAAAAGCATAGTGCAGTCGCCTCGACTGTACGGCCAGCTGCCCTGGGTGATTGCTAGGCATGAAGTGGATTCATTGGCCCCAAGCGGGAACATTTGTGCTATTCTTGGCCTGGAGGCCCTTGATGACACACCCACTCGTCCTGCAATTGCGTTTTGCCCGAAGTGAGTTTCAACGTGGTCTGGTCGGTGTGACCGATGAGGAGGCCCGGCGCCGCTTTCTGCCGATGAACAGCATCGGATGGAATATCGGCCACCTCGCCTGGCAGGAACAGCGCTACTGGCTCTCGCGGGCACAGAATCGGGTGCTGCGCCCCGACATTCAGGAGGCCTTTGCGTATGGCGCCCCCGCCAGCACCCCGACCCTGGTCGATGTTCAGGCCGCCTGGCACGAGCTGACGGCGGCTGCCGATCCCTGGTTGGAGGCCCAGACCACCGAGACCCTCCAGGGCGGGGTCACGGTCACGCGATCGGGCGGCCAGCCGTTTGTGATTACGTTCGGCTCGTTGCTCCTGCGCACGATCTATCACTACTGGTATCACAACGGCGAGAACCAGGCGATCCGGCAGTTGGTGGGTCATAGCGGCCTGCCGGACTTCGTCGGGAATATCGACGATGAGGCCCCGTATCGCCCGGAGTGATCGGGGGCGTGACCGACCCATGGCGCTGAAACGAATCCTCCCACCTCGCTTACGCGCCGGCGACGTGATCGGCGTGGTCGCGCCGTCGACGCCGGTCGGCCCGGCCTTGCAGGGGCAGCTGGACCACGGCAGCGCCTTCCTGCGTTCGCTCGGCTTCGAGGTGCGATTGGCGCCGCATGTCTCCGCAGCAACTTTGGGTTTCGCCGCGACCGGCGTCGAGAAAGCCGCGGATCTGAACGCCTGCTTTGCGGATCAGGGGGTGAGGGCCGTGATGTGCGCCCAGGGCGGCCTGACGGCCAACGCCTGTCTGGACCACCTCGACTGGGATCTGATACGACGCAACCCGAAACCGTTCATTGGCATCAGCGACATCACCGTGCTGCTCACTGCCATCAGCGTTCGCACCGGGTTGGTGACGCTGCACGGTGATGACCTTTTGTGGGGGTTGGGTCGGTCGATCACGGACTACAACCGGTCGGAGTTTGTGGCCGGCTTGATGTCCGCGCGCAGCGGTCCGATCCCGGCCAATCGCCCCCGCGCTGCTTTGCGCGATGGCCGAGCGGAGGGTCCGCTCTGGGGTGGCAACCTGACGGCCCTGCTGAAACTGGCGGGCACGCCTTATTGGCCCGACCTCTCAGGCGCGATCCTGTTTCTGGAAGATATCGACCTCGCGGCCGATCGCTGTGAGTGCGCGCTCATGCAGCTGGCGCAGATGGGCGTCTTCGATCAGGTGGCGGGTGTGGTGATCGGCTATATCGACGGACAGGACGGGGTCTCGCCGACGGGGCATACGCTGGGCGATATCCTGCTGCGTCTGACACGGAGCGCGCGCTTTCCGATCCTCAAGACCGAGGACTTCGGCCACAACTGCCCAAACGCCTATCTTCCGGTGGGTGGGCTGGCCCGGTTGGACGCCGGGCGGTGTGAGCTGGCCTTGCTCGAGCCCTGTGTGGCGTGAGCGTCCTGAGCCGTCGATCTTGAACGCTCGGCCCAAGGCTGCTATAATCGATATTCGCTCGGGCAATTAGCTCAGTTGGTCAGAGCGCACGGTTCACATCCGTGAGGTCACAGGTTCGAGCCCTGTATTGCCCACACAGTCAGAGCCAGGTCGCGCCGACCTGGCTCTGACTGCTTAAAGCCGACCTGCTACAACATCGGCCTCGGACGGACAAACCGTTTGGAACCTTGGTATATTTGCGCGTCCGGCATTCCTGTCTGCTTGAAAGACTGGACGGCATTTCCGCAATTTTGTGGGCGGCAAACCGGGCGGCGACCACTACGCTTGATGGTCGCGCATGAGTTAAATGGATTTGGTGGACGCCTGGCGCATTAGCCGCCCGGTGCAGAACACCTCACACCGCCCTCAGGCGGACGATGCAAAGGATGCGGTTATGCGTGGTCGGCTGATTGCCATTGTCTTGACGCTTATCTTGTTGCTGGCGGCGACCTGGCAGGTTATCGCAGCGGGGGATTGGCGCACTTTTCTGCCGATGGTCACGAACCAGGCGGGCCTTGCGGCTCAACCGACGTCGACCGGCATGCCCGAGCCGCCCGATGCGCCGACCTCCACGGTCGTCCCATCGGCGACCCGGTCACCCGTTGCTTCACCGACGCGTGCCGCGACGCGCACGGCGGCACGGACCGCGACACGCACCGCGACACGCACGGCGGCACGCACCGCGACACGCACCGCGACGCCCACCCCGATTCCCGCGACCGCCACCCGCACCCCGACCAGCGCGTCGGCCACGGCCACACACACCGCAACCCCGTCGGCCGCCACCGCGTCTGCGACCACTGCGCCTCCAGTAGGCGGCATCGTGTCCATCCCACTGGGGCCGGGCATGTCCGACGGCACCGGTCCACAGATCGTGCGGACGGCCGACGATCAGGTGCTGCTCTTCGGCTACAAGATGGCCACTGGTTTCATCTATGTCTACCGGGCGCAAGGCCTGCCCAACACCAGCGCAGATTTCTCGACCCTGGCGACGTTGACGCTGCCGAATGGATCGGTCACCACACTCAATACGTTGTATGACGGCGACGGCTATGTGTATATGCCCGTGCTCACGACCAACGGCACGGTGCTGGTCTACGTGTTCGATCTGGCCGTGGGCAGCTTCAAGGCGCCCCTGACCCTGGCCACGAACGCCAGGTCCATCCTGGGCAATACGCTGTACGCGGGCACGGTCGGGTTGTCGTCGGCGCTCGACCAGTTCGGCACGCTGCAGTTGGCCTTCTGGACGAACGCCGATCGCATCGCGCATTGCGCGGTCACCGTCAACGCCGCGCAAAACACGGCCTCGACCTGCACGCAGACGCTGGTTGACAGCGCCGGGAGCGCCAACCACCCGAACGTCGCGGTGTCGCCGGTGGACAACTCCGTGACTGTGGCCTGGATATCGGAGGCCGGCACCTACGCGATCCTGACCCGGCGTCGGGCCGCCGACGGCACCTGGAACGCGATCACGCAGGCCAGCACCTCCGAACCGTTCCACAACCGGGCTTCGGGCGGCAACGAGGTCAACGTCGACCAGGGCCCGCATGTGATCATCGATTCGGCCAACGTCCGCCACCTGGTGTACGCCCAGCACTTCGACTCCACGGGCGACTACGGCCGCATCCACTACGTGGTCGACACCGGCTCCGGCTGGCAGGACACGGCCCTGGCCAATTACTCGCACGTGCCGACGCTCGCCTTTGGTCGTTCGGGCGAGCTCATCATCCTTGGGCACGGCAGCAACCGGAACGGCGCGTCGTCGTCGGAATGCCTGACCAACCTCAACTTCTGTTACATGGCGCGGAGCACGTCCGGTGTCTGGGGCTCCATGCAGCCGATCGCAGTCGCGACAGGGGCACAGTCTTTCGACGGCAACTCGTCCGTGAAGTGGTCGGTCGTGGGCTGGAACCGGCCCGAGGTCGTCGAGTTCGCGTTCTTTTCGATCCTCAACGGAGACTACTTCGTTCCGACCCTGCACTACGGCCGGCTGCCGTAGGTCGAGGCCGCCAGGTGTGTCGGGCAGGTTGTCAGCCCTGTTGGGAGAAGACTGGCTCAAAGCAAGGGATGCGCGGGTCGGGGGCCGGAGCACCGACCCGCGTATCCCTTGCTTTTTGTCCAACGTCCTGCTGGCTGAGCCGTCACTGACAAAGGGCTCGGGCACAAGCCGCCGGCATCTTCAA
>JAEURK010000112.1 GCA_016789175.1 Anaerolineales bacterium
ACGCCCGGCCGGCAACGCCCGTAACCCAGGAGGGATGTGTGAAGAGACCCGTGGTCGTCGTGGTCGGCATGATCGTGCTCGGCCTGGCTCTCACTGCTGTCGCGGATCTGGCCTGGAACTGGCTGCGCCCGCCGAATCTGCACGGCATGATCCTGCAGACGCATCAACGCGCCTTCGATTTCGAACTCACCCATGCGTCCGGGCAGGTCGTCAAACTGGGCCAATTCCGCGGCAAGCTGGTGCTTCTGTACTTTGGCTACACCTTCTGTCCCGACGTGTGCCCGGCGACGCTGGCCCAGGTCAAGGAAGCGCTGGCGCAACTCGGCGGCGACGCGGACCGGGTTCAACTGATCATGATCTCGGTCGACCCGGAGCGGGATACACCAGCCAAGATTCAAACCTACGTCGAACAGTTCGACCCGCGTTTCATCGGCCTGACAGGCGACCCGGAGACGCTTACCCAGATCTCGACCGCGTTTGGGGTGGTCTACCAAAAGCACGACGGCACGGCCGCCACCGGCTATCTCATCGACCACACCGCGACCCTGACCGTGGTCGACCGCGACGGCTATGCCCGTCTGATCCTGCCGTTCGGCGTCACAGGCGCGGATATGGCGGATGATCTGCGCTATTTGTTGACACATTAAAACGAAGGAGGGAGGAGGGACGTCTTCCTTCCCTCCTCCCTTTTCAGCCCTTCACGGACACTGCACGACGCCCTGGGCCCAGACACAGCCGCCGCAGGCGGGGGCGGTGTTGCCGTAGCAATCCTCGAGGTTTTCTTCGGACATCTCGCAGCCGCCGCAATACGTGCAGGGCGCGAACGCAAAGCTCTGGACCTTCTCGCGGTAGGCGACATAGGCCGGGTCGAGCCATAAATCGCCGAGCGTGCGCTCGCGAACGTTGCCGATGATGTGCTTGTGGTTTTGGCGCGGCTTGCTGTTGAGATACGTGGTGTGCGTGTGCATCAACGGCCAGCACGGGCTGACGTCGCCGTTGTACGCGACCGAGAGCGTGCCGCTTTCGACATAGTTGCAGGCGTCGTTGGCATCGCCCCAGCTGTTGCCGGCATAGTTGACGCTGTAGCCGGACTGGAAGGCCTGCATCAGCGCCTCGCGGGTCAGCTCATTGAATTCCATCTTGGGCAGGCTGAGCCGCGGTGTGACGCGCCCTGGCAGGTAAGCCAGGTTGCGCAACGTGCGGTTGTAAAGCGTGTCGGATTGCAGGGCCTCGGTGACCGGCAGCACGTTGCTGACGTTGAAATGCATGGCGCCGAGTTCCTTGCCCATCTGCAACACCCTGGGCAGGTCGGCGATGTTGCGGCGCATGGCCACAAAGGTGATGCCGATCTCGGGCTTGGGGTAGTGACCGCCCTTGCGCATGCGTCGAAAGCGCTTGAGGTTCTCGAGCACGCGCGGCAGCTCGGCGCCCAGGCGCACATCGGCGTAGCTCTCGGGCGAGGCGCCGTCAATCGAGACCCAGAGCACATCCAGCCCGGCTTCGATCAACTCGCGCGAACGCCGCTCGGTCAACAGGGTGCCGTTGGTGATCATCTCGACCCGGGCGCCCAGTGCCTTGGCCCTGACGATCCACTCGACGGTGTGGCGGTTGACCAGCGGCTCGCCGATGCCGCCGAAATACACGGTCGGCTTGTCGTCGAGCTCGGCCAGCCCGGCCAGGATCGCGGCAAAGATCGCCTCGGTCATCTTGCCCTGCGGCTCATCCCAGCCGTGCCGGAAACACGTGATGCAGTCGAGGTTGCAGTCGATCGTCGGCTCCACGTAGACCTTGGTCAGGTGCGTGGCCGGGCGGTGCAGCCGCAGCCCGTTGGTGATCGTGTCGATCCGGGCCCTGGCCCCGGGCGTCAACCCGAACTGCGCCGCGACCTCGGGCGGCAGCACCAGCCTTCCCTGCTCGTCGACCTCGGCCCACTGCACCTTGGGCGCAGTGCTGATCGGGTTGCTGAAGACGGGAAGTTTGAGGTCGAGCATGGCATCTTCTCCAGGAGCCGGGTTCGTCCGACAGGGTGGGTGGATCAGGGCATTGAGCGCGGCCGCCAGCATCCGCAGGGCCGCGGCATTGACACGGTAGACCAGCCGGCGCGAATCGTCCGGATCGCGCTCGAGATCGACCAGACCGGCCCGGCGCAGGGCACCCAGATGGTGCGAGACCAGATTGGGCGCGATCCCCAAGGCCTCGCCGATCTGATCATTGCAGCAGGCGCCGGCCTGCACGATCTCCAGGATCTGCAGGCGCCGCGGCTCGGCCAGGGCCCGCAACCCCTCCGCCAACGGCGTCAGCCCGTCGACCGAGGAGGGCAAATCCAGCCGGGTCGGATCCAGCGGCACGAGATCCTTCAACATACGTTGAATTGTAGGACGCCTCCCCGCTCGACTCCAATGACAGGCGTCATAAATCGGCTATGACTTGTCGGGAATAGTCAATCCAGGGGAGGGTGGGATCGCGCAGACGCGAAGAACGCCTGGCTCCTGTCCAGGCGTTCTTCGCGTCTGCGCGGTCTACATCTCCTGGCAGGCTGAAACAATCGCCTGATGCAGGGCGACTCGCAGGCGTGCGATGCCACCAGGCGCGCGGCCGTGGTAGACCCGGTTGGTCAGCAAGGCCACGACCAGCGCCTGGTCGGGATCGATCCAGAGCGAGGTGCCGGTGAAGCCGGTGTGGCCGAAGGCCATCGGGCCAAAAGGAAAGCCGCTGGCCTCGGGATCGGGCGACCACAACTGAAAGCCCAGACCTCGCCGGAGCGTGCCGTCGACCGCCTGCTCGCGTGCCATCTCGGCGATTGTGGCGCGGTGCAGGAGGGAACCATCAAGAAAGGACTGGCCGAAGCCCGCCACATCGGCGGCTGTGGAGAAGAGGCCGGCGTGTCCGCTGACGCCGCCGAGCCGGGCCGCGTTTTCGTCGTGCACCTCGCCAACCACACGCCGGCCGCGCCAGGCGCAGATCTCGGTCGGCGCGCAGGTCACGTCGAGCGCTGGACGATAGCCGGTGTGGCTCAGGCCCAGCGGATCGGTCACGCTCCGGCGCACCGCGGCCGCCAGGGTCAGCCCTGTCAGACGTTCGAGCGCCAGTCCCAGCAGGATCAGGCCGATGTCGCTGTAGATCACGCGCGTGCCCGGCGGATACGCGAAGTGCGTGGCGAATGCCAGGGCGCGCGCGGCCTCGGCCTCGGATTGGCGAAAAAGCGGGCGCCAGGCTGGCAGGCCGGAAGTGTGCGTGAGCAATTGCCGAAACGTGGTCGCGCCGGCGTCGACCAACCCGCCCTCGGCAATCGTGATGAACCGCCCCGTCTGTAACGGGTCTTCGTAAGGGCCGATCGGACGCACACCGCTGAAAGCCGGCAGGATCGCACTGACCGGGGTCGCGAGCGTCACAGACCCGGTCTCCACCTGCCGCATGAAAGCCGTGGTCACAAAAAGCTTGGTGACCGACGCCAGGTCGAAACGCGTGTCGGCGTGCACCGGTCTTTGCCGGGTCTCAGGGTCAAGATCGCCCATAGCCCGCGCGAACACCGTGTCGCCGCGCCAGCGGATCTCGATCTGTATCGCCGGAGCGACCTCCGGCACGGCGTCACGCAGGATTTGTTCGACCCGAGCGAAAGCTGGCATCGTCTTACTCCGTCATCGACGCACGCCTCACCCGACCGGCCGGCGTTTGCGATAGATCAACTCGGCTACACCGGGGAGCACGTAGTCGGGGAGCGCGCCAACCTGGACGTAGCCCAACCGTTGATAGAAGCGCTGGGCGTCGAGGTTGAAATCCGAGACCAACAGAAAGACGTCGCCTGTGCTCCGAAACAAGAAGGTCTCGGCATACGCCATCAGGTCCTGCCCGAGCCCACTCCCCTGACGATCCGGCCGAACGCCGATCAAGCGGACGTAGCCGCTGCGGCCAAAGGCTCCACCCGGTTCGAGCCAGAGAAAGCCGTCGACTTCGTCGTCGTCCTCGGAGACGAAGAGCGCCGCGCCGCGTTCGAGGCCGGAAGCGAAGTTTCGAACGGCCGTCTCGACCGTCACACCGTAGCGCTGCCAGAGCGTGTTGGCGGCCATGATTTCGGCGCACGGCCGCGCATCTTCGAGCCGAAAGGCACGGATGGTCATTGCGGAGTCTTGCCCAGGTGCAGATGCGGATCGAGGATGTCGCGGACGCCGTCGCCAAGCAGGTTGAATCCGAGCACGCAGAACATGATCGCCAACCCGGGCGCGACCGCCATCCACGGCGCGAGCTCCATCATCGTCCGGCTGTCGCTGAGCATGCTGCCCCACGACGGATTGGGCGGGATCGTGCCCAGCCCCAGAAAACTCAGCGCAGCTTCGGTCAGGATGGCCCACGAAAACGCCAGACTGAGTTGCACCAGCGACGGCGCGATCGCATTGGGCAGGATATGGCGAAAGATCATGCGCACGTGGCCGACCCCCAGGCTGCGCGAGGCCTCGACGAACTCCAGGCCCTTCAGCAGCAGCACCGAGCCGCGGGCCACGCGGGCGAAGATGGGCAGATAGACCACGGCGATGGCGATGACGGTGTTGCGTAACCCCGGCCCCAGCGCCGCCGCGATGGCCAGCGCCAACAACAGCGCCGGGAAAGCGAACATCAAATCGACCAGCCGCATGATGACGTTGTCGGTCCAGCCCCCGACATAGCCCGAGATCGTGCCGATCAACGTGCCGCCCGCAAAAGCCAGCGACACCGAGATCAGGGCCACCGTCAGCGAGTTCGTCGCTCCGAACATCAGGCGACTGAAGATATCGCGGCCGAACTCGTCGGTGCCGACCCAATACCGGCTGTTCGGCGACTGCAGACGATCCTTCGGGTTTTGCCCGGCGGCCGAGTACGGCGCCAGCCAGGTCGCGAACAGGGCCACTACCACATAGAACGTGATGATGATCAGACCGGCCACAGCGCTCGGGCTGCGTCCCAAACGGCGTAAGAACGGGCTGCCGGCCGACTTATTCATAGCGCACCCGCGGATTGATGACCGCGTAGGCCAGGTCGGCCAGCAGGTTGACGACGACGAAGCTGAATGCGATGAACAGAATCACGCCCTGCACCAGGGCGTAGTCGCGCTGATTAATGCCGTTGAGCAACAACCGGCCGAGCCCCGGGAGGGCGAAGACTTCTTCGACGATGATCGCGCCGCCGAGTAAATAGCCGGCTTCCAGCCCGATCAGGGTGATGACCGGGATCAAGGCGTTCTTCAGGCAGTGGCGCAGGATCACACCCCGTTCGGTGTGTCCCTTGGCGCGGGCGGTGCGGGCGTAGTCTTTATTGAGCTCCTCGAGCAGGGCCGAGCGCGTCGTGCGCATCACGGCCGCGCTGAAGGCGAGGCCGAGCGTGAGTGCGGGGAAGATGATCTGCTTCAGGTTCTCGGCCGGGTCGATTGCGAACTCGACGTACGCGCCAGAGTTGGGCAGGATGTGGAGATACACCGACAGACCGTAGATGATGAGGGTGCCCATCCAAAACCCGGGGATGGCCAGCCCGGCCAGCGCGAACAACCGCCCCGCATAGTCCAGCACGGTGTCACGCTGGATCGCCGACACCAACCCGACGGGGATGCCCACCGCAACGGCGATCGCCATCGCGACCAGCGCCAGTTCCATCGTCAGGGGGTAGCGGCGGATGATCTCGGACAACACCGGCTGCCCGGTGCGCACCGAGTACCCGAGATCCCCCTGCACCGCCGCAGACAGCCACAGGCCGTATTGCTCCGGCAACGACTTGTCGAGCCCGTAATAGCGGCGCATCGCTTCGGCCTGCGCCTCAGTCAACTTGAACTGGGTCCCGATCATGGCGCTGATCGTGTCGCCGGGGATCAGACGCATCACCAGGAACACGATCACCGAGATCCCCAACAAGGTGGGGATCAGGGTCAGCAGCCGCTTGAACACATAGTTGCGCATGCAATCACATTCCAACAAACCGGATGGGCCACCGGTCGGGGCGGAGCCCAGATCGGTGGCCCATCCGGTTTGTCGTCTGTCGTCTTTACTTGTTCAGCCAGGTCTCCCGCAGATAGATCGTCTGGCCGTTGGACATGTTGGTGAAGTTCTCAACATACGGCTGGTAGATCCGGTACTCGTAACCGACGTACAGCCAGACCCAGGGCGCGGCCTCGGTCAGCTTCTGCTGGATCTGATCGTACACGGCCTTGCGCGCGGCGGGATCGGTCAGTGCCACGGCCTCGGCCAGCAGGCTGTCGATCTCCGGGGAGGAGTAGTTCGCCACCCCGTTCAGGTTGCCGGCGCTGTTCCAGTAGCGGAAGAACATGTTGTGCGGATCGGGGTTCCCGCCGTTCAGCGCCACAGCGGCGTCGAAGTCGCCCTTCAACCAACGGTCGACGTAAACGCCCAACTCGAGCGTCTCGATGTTGACTGTGACGCCGATCTCGGCCAGCTGGGCCTGGATGTTCTCGGCCTCGGCGACCGCGGTCGGCGGCTCACCGGCTGCCACGATCACGGTGAAGGTCACGGCCGGGCTGCCGGCTTCGGCCAGCAGCGCGTTGGCCTTGTCGAGATCCTTCTGATAGCAGAACAGGCTGCCCAGATCAGCCCGGTAGAACAACGGCGTCGCCGGCGAGACGACCTGACCTTCGCCCAATGAAGCCGTATCAAGCACCTGCTGGCGATCGATCGCGCACGAGATCGCCTGGCGCACCTTGACGTCCTCGAACATCGGCCGGCTAGCGTTGAGCTGCAGCACGTGATAGGCCAGGGCCGGCGCCGTGTCCTTGACCAGGTCGCTGGCGCCCGAGGCGGCCACCAGGCCGACGCGCGGGTCGTTGATCAGCGCCCAGTCGATCGTCCCGGCGCGCAGGCCGGCCAGGATCGACGACTCGTCCGGGATGGTGCGGAATTCGATCTTATCGAGATACGGCAGACCGGCGCGCCAGTAGTCGGCGTTGCGCTCGAGCACCAGGATGTTGTCGGCCTCCCAGGTGGCGAGCTTGAACGGTCCGGTGCCGACAGCCTCGGAGGCCGGATCCCAGCCGCCGTCGAGCAGCTTCTTGGACATGATGCCCGAGTTCGGGTTCGTCATAGCCGCCAGCAAGGCCGCGTTCGGCGTCGACAGGGTGAAGACCACGGTCGTCGCGTCCGGCGCCTCGACCGAGGCGATCGATGAGAAGAAGGAGCGGGCTGCCGCCGCGGTCTCCTCGTTCAGGATGCGCTCATACGTGGCCTTGACGTCGTCGGCGGTCATCGGGTCGCCGTTGTGGAAGACCACACCATCCTCCAAGGTCATGGTCAGGATCAGGCCATCGTCTGACCAAACCCAGCTCTTGGCAAGGTTGGGGACGACGTTCATGTCCTTATCCAGATTGAGCAGCGGCTCGTAGATATGCTCGAGCACCCGGAACGACGAGAAGGCGGTCTGCTTGTGCGGGTCGAGGCCGGTCATGTCGGCAGCGCGCGCCGCGATCAATGTGCCACCCGACTTCGGGCTGGCGGTCGGCTCCGGGGTCGGCGTGACCACGACCTCGAC
>JAEURK010000124.1 GCA_016789175.1 Anaerolineales bacterium
CTGAACGGCGATCCTGCGTGCCCACACCGCGCTGGATCGCCATCGCGCTTCGTGCCCCGGTCGCCTGTAGAATCAGCCCATGCCCTCCCGCATCGGCACGTTGCGTGAAAACCACCTGCACGCGGCTCTCAAGCAACACTACGCGCAGCCCGGCGATGTCCTCGAGACCCCGGTCGACGGGTTCGTGGCCGATATCCGCCGTGGCGACGCTTTGATCGAGATCCAGACCGGGTCCTTCTCGGCGCTCAAGCGCAAGCTGCCGCAGCTGTTGACCCACTATCAGGTGCTGCTGGTTCA
This sequence comes from Anaerolineales bacterium, assembly GCA_016789175.1. GTDB lineage: Bacteria > Chloroflexota > Anaerolineae > Anaerolineales > UBA6663 > UBA6663. The sequence continues at coordinate 298 of JAEURK010000124.1, forward strand.
TCCGATCGCGATCGAACGCTGGCTGATCAACGAAGATGCGTCGGGCACACGCACCCGGCGCAAGTCGCCGCGCCGCGGCGTGTGGCGCGACGTCTTCGGAGAACTGGTCAGCCTGGCCGAATTGGCCGCGCATCCGAACTTCGCACTCGAAGTGGTGCTCGTGAAAGACGAACAGGTGCGGCAACCGGCGCCGCCGCCCAAGCGGCGACGACGCTGGCGGGCGCGACAGTGGCACCCCGTCGAGCGCCGGCTTTTGTCGGTGGAGGGCGCGATGCGCCTGATCGAGCCGGCCGACTATCTCGTCGCACTGCCGGAGGGCCTGGCCACGCCGTTCACGAATCGCGACCTGGCCAGGGCGCTCAAAACCCAGGCCTGGTCGGCCGCGCGAATCACGTACTGTCTGCGGAAGATGGGCGCGATCGTCGACGTCGGCCGCAGCGGACGCTCAGTGCTGTATGCAATCAACCGGAGCGAGGACGACGGGCCAAGGACGAGGGACGAGGGTTGAGCCGCCGCCTGCGTCGCCCGACGCACCACTACACCCGGCCCGTCCAGCCGGGATCGCCGTACTTTTCGACCACCTGGCGCTCAGCGTCGGCGCGTTCGGCCGGCGAGAGCTCTCCCTCGACGAAGGTCAACCCGAGAGCCTCGGCAAAGCCCTGGGTCAGGGCCTCGGCAGCCTCAGACCAGGTGGCGCTGAGCCCGATATCGGCCAGGGTCGCGGCACGCGAGCGCACGCGGCCGCGTAGCGTCTCGCGCTCGGCATCGGGATAGGCCAGCCCATCGAGGATGCGCGTGATGTCGCCGTCGAGCGGCAGCGTTCCATGTTGGAGCACGACGCCGCGTTTGCGCACCTGAGCGCTCCCTAGTAACTTGCGGCCATCAGCCGTGATCTCATAATCCGACGGCACCTCGAAACACACCGGGTTCATCACCGGCGCACCGTCCGGCCCGCGCACCGTCTGGGTCGGATCCTTGCGATCGGCACGCGCCTGAAGACCGAGGCGTTGCAGCCCCGCTAACAGCCCGGCGCTCAAGCGGCGATAGCTTTCGACCACGCTCCCGACCACGCGCGGCTCGTCCATCGGCGCAGCCACCGAGTAGGTCAACTCATCGGTATGCAGGATCGCGCGCCCCCCGGTGGGCCGGCGCACCAGGCCCCACCCGCGTGTCGCGAGACGCGCCGGGTCGACGTCGGCGATCGGTTGGCCGTAGCCAAGCGAGAGCGTCGGGGGATCCCAGGCGAAGAAGCGTAACGTAGGCGGCGCTGCACCGGCGGCGATGGCATTGAGGATGGCTTCATCGATCGCCATGTTGAGCGCCCCAGCGAGCGGCGGCGTGCGCACCAGGCGCCAGGTATTGGGTGCAGATGACATGCAGAGATTTTAACAGCCGTTGAGCGAAACCTTCACACGGGGGTCGGGGCCCTCAATGCTCGGACCCTGCGACGCGAGCGTGTCGCAGGGTCCGGATCGGATCCGGCGAACCTTACGGCAACGCCGCCGCTTCGGCCTCCAACCCCTGGCCGATCGCCACGATCGTGTTGAGGGCGTCCAGCATATTGAACAGACTCTCGGTCGAGATGTTGCCGCCGCCGGCATCGCAGATCGCCGTGATCTCCGTCACGGCTCCGACGGCGTTGTGCACTGCCACGCGATAGCGGTAGTAGATCGAGTACCACTCCGGCGGGACGACGTCGTAGGCCGCCTGACTGACGACCATCTCGTTGCGATAGCTATAAAACGCGTTGCAGCTGCCAGTCTCACCGTTGATCACGCGCTGCATGTCCTGCGCCCAACCGTAGTTGAAGCGCACCAGCTCATTCAACTCCTTGCGGAAGTCATCCGGGTCCCAGGCGTGCATGATCGTTTGCGGGAAGACCGGAGCAGCCGGCAGCGGAACCGGCGTGAAAGTCGCGGTCGGTGGCGGCGGGACGGTCGGGCGCGGGGTGTGAGTCCGCGTGGGGGTGTTCGTCGCTGCCGGTGTGTCAGTCGGCAGGGGCGTCTCGGTGGCCGTGGGCGTGAAGGTTTCGGTCGGCGTGGGCGTGTCGGTCGGCGTCGACGTCTCGGTCGGCGTGGCGGACGGCGTCGCGGTCCAACTGGCCGCGGTCTCCGTCGCCGCTGCGGCCGTGCTGGCCGCGATCTGTTCGGGTGTGGGGCCACAGGCTGTCAAAAGTAACGTGGCGCAGACGCAGAAAGCCAACGCCTTCTGCAAAGACGGGCGAAACATATTCTTCCCCTCCGAGTATGAACGCGCCGGGCGGCGCAGGTGTTGGATACATTGTAGTCCCAGGTGAACACCGGAGGAGAAGCCGACAAATGTACAATGCCTTCTGATGCAAACCGTCACCGTCTACACCGACGGCGCGTGCGACCCCAACCCGGGGCCGGGCGGCTGGGCCGCGATCCTGCTGGCGCCCTCGGGCGGGAGCACCCATCGCAAGGTGCTCACCGGCTCCGACCCCGACACGACCAACAACCGCATGGAGTTGATGGGCGTGATCTCGGCCCTGACGGCGCTCAAGCGCCGTTGTCATGTCCGGTTGCACACCGACTCGAGCTACGTCCAAAAAGGGGTCACCGAACACCTGGCCGGCTGGAAGGCGCGCGGCTGGCGCACAAGCGACAAACGCTCGGTCGCTAACCGCGACCTGTGGGAGCTGCTGGACGGCGTGCTCGGCCAGCACGAGGTCGAGTGGATCTGGGTCAAGGGTCACGCCGGCGATCCGCTCAACGAGGAATGTGATCGCCTGGCGGTCGCCGCGATCCCGCGCCCGACCCTGCCCGAGATGATCGGCGATGTGACGCTGATCCACACCGGGGCCTCATGCCTCGGCTCCGGACCCGGCGGTTGGGCGGCCGTGCTCCGCGTTGTCGACGAAGTCTGGGAGGTCAGCGGGCGCGAGGAGCGCTGCTCAGCCAACGCCCTGCACCTCATCGCGATCGAGCGCGGCCTCTCGTTGGTGCCCGCGGGCACGCAGGCGCAGGTGATCACGCCGTCGGACTATGCGGCTCAGGGCGGCGAACGTTGGGCCGCGACCTGGGCCGCGGCCGGCTGGCGCACCCGCGACGGTGGCGAGGTCAAGAACCGCGAACTGTGGGAGGCCATCCTCCGGCAAGCGCACGAATTGCGCGTCACCTGGCACAGCCTCAAGAACTACCCCCGCACCGAGGACGCCCAGCGCGCCGAGCAACTGGCGCGAGAAGCAGCGCGATCGTAAAGGAGAAGAGGGAAGAGGGAGGAGAATCTCCCTCCTCCCTCCTCCCTCTTCCCTCTTCTACGCTTTCCTCCTCACCCTCACCACCGCGATCTTCGTCGGATGATTGAACGGCGACGGGTCGGTCGGCCAGGCACGTGGGGCGTCGCCAAAGCCCAGCAGATCTGGCGGAACCGGGAGCGTGGCCTCGAGCGACAGGTAGCCGTCGGCGGAGGCGGCCTCGATCACGCGCAGGAAGTCGGCGCCGCTCGAGAAGAGCGCGTTGTTGATGGCGATCAGGGCCCCGCCATCCGCGACCAGCGGGCGGGCCTTGTTGAGCAATCGCCCATAGGCCGACTGCAGATCGACCACACCGGCCGCGCTCTCGGCAAAGGGCGGCGGGTCGAGCAGCACGAGATCGAACGTCCGCTCCGCGCGCCGCCAGCGACTCGCAGCGACGAAGAAGTCCTCAACCACGAAATCGGCCTTGTGGATCGGGAAGCCGTTGAGCGTGTAGGTCTCTTTGGCGAGGTTGAGGAAGGATCGGGCCCGATCGAGTTGCACGACGCCGGCGGCTCCTCCGGCCAACGCGGCGGCACCCAGGCTGCCGGTGTAGGCGAAGGCGTTCAGCACCGTCTTGTCGGCAGCGTTGGCGCGCAGCCAGGCGCGCAGCCCGCGCGTGTCGAGGTAGAACCCGGTGTCACGGTTGAGCAGCACGTCAACGGCATAGCGCACACCGTCCTCGCGCAATCGCCGATCGGGTTGCCCGAACAGGGCGCGCCCGCGCCGTGCCTGGAGGTCCGCCTGGCGCGGCTTGACCACGGCCGCCGCGAGCCACGGCAGAGCCTCGCGATACAGGGCGAGCAGGGCCGCCAGAGCCTCGGTGTTCAGCGGCTCGGCCGCGTAGTCGTGCACGATCAATGTCCGCGCCAGCACATCCACCGCCAGCTCCGGCCAACCTTCGGTGAAGCCGTTGAACAGGCGCCAGGCGCCCTCGTGTTTGTCGTCGAGCATCGCCGCGCGCGCGGCTAACGCCCGCTGAAGCCTGGCCTCGGGTATCATGCTCGTATTATCCCAGTGGACCCGTCTTCCCAGCTCGACGCCCTGACCGAGATCAACCTCGATGACCTGTTCGCTGCCCTCGGGTGGCCCTGGGGCCGCCGCGTCCTGGCGCCGCTCTTCCGGCCGGCAGCGCGCGCCTTTGCCCAGCAGGTCGCGGGCTTCGATCGCATGGTGGGCGAACAGGGCCTGTCGGCCGGGGCGGCCTGGCTGACGGCTCGCTTCGCGCGCACGCTCTCGATCGCTCAGGTTGCACCGCTCCCGCCCGATGCGCCGCTGCTCTTCCTCGCCAACCACCCGGGCATGGCCGACACGACCGCGCTTTTCACGGCCATCGGGCGCGCCATCGGCCGCACCGATCTGCGCGTGGTCGCGACCGAACGCCCCTTCCTGACCGAGCTGCGCCACGTCCGGCAGCAGGTCCTGTTCCTCACGGACGATCCGGCCCGCCGCCTGGCGGCGGTGCGCGCCGTGATCGCCGAGCTCAGGGCCGGCCGACCGGTGCTGACCTTCCCGGCCGGCGCGATCGAGCCCGACCCCGACGTTGCGCCCGGCGCTATCGAGTCGCTCCAGCGCTGGTCGGAGTCGGCTGTGCTCTTCGCCCGACGCACGCCGGGAGCCGTGGTCGTGCCGACGCTCGTGCGCGGTGTCGTGGCCCCGGGCGCGCAGAATCACCTGCTCACACGCCTGCGGCGCTCGCCGCGCGGGCGCGAACGGATGGCGGCCACGATCCAGATCCTGTGGCCCGGTTATCGCGGTGTGCACGTCCGCGTCGCGCTCGGTCGCCCGATCGTGGCGGCCGAGACACCCGACCTGCATGCGGCCGTGCTCGCCGAGATGACGCGCCTGATCACGGAACCGCCGACGGATTTTGAGTTGGTGTTGCGCGGCGTGGCCTGAGGAACAGCTTACGCGCTCAGCCCCAACAGGTAGTGACGGATCCTGGCGCCGGTCTCCTCCCAGGTCGGGAAGGCCTGGGCGCGCGCCAGTGCGGCGCGACTGAGATCGGCCAGGCGGCCCCGCGCGCGGGCCCAGCCATCCAGTACGGCTGCGACAGCCGCCGGGTCGTTGGGCGCCACCAGCGCGCCCTCACGCTCAGGCGTGATCACCTCGGCCGCCGCACCGGCGGTCGTGGCCAGCACCGGCAGGCCAAAGCGCAAAGCCTCGAGATACGCGATCCCAAAACCCTCATACGACGAGGGCACCACCAACGCCTGGTGCGCGAGCAACGCAGCCCGCACGTCGGCGTCCGGGACCGGGCCGCTCCAGCGGATTCGATCGCGCAGGCCGAGGCGCGCTGCCTGACCCTGCACCTGAGCGGCATAGGCCGGTTCGGGCGCGCCGCCGATCACAGTCAGCGTCCACGGCGCCGAGAGCGTCGCAAGCGCATCCAGCAGCGTGTGCAGGCCTTTGCGCGCGATCAGGTTGCCGAGGAAGAGCAGGCGCAACGGCCCGGCCTCATGCGCGCGCGCCTCGACGTCGGCGACCTGCGGCCCGGGGCCGAAGCGATCGCCGGCCGGGTAGGCGACCACGCCGGGCAGCGCCCGGCCGGCAACGGCCTCACTCACCGCGCGGGTAGTCTGGCTGTTGAAGACCGCGGCGTGCACGCTCTGCAGATAGCGGCGCTCGACCCGCCGATAGAGCGCGTTCTGCCAGGCCGGTCGCTCTTCGCTGCAGCGCAGGTGATGGACGATGGCGACCCGCGGCGGCCGCGACAGCAGGACCTCGTTTAGCGCGAACAACGACGGGTGGTTGAGTTCGTCCTGCAGGATCAGATCCCACGACCCTGTGGTCAGTCGCCGGCGCAGATCACGCGAGAGGTTATCGAGCAGGTGCCGGCCGTAGTTGCGCCACGGCAGCCCGATCACGTCAACGGTGTCGCCCTGCGCGCGCAGATGCGCGACCAGCTTGCGATCGTACAGGTAGCCGCCGGAGAGGGTCTCCAACGAGCCGTAGAGGACGAGGGCGAGATGCACGCCGGGTCCGTTCAGGCAAGCTTGCGGAGCGTCAGCCGATACGATGCCCAAGCGATCTCGTTCTCCCAGATACGCGCGGTCAGGGCGACGAGCGTCCCGGCGCTGATCCGGTCGGCCAGCTGCTCGGCCGCGATCCGACAGAAGTGCTCGATACTCGGGTTGAGGCCCGCGAACTCGGGCAGATCGTTTAGGGTATGGTCCCGGTAGTGCGCGACCAGCGCGTTGAGTGCCTGTTCGATCTCGACGATGTCGACCAGGTAGCCATGCCGGTCGAGCCGGTCGCCCTCGAGCTGCACCTCGATCACATAGTGGTGTGAGTGCAGGGTGTTCTCGGCGCCCCAGTCCCCGCCGATCAGAAAGTGCTGGGCGACGAAATCGCGTTTGACGGCAACGGTGTACATCAGGCCTCCCCCTCGGGCAATAAGATGACTTGCAGACAGGCTTCCGGCGTGGTGTCGATCAGGCGATAAGCGTCAGCGGCCTCCGCCAGGCGGATCCGATGCGTGATCAGCTGCGCCGGTCGCAGCGCGGCCAGACGCCCCCAGGCAACGTCCAGGCGGCGCGCCTTGCTCCAGCGCCCGGCCAGGGCCGGTGTCAACGTACTGACCTGGCTGCTGATCAGACGCACCCGCCCGCGATGGAAGCGCCGGCCGAGGTCGAGCGACACCCGCTTGGCGCCGTACCACGACCCGACCACACTCCGACCATCGAAGGCGGCGGCCGCGATCGCCTGGTCGAGGGCGGCTGGCGCGCCCGAAAGCTCGAAGAGCAAGTCAAAGCCGGCCGGATCTTCGGCATCGATCGCGCCGCATAAGGCTCGCAGCTGGTTCGGCGTGTCGGGGGCGATCGGGTCGAGCGCCTCGGACGCGCCCTGCCGCCGTGCCAGGTCGCGGCGCGCGGGCCACCGATCGAGCGCCACACAGGCGGCCAGCGGCATCTGCGCCAACAGACCCAACGTCAACAGGCCGACGACGCCCTGGCCGAACACCGCCACCCGTTCCCCGATCAACGGCGCGCCGTCGAGCAGGAAGTTGACCGCGGTCTCCATGTTGGCCAGGAAGAGCGCGTCCTCATCGGTCACCGCGTCCGGGATCGGCAGCAGGTCGGTCGCCGGCGCCACAAAAGCGTCGGCATGCGGTTGAAAGGCAAAGACGCGGCGGCCGGCCCAGGTCGGGTCGACCCCGCGGCCGAGCGCAACCACCTGACCGACACAGGCATAACCGTAGCGCACCGGGTATTGAAACCCGCCGCCCAGGGCGTTCAGCGTTGCGTCAAGCGCCAGCTCGGGCGGGAACTCGTTGCGATACACCAGCATCTCGGTGCCGGGGCTGATAGCCGAAGCGAGCACCCGTGCGCGCACCTCGCCCGGCCCGGGTTCGGCCAGCGGCTCGGTGCGTACTTCGACAGCGCGCGGCCCGGTGAACCAGAGCGCGGATCGGTTCATGCGAGCTTCCCCTCGACCACCACATCGCTGCCCAGCACCTGGTAGCGGACATCCTGGAGGGCCAGCAGCACCGGTGCGTCGTAGGCGCGCAGACCGCCGACGAAGCGCGGCGCGATCGTGATCGCCACGCGGTCGACCAGCTTCTCTGCCAGGAAGGCCGTGATCACGCGGGCTCCGCCCTCCACCATCAGGCTCTCCAACCCGAAGCTACGCAGCAGACCCAGCGCGGTCTTGAGCTGCAGACGGCCCTGAGCGTCGACCGGCGCGCGCACGACGCGGGCACCGGCCTCCTCCAGCGCGCGCCGGCGCGGCTCGGACGCCTGTGGGCCGGTCAGGATGATGGGCTTGTGGATGGGATGGCGCAACAGGCGCGCTTTGAGCGGGAAGCGCAGCTGCGTGTCGAGCACAATCGGCTGCGGGTGCGGGCCGTCGACCAGGCGCACCGTCAGCTGCGGGTCGTCAACCAGGACCGTACCGATGCCGACCAGGATCGCGGCGTGTTGAGCACGCAGCTGGTGGGTAAAGCGCAACGACTCCGGTCCGCTCAGCGCCAATGGCGCGCCAACGGCCGCAGCCAGGCAGCCGTCGAGGCTCTGCGCATACGTGACCGTGACACGCGGGCGAGACATGGCGGGCGCCGAAGCGCGCTGGGAAGAAGGTGGGCGATCTATACCGGCAACTGTAACAGATGCCGCATACGCTCGACCTTGGTGCGTAGATAGCTGGTGTTGTTGGGCGTGAAGGTCGGCGCCAACGGCACCCGGCCTGTGACGTTCACGTCCAGCGCGCGCAGGCTGTCGATCTTGAGGGGGTTGTTAGTCAGCAACCGAATCGAGCGCACACCCCAGTCGCGCAGGATGAGCGCCGCCACGGTGTAGTCGCGCTCGTCGGCCTGATGCCCAAGCGCGAGGTTGGCTTCGACCGTGTCATAGCCCTGATCCTGCAGGTTGTAGGCGCGCAGCTTATCGAGCAGGCCGATGCCGCGACCCTCCTGGCGCAGGTAGAGGAGGATGCCCTGGCCCTCGTGCGCCATGAGGTGCATCGAGCGTCGCAGTTGTTCGCCGCAATCACAACGCTGTGAGCCGAGCACGTCGCCGGTGAAGCATTCCGAATGCACACGCACCAGCACGTCGGAGCGACCGCGTGGCTCGCCGATCACCAACGCCAGGTGCTCCTTGTCGTCGAGCGAGTTGTGATACAGGGCCAGGCGAAAATCGCCGGCATCGGTCGGCAGGCGCGTCAGCACCTTACGCTCGATTTGAACGGCGGTGGAGTTCGTGGTTGCGGCCATACAGCCTCCGTCGCAGCGAAACGATGACAAAGACAAAGAAAGGGGTCAGACCGCGGCGCGGCGACCCTGCCAAAAGAGCAGCGCGATCAAGGCGACTTCGATCGCTTTCGTGATCCAGCCCAGGATGTCGCCCATATCACCCAGCACGATCCACGCGACGATCGTGACGGCCGTGAACCCGATGAACGCCCAGCGCACCAGCGCCTCGCGCCCGGCCAAAAACGGAGGGAGCCAGACCGTGGCGACGGCAAAGGCCAGGAATCCCAGGCCGTTCAGGGTAAAGGGCACATTCACGCTCTGACCTGCCGCAAGATACCGCAGGTTTAACACCACCAGGTGGATCAGGCCGGTCAGTGCCGAAAGGACCACGATCCCAAGCCGAAGGCTCGAAGCCGACATAAGGCCCTCCTCATTCTTAATCTTCAAAACTGTGCAGGGTTAATATAGCAGCGAGTAAGTCGGATTTGGGGTGGGGGTTGTATAACGTTCGATAAGAAGGCTTAAGGGCCTTTGAACGGGGCCGACCGCTAAAAAAGGCCCGTGGAACACTCCACGGGCCTCCCGTTCGAGTGGGAGCGGGTCAATTCGTCTCAAGGGGGCCGGCGGGGTTGACCGGAACGCCCTCGGGGCCGCCACGATCGATCTCCCACGGATAGATGATGTAGGCGTCGGTGAAGGCAGCGTAGTAGGTCGGCAGGGCCTTAGTGAAGAGCGAGCGTTGCGGGTTGTAATGCAAGACGCACAACTCGGGCGTGCCGCCGGCGGCCTCGACCCGATTTTTGACGGCCGTGATGGTGCGCCCGCTGCCCCACACGTCGTCAACAACGAGCACCCGTCGCCCGGTCAGAAGCGAGTCATCCGGGAATTGCAGGAAGGTCGGCCAGACCATGAGTTTGGCCGTGCCCAGGTCGGCCGGGAAGTCGACGGCGGCTGTCAGAACGTTGCGGATATCGAGCGCCTCGCAGATCATGCCGCCCGGCACCAGGCCGCCGCGGGTGATCATGATCATGGCGTCGAAATTGCCGCGGAACTGCGGCAACAGCGCGTCAATCAGGCGGTCAACCTGCGTCCAGGTCAGGATCTCTTGGCGCATCAACGTCCCTTTCGCTCGGAGTGCGCGGCAATGATAGCACCGATTTGCGTGTGCGCCGGGCCCCTGCCGGTACCTCGCACGGCAATCGCCTCTTGTTGGACCCTCGGTCCATTGCCGCGGATTGCGCGGATGACGCGGCTTGTGGAAACACACACCGTGTCTGCGAGATCCGCGCATTCTGCGGCAGAACATACCTGGATTGGTTTTGATGCGAATGCCCGGCCGACACCTCGCAGTCGCTCCGACCGGCTCAACCCGGTAACGGACGCCCGACCAGCGCCAGCGGCTCGCCGGCCCGACGGGTGAGGAAGACTACGGCCTCGCGCCCCTCACCGTTCAGCCGCAACCCGCGCTGGAGTTCCTCCGGCGTGATTGCGGAGCCGCGCTTCTTGACGACCACGCGGCCGATGCCCTGCGCGACCAGATACTGGCGCAAACGCTTGAGCTGAAACGGGAGGACGGCGTCGATCTCGAAGGCACGCGCCAACGGGGTCGCCGACACGATATCGGCGGTCAGGTAGGCGATTGACTCATCAAACTGGCGCGCGCCTAACTGCCCGGCCAGGGCCCGCACCTGTCCGGCGCGGATCACGGCCGGGTCCGGCTCATACAGCACCGACCCCACCTCGCCGACCGGGGCAAGGCCGGCCGGGGACGACTGCGTATCGTGCAGGTCTCCGGCCAACGTATGCACCGGGCCGGCGCCGGAGCGCAGCGCCGTGGCGCGCCAACCGGTCGTCGCCAACGGGCCGAACCACAGCACGCACTCCTTGAGCTCGCCGTCGACCGAGATAAACTCCCGCTCGGCCGCATACCCACGCAACTCGTCAAGGTCGACACCCGGCGAGAGCTTAACGCCGAGCGCCGGCGTGCGCGCCTGCCAGCCGACGACGCGCTCCAGCGGGGGTTGATAGGCCGCCACCGTGAACGTCCGCCGGCCTCCGGCCCTGCGCCCGGGATCGCACCACAATGCTGTGGTGTCGGGCGGGTCGTTGGCTTCAAGGTCGAGCGAGCGCGTGTCGGCCTGGGCCTCGTAAGCGGCCAGGTTGGCTTCAACCAGAGCCAGCCGCAGGGGATCGCGATCCACCACAATCACGGGCGCGACCCCGGCCAGCCCGATCGCATCGCCGCCGAGGCCCGCGCACAGGTCGGCGACCGCTGCAGCGCCGTGATAACGCGCCGCGCGATAGCGAGACACGCGTTCGCCACTGGCCTGCTCGAGCGCCTCGCGCTCGAAGAACATGTGCTCGGCGCGAGCGAACTTGGTTTTGGCGCGCGCCCGCAACAGCACGGTCTCGAGCGCGGCGCGCGCCAGGACGGGATCGGCCTGGCGGCGCAAGGCCTCGATGCACGCCAGACGGGTGAGCTCGGTCGGGGCCAGCGCCGCGGCCTGGGCCAGCAGTGCCTGGCCCTCCGGGGCGCGCAGACGCTTCAGAACCTCGAGGTCCATGCGCGCATTGTAGGCGGGTCGGCCGATTCTAACCATCGACCTGACAGGTCCACCTGTGATTCGCGGCTTTTCAAGGCCATTCAAAAATCGTATTCAAAAAAACAGGTCGCCTTTCTAACCTTGCCCGCCGCGCGCTCAGCGCGTCATCTGCTGGATGCGTCCCTCGGCCAGCCCACGTGACACGGTCGGCAGGGGATTCCCGGGCGCGACGGCCAGCTCGTACTCGCGTCGCGCCCCGCTCGTGTCGCCGCTCAGGTCAAGGGCCAGGCCCAGCACGAAATGACGCTCCGGCAGCGTCTCGACGCCCAGCGCCGCGATCATGTGCTCGGCCGCCCCGGTCGGGTCACCACGCAACAGCGCGACCCGGGCCAGTTGATCAAGCACGGCCGCGCGCGCAGCCGGTTCGTCGGCCGCCTCGAGCGCCTGCATCAACGTCGCCGCGGCGCGTTCGAGTTCGTCGGCCGCGACCAGCGCCGCAGCCTGCTCGAGCGGGGCCAGCGCCGAGACGTCCCCGGGCGCGGCGGGATCGCGACCGATCTGGGCCGTCTGCCCATCGTTCAGCGTGCCCGTGATCGTCAGCGCCAGCCGGCGCAGGCCCCAGCGCTCGGCCACCAGGGTGCGGACCGACACATACACGTCGCCCTCGGCACTGACGAAACGCGCCGGCTGCTTGAACAGCGCGGTGCCATCGTCGCCCAACGAGGTTGCGACCCAACGCCCCGTGCTTTGATCCCAGGCCGAGACCTCGATCCGGTTTGCCGTCGCACCCGGTTCGAGGCTGAGCACCGCGACCCGCACCTCGCTGACCTCGACGAAACCGATCGGCGCCGCCGCCTGGAAGTGCAAGACGGTGCCGGTCTGGCCGACCGTCAGGGGGCCGTGGCCGGCCTCGAGCGGTGTGACCAGCCCGGGGTTGGGCGGAGGGGCGCCGTTGAGCACTACGGTCGGCAGGACGAGCTCGGGCGTTGTGACAGCCGCGACGACCGGCGCCGGATCCTGCCCGGCCTCGGCCAGCGCCACAGCCCAGCGTTCACGCAGCCAGCCGAGCGCCGGGTCGACCGCGACCAGGGCGGCGCGCACGACGTCCCAGCCGGTCTCACTGCCGAAGTCGACGGTCAGGCGGCCGCGCGTGTAGCCGAGCCAGGCGCTGCGCGGTCCCCCGAGCGACTCGGCCAACGCCAGATCGGACTCGGCGTGCTCCCGGTCGCCCGACTCATAGCGCAGGAATCCGCGCAGGGCCAGCCGCGGCGTGCTCTCGGTCAGGTCATCGGCCAGCCAGGCCTCGACCTTCTGCAAGGCCTCGCTGGTGCGTTTGCGCGCGTGCAGCGACAGGATCTCGAGCTCGCGGGCCTGCGGGAAGTCGCCGCCGAGGGTCTCGACCGCCTGTCGGGCGTACGCGCCCGTCTCATCGAAGCGGCCGCGACAGTACGCGTTGAGCGCGGCGCCGTATTGCAGCCAGGCGCGTTCGCGTGTCAGCCGCCCACCGACGGCCAGGGCCTGGGTCGCCGTCTTGTAGCCGTCCTCGCATAACCCGACCCGGGCCTGGAGCAGTGGCAGCCAGGCGCCGAAGGCCGAGCCGCTCACCCCCAGACGGTTGGCGGCCTCAAGGTTGGCGCGCGCGTCGGCTGCAAGCGTCTCTCGGGTCTGTGCATCGGCACTGCGTCGCACCGCTTCGGCATCGGCAAACGCGCGCAGCAGATATAAATCGCCTTGGGTGGGATCAAGCGCGATCGCGGCATCAGCATCCTTGCGGGCGGTGTTCGGAGTCAACCCGTCCGGCTCGGCGTCATAGACCTCGATCAGTGCCCCGATGTCGGCGTGCGCCAGGAGCGCGCGCGCTTCGGCCTGTGCCGGCGCGGCCGCGACGATCGGCAGCAAGGCCGCCCGGGCCTCGGCATAGCGCTGTTGCTGGATCAACCAACGGCCGGCCGCCAGGGCCGGCTCGACCTCGGCGGGGGCCGCGGACGGAGCCACCGGGGTGACGACGGCCTCGAGCGTCGGCACGCTGAGCGCCTGAGTGGGCTCCGACGTCGCCGCCGCTGCGACCGGCGTTGAGGCGTCAACGGTCGGCGAGGGGATAAGCGTCGCTACAGCCACGGCACTCGCGCCACCACTGATCTGCACCATCAGAAACAGGACGGGCGCGCCGCACACCAGCGCCATGGCCCATACGCCCAGCAGGCCCGCACCGATAGCCTGGCCGGTCGATAGACGCAGGTGCGGCAGTTTCAAGCGGCCCGGCGTCCGGCGCGCGGGCTTCGGTTGTGCCTTGGGCTTCGGGGCGACGTGGGCCGGCGGCTTGTCCACGGCCTTGATCAGCCGTGCAGCCGGGAGCGGAGCAGCTTCGGCACCGGCCTGCGCCACGCCCAGGCTCTGACGGAACCGATCCAGCTCGCTCGGCGGCGCCGGCGGCGGGGCCGGGGTTGGCGCCGGCATCTCCGGAGCGTGTCCCTGCTTGAGCGCTTCGAGGTATTCACGCGCCTGCTTGTGCTTGGGGTCAAGGACCAACACGCGCTGAAAACACTCCTCGGCATCCCCGGGCTCTTCGACGACCAGACCCAGCCAGAGCCAGCCTTCGATCGAACGCGGAAAGTGCTCGACGACCTCTTGCAGCACAACCAGGGCATGGGCGTGATCGCCGGCCTTCGCTGATGCAATGCCCTCTTTGAGAAGTTCGCGCTCGTCCGCCATATCGCTGACTCCCGACGCGCCGCCGCGCCCACCCGTTGGGCTGCGAGTGCTCGTTATGGAAGGATAGCGAAGCGACTGAACGTAGGGCGGTAGGGTTCGGAGGGGAAAGTTGGGGACGGACGCCTATTCCTCAGAGGCCAGGGCCAGCGTGGGGTCAAGCGGCAGCGGCGGCCCCAGCCGGGCATCCCGCCAGGCGGCGAAGGTCGGGTTGAGGATGACGGGCTGGCCCCAGGTGGCAACCCGGTCTGCGGCAAAGCGCGCGGTCTTGTTGATGTCGACCAGGAACCCGGCCAGCACCGCCGGCTGCATGAACGCTACGGCCTTGATCAGCGACGAGAAGACCAGAAGCGCCGGCGCATCGGTCGCCGGATCGATCACGGTGGCCGCCTCCCAGACGAGCCGCTCACCCGGCTGCAATCGCCAGATCGGCTTGTTCGGCGTTTGTCGGATCAGGACGACCCGCGGCGACGTGTCGACCGGTGCCCCGCCGGCCGCGAGTGTGAGCAGACGGGTTGCCACCTGCTCAGCGGGCGGACGTTCGCCGCGACACAGCCAGCCACCCTCGGGTTGCGATTCGATCAGACAGTGGATGAAACCGCCGGCCTGCAGAGCATCCAGCCGGGTCACGCCTTCGGCCGGGTCGGTGGTTGTATCGGAGAGGATGAGGATCAGGCGCCCGCCCGGCCGCAATCGGTCGTGCAGGGCCGGCAGCGGCTCCGGCCAGTGGTAGGCCAGGATCGCATCGACATCGCCGGCATCCGCCGCCGCCAGCGTGACGCGCTCCGGATCGCAGGCCTGCTCGGCTTGTGAGTCAAGCGCCAGGACCACGGGCAGCGCCGCGCTGGGCGGCAGATGCTTGGCGAACACGCCGGGGATTACTTGGCGGCCTTGCGGATCAACTGGACCAGTTCGTCCCATTCCTCTTTGAAGAGGTGCAGGGTGACGTTGCCGAGCTCGAGGTTGAACGTGACCTCTTCGCCGTCGTCGGCGCGCCAGATCGCGTAGCTATCGGTCTCGGCCAGCACTTCGGTGTTGACCTCTTCGTCGTGGTGATGGTTCTCGGACATGCAAAACTCCTGACTGTGAATAGGGCGGTCGTCGCTCGATCCGCCGGATCGAATTATCCGCGAAAACGCGAGACTGTGGGAGATCCAACCGCACGGATGTGCACGGGCGGCCCGTCAAGCCGTCTCGGAAAACGCCGCCAGGACCTTGTCCAGCGCGAGCAGGCTCGCCCCGGCGTGAGCCTGCTCGTCGAGGCCCGGCACCGTGTATTGGCGCGCAAAAGCGTTGTTGACGAAGTCGGGCTGGGCCAGGACCGGCTGCAACGCCGCCCGGATCGCGGCCCGGCGGGCGGCATCCCAGCCACGCGCCTGCCGGGTCCAGAAGATCGTATAGGAGAAATCGATCTGCTGCGGGTCAGCCATGATTACTTCGGCGCGACATCCGTCGGCGGCTTCGTGCGCCGCCGTGTGAACAGTTCACGCAAGGCCGGCGGCACCACCAGGCCGCGGCGGGTCGCTTTCGGGGGCGGGATCGGCTTCTCCGGGAAGGGGTCCAGGTCGAACAGCTTGGCGTACACATAGCCGCCGAACAGCCCCACCGTCGCCAGCAACGGCGCCGCCAGCACCACCCCGACGAACCCCAGCAGCTGCGCCATCAGGATCGCGCCCACCAGGATCGTGGCCGGATGCAAACCGAGGTTTTGACCCATGATGCGCGGGTAGAACACATTGCCCTGGATCTGCTGCAGGACGAGGTAAAGCACAAACACCACGCCGGCGTAGGCGAGTTGATCGAGGCCGTAGATGTTGCCGCCTTGAAAGAAAGCGATCAAAGTGCCGGTCAGGGCCGCCAGGGTCGGGCCGATGTAAGGGATGAACTCCAGGAAGAACGACACGAAGCCCAGCGCCGGGCCAAAGCGCACGCCGGCCGCCGTCGTGCCGACCGAGACCATCACACCGATGATCAGCGACAGCGTGACCTGGCCGCGGAGATAGGCGTTCCAGATCGGGCCCAGCTCGGCCGCCAGTCGGCGCACGTCAAAGCCGTAGCCCGGCGGCACGGCCCGCTCGAGGCTGGGCAGCAGCCGCGGGAAGTCGATCATGATGTAGAACGAGACGAGCAGCACGAACGCGAGCCAGGCCACTGCCGTGGCAGTGCTTGAGGCGAAGTTTGTGGCGATGGCGCCCGTCTGGCCCAGCACCGGCTGGATCGCGCCCAGGATCTGCTGCGCGATCGGCAGCAGGTTGGAGTCGCGCAGCGTGAACGTGTAGCCCGCGACCTGATAGGTTGCGTCGAACGCGGACTGCAGCGCCCCGGGCAAATCGCGGCTGATGTCGATCAGGAAACGGATCAAGCCCTCAATCTGGCGCTCGATGGCGAAACCGGCCACCGCCACCACCCCCACCAGTATGACGATGAGCAGCCCGTACGTCACGCCCACCGCCGTGCCCCAGCTGCCGACCCGACGCGAGAACCACTCGACCAGCGGGCTGAGCAAATACGTCAGGATGAAGCACGCCAGCACCGGCCCGATCAGGTTGCTGAAGTACACGACCATGCCGCCGATCACGGCCAGCGTCGCCAGCGCGACGAGGAACTTCGTTGGCGTGTTCCAGCGCGGAGATTCGGGTTGCTCCATCATCATCTCATTGTAGCGTAACGACCGCCGGAGACACCGGGAGTGCGAACGGCGAGTCTCGTTCCTCAAGGCTCGCCATTCGCACTCCCGGTGTCTTGTCTCCACGCAGTTCGCACTTCCGGTTTCTTATTCCTCCTTGACACATTCCCATATTGGTATATAAATAACGGCGTGGCCCGTATCCCCACCACCCACGATCCGTTCAACGCCGTGGCTGAGCCCAAACGGCGCCAGTTGCTGGAAGCGCTGGGGGCGACCGAACGCACCGTGACGTCGCTGGTGGCGTTGCTGGGCTGGCCGCAGCCGATGGTCTCCAAGCACCTGGCGGTGCTCAAAAAGGTTGGCCTGGTCAGCGAACGCCGGGCCGGCCGCCAACGTCTGTACCGGGCCCATCTGGACAAACTCAAGCCCATCTTCGACTGGGTCGTGCCGCTCGAGCGCTATTGGACCGAGAGCTTCGAACGGCTCGACGAGGTATTGGAGAGGATTCAAAAACAGGAGAAATGACATGGCATCTACGCAGAACCCGACCCGCGTCACAGCCGAGCCCAACAAGCAGGAACTCTTCATCACGCGCGAGTTCGACGCCCCACGCGACGTGGTGTTCAAGGCCTACACCGACCCCGAGATCTACGTTCAATGGATGGGTCCTCGGGATCTGACGACGACCCTGGAGGTCTTTGAGCCGATCAGCGGCGGTCGCTGGCGCTTCATCCAGAAAGACAAGCACGGTAATGCCTTCGGCTTTCATGGCGTGAACCATGAAGTGCTGGCCCCCGAGCGCATCATCGGCACGTTCGAGTTCGAGGGCCTGCCGGAGAGCGGGCATGTGATCCTCGAGACCAGCCGCTTCGAGGAGCTACCGGGCGGGCGGACCCGGGTGGTCACGCAATCGGTGTTCCAGTCGGTGGCCGATCGCGACGGCATGGTGGCCTCGGGCATGGAGCACGGCACACGCGAGAGCTACGAGCGCCTCGACGAAATCCTGGCGACCCGGCGCGCCTGAGCTCCGATCCCACAGAAACACTCATGAATACGACCCATTCACATGACGGCACCCGCATCGCCTTCGATCAGATCGGTAGCGGGCCGGCGCTCATCCTGGTTGGCGGCATGTTCGAACAACGCGCTCTGGACACCGACACGGCCAAACTGGCGGCGCTGCCGCTACTGGCCAAGCACTTCACGCTCTATCACTACGACCGCCGTGGTCGCGGCGACAGCAGCGATACGTTGCCGTTTGCAGTCGACCGCGAGATCGAAGACATCGACGCCTTGATCGACCACGCGGGCGGATCGGCCCTCTTGTTCGGGATTTCGTCCGGCGCGGCGCTGGCCTTCGAGGCTGCCCGCGCGCTGGGCGGCAAGGTCACGCGGCTGGCGCTCTACGAGCCGCCTTACAACGATGAGACCGACGCCCGTCAAGCCTGGCGGGTGTTCCGCCGAGAACTCACCTCGGCGTTGGCTGCGG
This sequence comes from Anaerolineales bacterium, assembly GCA_016789175.1. Lineage (GTDB taxonomy): Bacteria > Chloroflexota > Anaerolineae > Anaerolineales > UBA6663 > UBA6663. The sequence continues at coordinate 18,613 of JAEURK010000124.1, forward strand.
GTCGGCGCGATGAGGCGATCGGGTTGTTTATGCAACTTCTGGGCGTGCCCGCCGACCAGGTCGCCGGCATGCGCCAGTATCCGATGTGGCCGCTGTGGGAATCGGTCGCGCCGACCATGGCCTACGACGCCGCCGCGCTGGGTGAAGAAGCCGCGGTGCCGGTGGCCCGCGCCGTCGCGGTGGCTGTGCCGACGCTGATCGTGACCGGGAGCGAGAGCTATCCCTTCATGCAGACGTCGGCGGCGACGCTGGCCCAGGCCCTCCCGCTGGGCGAGCGCCGCGTGCTCGCCGGTCAGACGCACGAGGTGGCGCCCGAAGCGCTCGCCCCGATCCTGGTCGATTTCTTCACCGCGGCCTGACGTCGGGACGCGAAGCGGAAGGATTGAACCGCGAAGTCACTGAGATCCATCTTCGGAGGTGCGCATGAGCAAGGTCGTCTTCAATATGACGATGTCGATCGACGGCTTCGTCGCCGGCCTGAACGACAACCCGGAGAACGGACTGGGCGATGGCGGCGACCGCCTGTTCAAATGGTACTTCACCGGCGACACCGAAGTCCCGATCTCGGATGGGACCATGGTGCTCAAGGTCTCGGCCCAGAGCGCCGCGCTGCTGAACGAGAGCTTCAAGCGGTTCGGCGCCGGCATCTGGGGCCGCAAGACCTTCGATATCGCACACGGTTGGGGCGGGCATCCGCCGGGCTCGCCGGCCTTCGTCGTGACCCATGCCGCCCCGTCGGAATGGGTCTACCCCGGCTCGCCGTTCACGTTCGTCACCGACGGGGTCGAGAGCGCCGTGCGCCAGGCCAGGGCTGCAGCCGGCGACCGGGATGTGGTCCTGTGCACCGCCACGATCCTGCAGCAATGCCTCAACGCCGGTCTGGTGGACGAGATCGACATCGATATCGTGCCGATCCTCATGGGTCGGGGTGTGCGGCTGTTCGATCACGTGAACATCGCGCCGGTGGATCTCGAGATCCTGCGCGTCATCGCCACACCTCTGGTCACGCACATCAGCTATCGGATCGTCAAGTAAGCCGGGCCCCACCGACGGTTGAAGGCTTACCCCAAAAACGAAACCGCGAAGACGCGAAGGGCGCGAAGATTCCAAAAAGAATCTTCGCGCCCTTTGCGTCTTCGCGGTCTGACACCGCGGTTCAGTCGGAAAAAGTCGGCTCGATCGGCGTCAGCTCAGCGCCGGGGGCCGTAGCCGCCGCGGTCACCGCCGCTGCGCTCGCCACCACCGCCGCCACCACCGCCGCGACCACCAAAGCCGCCACCGCGACCGCCGCGGTCACCACCGCGGTCGCCGCCGCGTCCGCCGCGATCACCACCGCGTCCGCCGCCGCCACCACCGCGCGGCCGATCGCGCTCCTGGGCCTCTTCGAGCGTCCAGCCCTCGAGCACGGCCTGGCGGCTGAGGCGCACCTTGCCGCTGTCGTCGATGCCCGTGACCATCACGGTCAGCTCATCGCCGAGCCGGGCCACGTCTTCGACTTTGTTGACCCGCTCCGAGGCCAGTTGGGAGATGTGGCACATGCCGTCGGTGCCGGGCAGCAGCTGCACAAAGGCGCCGAAGTCGGTCACACGCACGACCGGGCCGGTGTAGATCGCGCCGAGCTTGACCGTCTCGGTCAGGCCCTCGATCTGCACGCGGGCGCGACGCGCACCCTCGCCATCGGTGCTGGAGATGAAGACCGTGCCGTCGTCCTCGATGTCGATCTTGGTGCCGGTGTCTTCCTGCAGCTTGCGGATGTTCTTGCCGCCGGGTCCGATGATCGCGCCGATCTTTTCGGGATCGACGTGGACCGTGAGGATCCGCGGCGCGTAGTCTGACAGATCCGCGCGGGGCTCGGCGATGGCGCCGGCCATGACCTCGAGGATCTCGCCACGGGCTTCGCGGGCCTGCTCGAGCGCCTCGGAGAGCACCTGAGTGCTCAGGCCCTTGATCTTGATGTCCATCTGCAGCGCTGTGATACCCAGCGCGGTGCCCGCAACCTTGAAGTCCATGTCGCCGAGGTGGTCCTCGATGCCCTGGATGTCAGTCAGCACCGCGTACTTGCCGCTGTTGCTGTAGATATCGGTCACCAGGCCCATGGCGATGCCGGCCACCGGCGCCTTGATCGGCACACCGGCGTCCATCAGGGCCAGGGTCGAGCCGCAGGTCGAGCCCATCGAGGTCGAGCCGTTCGAGCTGAGCACCTCGGAGACCACGCGGATCGTGTACGGGAAGGTCTTCTCATCCGGCAGCACCGGGACGAGGGCCCGCTCGGCCAACGCGCCGTGGCCGATCTCACGTCGGCTCGAGCCGCGCATCGGGCGCACCTCGCCCACGCTGAAGGGCGGGAAGTTGTAGTGGTGCAGGTAACGCTTCTCGTCGTCGGGTGAGAGCGTGTCGAGTTCCTGGCGGTCGCCGGGCGTGCCCAACGTGGCCAGCGAGAGCACCTGGGTCTCACCGCGCGTGAACAGGCCGGAGCCGTGGGCGCGCGGGCTCAGGCCCACTTCGGATTCCAGCTTGCGGATCTGCTTGTAGTGCCGGCCGTCCGGGCGGACGCCGTGGTTGAGGATCGCGTCGCGCACGGCCTCTTCCTCGAGGTCGTGCAGGATGCCGCTCAGGGTCGCGCCCTTGACGCTCGGGTCCTCGGCGAAAGCCGCGGCGACATCGGCCTGGACCGCGTCCATGGCCAGGCGGCGGGTCGTCTTGTCGGACGGGGCCGCGACGGCCTTCATGCGATCGCCGACGATGCCGCGCACCTTGGCGATTACCTCGGCCGGGAACTCGTACTTGGGGTAGGTGCCCTTGGCCTTGCCGACTTCGCGCTGCATGCGCTCCTGCAGGTCGATCAGCGGCTGGATCGACTGATGGCCGAATTCCAGCGCGCGCACCATGGTCTCCTCGGGCACCTCGTTGGCGCCGCACTCGACCATGACGATCGCGGTGCGGGTGCCGGCCAGGCGCAGGTCGAGGTCCGACCGATCCATATCCTCGAACGAGGGGTTGATCACGAACTCGCCCTCGATCAGACCGACGCGCAGGGCGGCCACGGGGCCGTCGAAGGGCGCGACGCCGAAGGGGATATCCGAGATCGTGAGCGCCGCCGAAGCCGCCACGATGGCGAGCACGTCGGGCTGATTCACCTGGTCGACCGAGAGCGGCGTGCAGACGATCTGGACGTCGTTGCGGAAGTCGGCCGGGAAGAGCGGGCGCAGCGGGCGGTCGATCAGGCGCGCGGTCAGGATCGCGCCCTCGCCGGGACGGCCCTCGCGGCGAAAAAACGAGCCGGGGATGCGGCCGGCCGCATAGAGCTTCTCTTCGTATTCCACGCTGAGCGGGAAGAAGTCGATGCCCTCGCGCGGCTTGGACGACATCGTCGCCGCAGCCAGCACCATGGTGTCGCCGACGCGGATGGTCACCGCGCCGCCGGCCAGACCGGCGAGCTTGCCGGTCTCGATGGTCAGTGTCTGACCGCCAAACTCAATCGTGAACTGTTTTGCCTCTGGCATGAGAGTCCCTTTCAGCCGGCGCCCGGGTCAGGGACTGGAGCGTGCCGACAAGCCCGCTTGCGGGCACGCTCCAATTCCCAACCGGACAGGCGTCCGGCAATGGTTACGAGAAAAAGAAAAGCCGGGCGAGACAGGGGGACGCTGAGGCGGCTTGCGCAGCGCTCTCGCGTTCCCCGTCACCGCCCGGCATGTCTTTCAAGAACAATCGGTTACTTGCGGCGCAGGCCAAGTTTCGCAACCACCTGCTCGTAGGCCTTCGGGTTGCGCTTGGCCAGATACATCAGGTGGCGGCGGCGGGCGCCGACCAGCTTGAGCAGGCCGCGGCGCGACGAGTCGTCGCCCTTGTTGGCCCGCAGGTGCTCGGTCAGGTAGACGATGCGTTTGGTCAGGATCGCCACCTGGACCTCGGGCGAACCGGTATCGCCCTCTTTTCGGCCGAAATCCGTGACAAGTTGCTGCTTGGCTTCCTTCGTAAGTGCCATGACGAACTGCCCTCCTATGCGGCAGGTCACCGCCGCCTGAGCCGAAACCCGGGCGGGGTCTAGTCTTGAAAATTCGCGGATTTAAGTCTACCAGAGAATCAGGATGTCGTGTTGGGTCGGATCCTCCAGGGCTATCGCGTCTGATTCGCGAGGACCGGGTTCTTGGCCACGAATTTCACGAATTGATACGAATTCTCACGAATGGGGATCGTTCGTGCCAATTCGTTTCAATTCGTGAAATTCGCGGCATAAATCGCACCGTTTCACTTTAGATGCGTTAGCCCTGACGGATCCTCCGGTGTGTATGGGCAAGTTGATCCTGTTGGCGAGCCAGATTCGAACGGCTGGCCCAGTACACGGATCACACGGATGGCACGGAGCCATTCGAGATGTCTCCGTGTGATCCGTGCTATCCGTGAACATCCGTGTACCGGGCCGGCCTGTTCCGGGGCTCCGGACAACGTGCGATCGGGTTCGCCAACAGCATCGCGTCCGATGGCAGTAAGCCATCGGCGTTGTCAGGCCCAGATTCTGACCGCTGACAACACAAGCGCGGCTCCAATACACCGGAGTTGGCCACGCCCCCCCCCGCGAACGGTGCGCGCGGGGCCTGCCGCCCAGCGCGCTGACTCGGCCCCATCCGGGGGCAGGGACGAAATGGCGCCACACCGTCTAGCTGCGGAGATCGCGGACGAGGTCGTTCTGCCACTCTTCGGGCAGGAGCTTCATCACGGTCCGCACCAGGAAGCGGCTGTTATGGTCACTGCGCGCGGCCTGCTCATGCAGGAAAGGTCGCGCGTCGAGCGGGCGCGCCGCGGTGAGCGTGCGCAGGGCGTCGACGACAGCCGGACGCACGGTCGGGTCGCTCTCGCTTGCCAGTTTGCGCAGCACCTCGAACATGCCGGGCAGATCGTCCCAGCGCGACTCCTGTGCCAGCGTGTACACCGAGAGCGCGGCCGCCCGCCGCAGCCATTTATTGCGCTGCAGGGTCCACCGGCGGGCCACGGCCAGCGCCTGGCCGGGCTCACGCATCAGCAGCGGCTTGAAGGCGCCCAGGACAAGGGCATCCACGATCTCGGCGCTGTCGCAGTGTGGCAGCAGCTCCTCGAGCTGTTTCAGGGCGTCTTCGGGCGCGCCGACAGCCAGGAACCCGAGGATATCGGAGGCCAGACGGCGCTCTTCGCGCGAGCCGGCGGACCACAGCGCCCGCGACAGGGCGGCGCCCGAGACCGGGTCCTGTTGCACGGGCACGCGCAAGGCCACGGCCATCTCGTGGATCACGGGGGTCGGGGTGCGCAGCTGTTCGTCGAGGCGGCCGCCCACCGGCCGCTGGTTGACGCGGCGCGAATGATCGGCCAGGTCGCGGAAGAGCTTGCGGATCTCAGTCGCGCAGCCAACCGGATCGAACAGCTTGGTCGCGATCTTGCTTGTGCGCGCGCGCAGAGCCGGGACGTCGATGGGCATCGGCGCTCACCGGGCGTCAAGCCAGCCGCGCAGACGGGCCCGAACGGTGGGCCACTCCTCGGCCAACACGCTGAAATACACGGAGCTGCGCTGGTAGCCATCGGGCATGCGCATGTGGGCGCGGAGCACGCCCTCGCGCACCGCGCCCAGCCGCTCAATCGCGCGCTGCGAGCGCTCATTGCGCAGATCGGTCTTGATCTGAACGCGCGTGCAGCCCAGGGCTTCGAAGGCGTGTGTGAACAACAAGAACTTGCACTCGGTGTTCACGGCCGTGCGTTGAAAGGCCGGCGTATACCAGGTGCCGCCGATCTCGATGCTGTCGTTGGCGACCTGGATGTCGAGGTAGCGTGACATGCCGATCGCGCGGCCCTCGGCCAGATGCCAGACCGCGAATGGCAGATCGGTTGCGCGCGCCTGGCGGCTGAGCAGGTCTTCGATCTGAGCCTGCATGTCGGCCTCGCCGCGCACGGTCGGGTACGGCATGAAACGCCAGATCTCAGGATCCGCGCAGGCCGCCTGGGTCAGGTCGGCGATGTGGTTCAGGCTGAGCGGCTCGAGCCGGACGACGTTTCCGGTCAGGGTGATGGGTTGTGGAGTCAGCACGTCGCGGAGTGTATCACGCAGGGCGGCTTGCGGCTCGATATCGGGAATGGCCGGATGTTGCCGGATATCACCGCTCACCCGTCAAAACCCTGCCCATTTCGGCCGGATTTTGACGGGCCATTCCCGGAATCGCATTCAGTCGATCAGGCACCCGTGCAGCAGCTCGCCAACCACGGCGCGCGACCGGTCCGGGACGAACGCGTCACTCTCCGGCACGGCCTTGCCGGCCAGATAGGCGTAGGTGTCGGCCGGTTCGCGGCGCAACACGTCGTCGATTGTCGGATTCGGTTGGCCGCTCGTCAACGCGACCGATCCCTATCGGGACCATCGACCTCTTAGCGGGTCCGCCCACCGGAGGACAGGGAACCGGGCAGTCGGCTCAAGCCTGCTTGCGCCTCGCTTGCCCGGTTGATCGAGAGCACGAGACCGGCGGGGTGGACGGACGGCCAGCATGCGGCTCGACGCAACCCGATACAATTCGGACATGCCCCCGCAGCCAGTTACCCTCGAGCGCGCCCGTCTCTGGCGCGACTCCGCCCTTGGGGATCTCGATCTCCTGACCGCCCGCTACATCACACACAGCTTCGCTCCGCATTTTCACGAGGGCTACGCGATCGGCGTGATCGAGCAGGGCGCCGAGACCTTCCGCTATCGCGGCCAGGAGGAGGTGGCGCCCGCCGGTCACATCGTCATCGTCAACCCGGGCGAGATCCACACCGGCTCGGCCGCCGGCGACAACGGTTGGACGTATCGCATGTTCTATCCCTCGGTCGACCTGATCGCCGGAGTGGCGCGCGAACTGGTCGGACGCCCGACCGGGCTGCCTTTCTTTTCGCAGGCCGTGATCCATGACCCTACTATCGCCGAGCGGTTGGCGGGCGCACACCGCGCCATCGAACGCGCGCCGCACGTGCTCGATCGGGAGAGCGTGCTGCTGATGGCGCTGGCGGACCTGATCCGTCTCTACGCGGATGCCCGGATCCCGCCGATCCCGTTCCGCGATGCACCCGGCACCGTCACCCGGGCCCGTGAGGCCTTGAGCGCCGACCTATCCGCCGACCTGTCGCTGACGGATGTGGCCGACGCCGCGGAGGTCAGCCGCTATCACCTGATCCGACTCTTTCAACGCCACTTCGGCCTGCCACCCCACGCCTATCGGACGCAGTTGCGCGTGCACCGCGCCCGGGCGTTGTTGGCGCAAGGCCTGGGAATCGCCGAAGCCGCCGCAGCCGTCGGGTTTTCGGACCAGAGCCACCTCAATCGGCATTTCAAACGCGTCTACGGCGTGACGCCCGGCGCGATCAGCAAAAAACACAACGGCGCTGCCTAGGCAATTTCGTCCAAGACGTCATCGGGCTTCTCGCGTATCCTCGAGCGCACGCCTATGACTGCCACGGCTCCAGCTCGCACCCGCGGGTCCGAATTCCTGAAGGGCTGCCTCGACGAGGCCCCGATCCTTCTGGGCACGATGCCGTTCGGCCTGATCTACGGCGTCCTGGCCGTCAACGCCGGGCTGCCCGTTGAGCTGGCTCAGGCCATGTCCGCGATCGTGTTTGCCGGTTCGGCTCAGTTCATCACAGCGCAGCTGATTGGGCAGGCCACGGCCGGTGTCGTGGTCGTGGCCACGATCTTCATCGTCAATCTGCGCCACGCCCTGTACAGCGCATCGCTGGCGCCGTACCTCAGACATCTCAATTGGGGCTGGAAAGCGTTGCTGGCCTATCTTCTGACCGACGAGGCCTACGCGGTGGCCATCGTGCGCTATCAACGCGACGATGACGCCGGCCAGAAGCCGCCTTTCCAACACTGGTACACCCTGGGCGCTGCCTTCACACTGTGGAGTTCCTGGCAGGCCGCGACGGCGGTGGGTGTGTTCCTGGGTGGTTCGGTGCCGGCGAGCTGGGGGCTGGACTTCACGTTGGCCCTGACCTTCATCGCCCTGGTGTTTACGGCCGTGCGCGGCCGACCGATGTGGATCGCCGCCGTGACGGCCGGCGTGATCGCCGTGCTGGCGCATGGGTTGCCGTTCAATTTAGGCTTGATGCTGGCCGCGCTCGGCGGAATTCTCTCAGGCATGATCGCTGAAGCGCAGGCGGGTGTGGCGCCGCGCCGACCGCGCGTAGACCTCTGAGGAAACGATGGACTGGTTGCCTGTCTTGATCTTTGGCGGTTTGCTGACCTTCGCCACCCGGCTGTCGTTCATCGCCTTGCTGGGTCGCTTTGAAGCGCCCGTGCTCGTGACACGCGCGCTGCGTTACGTGCCGCCGGCTGTGCTCTCGGCCATCATCTTCCCCGAGCTCCTGCTGCGCGACGGCGCGTGGGTGACGCCGTGGGCCAATCCGCGCCTGATCGCGGGCGCGCTGGCCGGCCTCGTGGCCTGGCGGACGCGCAACGTGCTGCTCACGATCGCAGTCGGCCTTGTGGTGTTCTGGGCGCTGGGTTGGGCTGGGATGTAGAGCGAGGGGCGAACGCCACCGCGCTCCTCGCCTCTCTGTCTTTCACATCCCGCTCTGCGTTTGAACCAGATGCGCCTGACGCGTCGCGAGGCGGATCGTCGCGATGGCGCCCGCGTTGAAGTCGAGAGCGTCGGACTCGATGCCGTCGCTGAAGATGACGCCGCCCTCGGGCATCTCGGAGCGGATCATCAAGGACTCGCCGGGATCGATCGGGCCGTAAACCAGGCCGGCCGCCGACAGACGACTGACAAACGGCTCGCGCACCGCGTACGTCAAGCGGGGCGACTCCCAGGGCAGTTGGTAACTTTCCGGTGCCGGCGGCGTCCACGCGCCGCCGGCCAACCCGCCCGCGACACCCGCCGCGCCGGTGACGATCGACTTGAGCCAACCGGTCGACCCGGCCCCGGTCGCGACGATGACGCCGCTCGAACTCTGTGCTTCGGTCTGGCCGTGCAGGGTCAGTCGATATCGCGCGGAGACATGCGTGCGCGCGCCGACGAAGATCTCGTTGAACGCCAGCAGGCTCTGCCCGTCGTGCAGGGTGGCCTCGGCCAGGCTCACCGCCTGCACCGGCGCCTGCCCGGCCAACGCGCGCATCACCCAGGCGCCGGCGGCCTCCACCGGGCAGCGTGCCAGCACCCCATCCACGCTGAGTGGGTCGGGGTTGACGGCCAGGAGCGGCTGCACCGGCAGGTATTTGGCCGTGTTGGCAGCCAGGCCGTCTGGCCCGATCGTCACCACCAGATCCCGCTCGCCGAACAGGTAGTTGGGCAGATAGGCCCGGGCGATCACATGCTGCTTGACGCGCGGCGGCAGCTGCGCTCGGAGGAGCGTCTGCGCCGCCCGGTAGCGTTCGTGCGCGGCCTGCACGGCCTCGAACGACGCACCCAGTTGCTCGAGGTAAAACCGCGCCTGTGCCTCGGTGTTGAACCGCGCAATCAGGTCCTCCAGCTGGGTGGGGCGTGTCACCACCACGATCCGGTCGAGCATGTCGCCCTCCGTCAGCCCTCGCGCGGCGCGGCCAGCAGGCCGCTGAGCACGTCGGGCGTGATCGTCAGCGTGCCGATGCGTTGCGCGTTGTCGCCCATGGCCTTGAACGCCAGCGCCAGCAGCGTGCGCGCCTCAGTGCCGCGCCAGGGGCCCAGCCAGATCTCGTTGGCCCGCGCCTGGAACTCGGCCGCCCGAGTCTGGTTCTGGCCCTCGAGGTCGACCAGCGCCTGGCGCTGCTGCTCGAGCGCCAGCTGGTTGCTCAGCTCGTTCTCCTTGATCCGCCGCTCCTGCTCCACGGCCGCCGCGCGCCGGGCGTAGATCGCCTGATCGGCGCGGCGCTGCAAGCCCTCGCGGTACTCGGCCTCCAGCGCCTTGGCCAGCTCCGGCGTGGCCTTGACCGCCTGCACGGCCACGTTGAGGGCCTCGATCCCCAGCGCAGCCAGCGCCGCCTCTTCGCGCAGCCCGTCGAGGGCCGCGTTCGCCAGTTGGGCCGACTCGCGCAGCGCGTCCTCCAGCGACCGGCCCGCCAGCGCCGCGCGCACCCGCGCCTGCAGGGCGTTGAGGATTCGCGCCGGGAGTTTCTCCGGATCGGTGGTCAGATGCCGCCGGGTGAGCGGATCGATGCCGTAGTTCAGGGCCTGAGCCAGGACCAGCGGCTTCACCACCCGATAGGTGAGCTGGCCCTGGATGGTCACCGGTTGAAAGCTGCCGGTCGACTCGGTGAAGATGAAGGGCACATCGATCGTGCTGAGCGGGATCGAGGCCAGACTGGTCAGCGGCCCCCAATACCAGAAGGCCAACCCGGCGCCATGCCGCACCAGACGGCCGGCCTTGTGCACCACAACGTAGTCACTGGGCTCCCCCTTGAAGAACCCGATCAGCGGGGTTGCAGCCGTCTTTGCCATGTGGCCTCCTATTTGTGTATAACGTACACTAAATATAGTGTTGTTTTTACACTTTGTCAAGGCCCTTTAAAATGAAGAGGGAGGAGCGGGGGGGGACAGCGGGGGGG
>JAEURK010000011.1 GCA_016789175.1 Anaerolineales bacterium
CGAGGCAACCAGCTCGGTCGACACCCGCACCGAGATTCTGATCCAGCGCGCGATGGACGGCCTGATGAAGAACCGCACCAGCTTCGTGATCGCCCACCGGCTCTCGACCATCCGCGACGCGGACCTGATCCTGGTCATGCGTCATGGCGACATCGTCGAGCAGGGCACGCACGAAGAGCTGCTCGCCACCGGCGGGTTCTACGCGGAGCTGCATAACAGTCAGTTCGAGAAGGCGTAAGGCGGAGGAGGGAAGAGAGACGAGGGAAGAGCGAACGCACCAACGCTCGCCCCTCGTCCCTGTTTTTCGCGGATAATGTCCACATGAAACTCACTGTCATCGGCGGCGGAAGCGTGCGCACGCCGCAACTCATCCCGGCCCTGATCCGGCGCGCGCACCGCCTGAACCTGACCGAGCTCTGGCTGATGGACACCGATGCCGAGAAGCTCGACTTGATCGGCGGGCTGTGCCGCCACCTGGCGGCTGACGCCCCCTTTAGCGTGCACTTCACCACTGCGGCCGAGACCGCGATCGCCGGCGCCCACCACGTCGTCACGTCGATCCGGCCGGGCGGCGAACAGGGCCGCGCCATCGACGAGCGGATCTGCTTCGGGCTGGGGGTGCTCGGGCAAGAGACCACGGGCGCAGCCGGCTTCGCGATGGCGCTGCGCAGCATCCCGGCCATCGTCGATTACGCCCGGATGGTGCGCGAAATCGGCGCGCCGGGCGCCTGGCTGTACAACTTCACCAACCCGGCCGGGCTGGTCGCGCAGGCTCTGCAGGATGCGGGCTTCGACCGCGTCCTCGGGATCTGCGACAGCGCCAACGGCGCCCAGAACGCGGTCAGCCACCACCTCGGCGTGCCCAAGAACCAGGTGCACCACACGGTCTACGGTCTCAACCATCTGTCCTGGACGCCGAGCGTGCGGGTCGGGTGCGAGGCCGATGGCAGCGGTGGCGAAGAGGTCTTCCCCGCCCTGCTTGGCGACCCGCGCTTTGTGGGCGGAACGCACCTGAGCCTGTTCGCGCCCGGGGTGGTGACCTGGCAACGCGCCTTCCTGAACGAGTATCTGCACTACTTCTACCATCGCGACGAGGCGCTGGCGGCGCTGCTCAAGAAGCCCGAGACGCGCGGCGAGGAGACCCTGCGCCTGACGCGCGGGCTGCTCGAACGCCTGCGCGGGCTGCGCGGCAACGACGTCGCCGGTCTGGCGGCCTATCACGACGTAATGGCCGCCCGGGGCGCCACCTACATGGCCCATGCGCGTCGCGCCGACGTCCCGCGCCCGACGCTGGAAAGGCCGGCCTCGCCCGACACCCCCACCGCGCCGCACGATGACGAGGGGTATGCCGGCGTGGTCATGAACTGCATCACGGCCATCGAGAATGACGAGCCGACCTACACCGGGCTGAACGTGCCCAACCAGGGCGCGATCGTGGGCCTGGCCGATGATGACGTGGTCGAAATCGGGTGCTGGGTCGACGCACACGGCGTGCGGCCTGAAGCAGTCGGCGAGATACCGCCCGACCGCTTGACGCTAATGCGCAGCGTCAAGCTCTACGAGCGCCTGGCCGCCCAGGCGGCGCTGACCCGCAACGCCGGGCTGGCCGTGCAGGCGCTGACCGCGCACCCGCTGGTCGGGTCGTATCCCCTGGCCGAGAGGCTGGTCGACGCCTTCCTGCGCGCACATGAAGCCCTGATCGGAGCCTGGCGCCGGTGACCGCCTACGACATCCTCGTCCCGGGCGATTACTTCTGCGATGTCGTCTTCAGCGGTGTGCCGCGCATGCCGACCCTCGGAACCGAGATCTACACGCAGGCGCTCACCGTGACGGTGGGCGGCGCGCTCAATACCGTCTTCGCGCTGAAGCGTCTGGGGCTCAAAGTCGGTTGGATCGCGCGGTTGGGCAACGACGTCTTCAGCCGAATCATTCAGGAGGCTGTCGAACGGGAGGGCATCGGCACCGAGCTGGTGACCCGTCTGGATCGGCCGTATCAGCGCGTCACGGTTTCGCTTTCGTTCCCCGAGGATCGGGCGTTCATCAGCTACGTCGACCCCGAGCCGGGCATCCTCGACCTCGCCCGCGCCGTGATCGACCGGGTCGGTTTTCGACACCTGCACATCGGGGGGTTGACGACCGGGCCGGCCGCTTGCGCGCTCTTCGACGCCGCGCACGCCCGCGGCGCCGCGGTCTCGATGGACTGTCAGGAGCACAACGTGCGCCTGACCGACCCGCGGGTGGTCGAGGCGCTGACCAGGGTGGATCTCTTCTTGCCGAATGCGGCGGAGGCCACTCGCCTGACCGAGGCCGACAGCGTCGATTCCGCCGGACGGCTCCTGCAGCGTGTTACGCCCTGCGTGGTCATCAAGGACGGCGCATCCGGGGCGGGGCTGTGGCGTGGCGGTCGGGCCTGGCACGCGCCGGCGCTGCCCGTGACACCGATCGACACCACCGGCGCCGGCGACGTATTCAACGCCGGCTTTCTCACAGCTTGGATGTCGGGCGCGGAGCCGGCCGAATGTCTGCGCTGGGGGAACGTGTGCGGCGGGCTCTCCACGCAGGGCCACGGCGGAGCGGCATCGGCCCCGACTCGCGAACGGGTCGAGGGCGTCCTGGCCGGCGCGGCGCCGCCGGAGTGACGGATCTCAATCCAGACCGGCCGGGAACGGAGCGTTGAGCGGCTGACGAGACACGGATCCGGGCCTGGGTTGCGCCCAGACCGGTGACGAAGAAGCGCCGTGGTCAAAGCCAAACGGCCGACCCGGCGTCGGGTCGGCCAGAACGGCCTGGGGCGGCAGCGCGGCCACCACATCGGTCAGGTGACGCCAGGCGTGCAGCCGGAGCGGCCCGAAGGCGGAGTGGGCGCCGGCGGAGACCAGGGCGTCCTCCACGGTTTGCGCGAGCGGCGTCGGCCCCCGGCGCTGACGGTTCAGGTCTGGCACGTCGGACGGCTGAAAGTCGTAGCACCACAACCCCTGATGGATCGGGACGATCGTTGAGCGCGGGCCGGCCAGGCGCGCGGCCATGGCCAGAAAAGCCGGCGGCGCATGGCAGTCATGCGCATACCAGGTCTCGAGGAGCGGGCCGCCCAACGGCAAATCTACTGGCAGGAATGCGGCCGAGAGCGTGGCGGCATTGTGCAGGAGGCGTTGCAGCACCCCTGCGTCCAGAGCCGTCTCACCGACGAGCAACACCTGGCGCCAGCGTCCACGGTCGTCGTAGCCGATCTCGAACCCCAGCACGAGCGGATAGGCTGCTTCGAAGGGCGTGGGGACCCACATCAACGGCCGAGGATGTCGAACCGCGAAGGCCCGCAGGACCACGCGCGGCATGTCGCGCAGGACGACGGCGCCGCCGTCTGCCACCTCGAACGTCCGCGCCCAGGGGAGATCGGGTGCCGGCAGCCTCAAGTATTCGCGCAAGCCGTCCGGGGTCGTATCCAGCCAGCCGGCGCTTGACAGCGCCTTCAACCCGCGCTCGAGCGCTCTGCCCGGCGCCGGCCGCGGCGCGCGCAACAACCGGGTCGCGCCGTGGGGAAGGATGACGCGCAAATCGGGATTGTGCGCCATGAGGGTCTGCAACACGGTGGCGCTGAAGTGATCGGCGTGCAGGTGGGAGTACAACACGACGTCAGCCGAACGGGCCAGCGCCGGCGCGGACGGCACGATCTCCGAGAAATCAACCAGCGGCCGATACGACGTCAACCGGGTCTGCGTCGGCGCGGCGAGATTGGCGAACGGCGCCGTCGCCAGCCCGTCGAGCGTGGCCGGATCCAAAAGGACCCGCAAGCCCGCGATATTCAACAGGACGGCGCTGTGTCCCAGATGAATGGCCTGGCCCGGAAGCGGGTGCAGGCGGTCGGCAGGGTGTGGGGCGGGAAGCATGGCTCAGTCATAACCGCTTGTGATTAAGTTCCGGTCAAGCTGCCGTCATCTTTTGGGCCGTGAGCCCGGCCGGGTCATCTCAAACGGGTAGGATCAACAAGCGCTTGACATGCCCCCCGGCCAAGAGTACAGTCCTGGATCGGACTACGGGGCCGCGCAGGCCTCTCGGGAGACACAAGGCAGAACGCCCATGACATTGTCTACGGATCAACACATCATCATCGTCGGCTGCGGCCGGGTCGGTGCCGAGCTGGCGCTGTCTCTGTGCGCCAAGCGCCATCGCGTGACGGTGCTCGACGCGAATCAGGACTCGTTTGACCGGCTCGGTTCGGACTTCACCGGGCGCACCGTTCAGGGTGACGGCATGGACCAGACGGCCCTCAAGCGCGCCGGGATCGGCGAGGCGCATGCCCTGGCCGCGACGTCGTCTTCGGACAGTGTCAACATCGTGGTCGCGCGCATGGCCCAGGAGATCTTCAAGCTGGATCACGTCGTGGCCCGCGTGTACAACCCGCGCCGCGCGCCGATCTACGAGCAGCTTGGGATCCGGACGATCGCGTCGTCGTCCTGGGCAGCGCAACGGATCGAGGACATCCTGCTGCACCCGGGCATGCGCAGCGTGCATTCGGCCGGAAGCGGCGAGGTCCAGATCTACGAAATCTGCGTCCCCGATCACTGGGTGGGCCGCAAGATCTCCGAGGTGTTGCCCGTCGACGTCCTGCCGGTCGCGCTCGAGCGCAGCGGCCAGGCCGTTTTGCCGGCGGTCGACACCACTATCCAGGACAACGACGTGATCCTGGTTTCGGCCCGTGATCAAGCCACTGTCGGCCTGCGTGAGCGAATCGCTCAGCCGGTTACCGCCGCGAACGCGAAATAAGGGAGAGCTCACATGCGTGTCATCATCGCCGGCGGCGGCCGCACGGGTCAACATCTCGCCGGGCTTTTGCTTTCGGAGGGCCATAACGTTCGCGTGGTGGAATCGTCGGCTGCCCGGCTCTCGGCCCTGCATCGCGAACTACCGACCGAGGTCATCATCGAGGGTGACCCGACCGATCCGCAGATCCTGGAGACCGCCGGGCTCAAGGAATCGCAGGTACTGGCGGCGGTCACGGCCGACGACGCCGACAACCTCGTGATCGCGGCGCTCGGCCGTTTTCAATTTGGCGTCAAGCGCATTATCGGACGGGTGAACAACCCGCGCAATGCCTGGCTGTTCAACTCCGACTTCGGCGTGGATGTATGCGTCAACCAGGCCGACGTCATCGCCAAGCTGCTCGAAGAGGAGATGTCGCTCGGCGACATGATGACCCTACTCAAATTGCGGCGCGGCGAGTACTCGTTGGTCGAAGAGAAGCTGCCGTCGGGGTCGCCTATGATCGGGCTGGCGCTCAAGGATCTTCCACTCCCCACGACGGCCGTGATCGCGGCCGTGATCCGCGATGGACAGGTTCAGGTTCCGCGGGGCGGGCTGGTATTCCAGGAAGCCGATGAAGTCCTGGCCGTCGTCGACGATGCCTCGCTCGACAAGATGCGGACGCTGTTCGGGGCGATGCCGAAGTAGCCGCTGCGGCTCGTGAGCCGCGCGCGCAGTCTGCCAGCAAACAGGGCTGATCTTGTGATCAGCCCTGTTTTTTAAGACACCCGAAAGCTATGGCGAGACGCGGCTCACCTGAACGCGCTCAGAAACGCCGTCGCATTCGCGGCCAATGTCTCCAGGCGATAGCCGCCCTCTTGCACGATGACGGTGGGCAGATCAAGCGCGCGCACGCGACGACCGATCGCGCTAAAGCCTTCAGGCGAGATCTTGAAGTCCCCGGTCAGCACCGACGGATCGCCGACGCCGATGTCGAAGCCGGCCGATACGATCAGGAAGATCGGGGCGTATTCGCGGATCGACGCGAGCGTGTCATCGAGCGCCTCGAGATAGCGGGCGTCATCGGTGCCGGCCGGCAGCGGCACATTGAGGTTGGCGCCCAGCCCCGCCCCTTCGCCGCGTTCGTCGGCGCCGCCCCAGTGGAACGGATACTCGCCATCCGGGTCGGCATGCAGTGAAGCGTACAACACGCCCGGATCCGAATAAAAGATCTCCTGCGTGCCGTTGCCATGATGGAAGTCGATATCGAGGATCGCCACCCGCATGCCGCCATGGCGTTGCTGCAGAAAGCGCGCGACGATCGCGGCATTGTTCAGGTAGCAGTAGCCTCCGGCTCGGGCCGACAGGGCATGATGGCCCGGCGGGCGGCACAGAGCGTATGCCGCGCGCTCGCCGCCCAGGACCAAATCAGCGGCGGTCAAGGCACACTCAACGCTGGCGGAGACGGCCACCCACGTGCCGGGATAAAACGGCACCTCGATGTCGAAGGTGAAACGCCCGAGTTGGGCCCACGGGTGCGACGACCGGAACCGCGTGCCTGGGGGAGCGAACGTATCGCCCAACACTGGCGCCGCGCCCAGCGTATGCCGAAACGGCGCTCCGGCTTCGAAAATGCTCGCGAGGAAGTCGAGATACTCGGGCGTGTGGACGGCCTCCAACGGGCCGCGCCCGTGTGCCTCGGGGCCGACCAACGAGCACCAGCCGCTCTCGGCCAGGGCGGTCCGCAGAATCTCGGCCCGCGCCGGGACCTCGAAGAAGGGTTGCCCATGGATGGTCAATGCGCTTGTGTCGTGGACCAGGTGACGTGGGTCATGAACGACTTTGAGCATAGGACTGGTTTCCTACCTTGGACCGCGCGAGGCCGGGCGGTACTAGGCCATCAGTGGGATGGCGCCCCGGTCACTTGAGTATAAACTAGGACCTATCAAGCGCAGTCCCTGCGCCATACTCTGTCAACGCTGATCATGATTAAGTTACTTCTTGTAGACGACCAGGCCGTGATGCGCGAGGCCGTCAGCGTCTGGCTCGGGATCGAGCCCGACGTGACGATCGTAGGCCAAGCCGAAAGCGGAGAAACCGCTTTGGAGCTGGCCCCGCAGCTCCAACCCGATGTCGTCTTGATGGACATCGACATGCCGACCCTCGACGGCATCGCCACGACCGAGCGGCTGCGCGACGTCGCGCCGGATTGCGCGGTCGTCATATTGAGCATGCACGACGACGACCACGTGCGCGCCCGGGCAGAAGCCGCCGGCGCGCGTGGTTTTGTGTCGAAATATCAGGCGCTCGATCAACTACTCGACGTCATCCGCGCCGTCGCCACGCGCCCCGCGACCGCCTGAGCCCTGCACTGCCCGCGACCAAGGCCGCGCCGAAACCCGGCGCGGCCTTTTCATATTGCCGACTGCGCGCACAAGACGAATTATCCGTAAAGACGGGCTGCGGTTAACGGCCCGCCCGGGGATGCGATTCGATCGGGCAGGCGTCAGGTTTTACCGCTCACTTATGGCCCAAGGCCTAGGCGAACAGATAACATGATACGTACTTTCAGCCGATCAGACAGGCGTAGCCATGCTGCAAACCCAAATTAACCTCGAGCCGCTCATCCAGAAGATCGACAAACTCTCGCCGATGGGCCATACCGTGCAAAAGGCGCTGGCCCTGGTGAGTGATCCCAGTTACGATGCGGATCGCCTGGCGGGTGTTTTGGCCCTGGATGAATCCATGACCGGCATGGTCCTGCGTCTGGCCAACTCGGCCTACTTCGCTACGGCGCACAAGATTGCGTCGGTTAAGCACGCGGTCAATTTCCTCGGGCAGCAAAACGTCAAAAGCCTGTTGCTATCGGCCTCGGTTTCGTATTTGATGAACCGACCCCTGCCCGGCTACGGCCTGAACCGCGGCGAGCTGTGGACGCACGCCATCGGTATGGCCGCCGGCTCGCGCCTGCTGGCTGATCGCCTCGGCACAGGTCTGGCCGAGGCCGCCTACGCGGCCGGAATGTTGGCCGACATCGGAATGCTCGCGCTCGATACCCTGCTGCAAGAAGAAGCCATCCCGAACATGAACGCGCGCACCGCCCCGACCGTCGATCTCGAGACCCAGTATCTGGGCATCGACCATGCGACCCTGGGCGCCGCGGTCGCCAAACGCTGGAACCTGCCCGACCTGCTGGTCGATGCGATCGCCCATCACCATCACCCGTCGCTGGCCGGCCAGGGCGCCAAACTCGCAGCCGTGCTACATGTCGCCGACGCGGTCCTGGTGAAAAACGGGATCGGCGCCGGTCACGACACCAGCAACTACCCGATCGAGCCGGCGGCGCTCGAGGTCGTCAAGGTCAAGCCTGACGACTTCGAGACCCTGTTCGCCTCGATCACGCCCCTGATCCAATCGGCCAAGAGCTCGCTCAACGGCTGACGGTTTCACGTCACGCACAATGAAAGCGGGGATCGAGTTCGCTCGATCCCCGCTTTCATTGTGCACTCACCCGGGAGTTCATAGACGCGGGTGCGCGCCGTTGCACGTGACCATCGGCGCTGTGCAAACACCAGGGTGGGTTACTTGTTTGTCAGGTGCATGACGAAGTTGACGCCCACATCCGTCGGCAGGTTGAACTCCGGGCTCACACCGACCACCGCTCCGCCCTGGGCGCCATAGATGATCCAGCGCATAGGGCCGTTTCCGAAACACCGCTTACAGACTGCCCACTGGACCACGCCAACGCCCTTCTCGTTGATCGTGATGCCGGTCTGCCAGCCCGTGACATCCTGCCAGACTCCTTCGGCATCCTTGTACTGGACGCCCACGAACGCTTGCGGTGAAATAGGGGCGATCATCATGGTAATGCGCGCGATCGCCTCACCCTTCGCATCAAAGCCTTCGTTCTTTGTCCAGGACGAAAGGGTCATTGGCGTCGCGCTGGCGGCGGCCGGTGTGGCCGCCGGCTTGGCGCCGGTCGAGGCGACCGGGGACGTGGTCGCAGCGTTGAGCGTCATCACCAGGTTGGCCGCGGAATCGGTCGGAAGCTTGAAGGTCTGGCTGGTCGCCATGACCGCGCCGCCCTTCTTGACGCACACGACCCAGCGGAAGGGCCCGGTGCCGTAGTCGCGTTGATCCACTGCCCATTGCTTATAGGCAACGCCGGAGTCCGTGTAATCGAGGTCGCCCTGCCAGCCGGTGACCACCTGCCAGCTCGAGTCGACAGGGTTCTGCCACTCCACCTCAACCCAGGCAGTTGAGGGAGCGCCGGTGACATAGAGCGTGATGTGGGCCGTGGAAGCAGCGAAAGCTGGCTGTGCCACGACAGTGCCGGCGGCCAACGCCAACGCGCCAAGCCCGCGACTCACCCACAACCGCATTGGGAACGGTTTGCGTGAATTCATATTCATTTGCGTCTCCCCAGAATATCGGGAGTCGAGTGGCCGCTCTCGTCGCCACGCTGCACCGTAGCACACTGATGTGTGCGAGTGATGTGCCGAAACTAAGAAGCGGGTTTCGATTCGGGTAACGTCCGTGAGCGTGGAAAGGCGACCGTGATGACGAGGCCGCCTTCAGACCGTAGCGATGCGCGGGTTGCGCCGCCCTGGGCCTCGACCAGCTGGCGCACGATCGCCAGACCCAGACCGGCTCCGCCGGCGACGCGCGCTCGAGACTTCTCGCCGCGCCAGAACCGATCGAAGATCCGAGCGACCTCGGCCTCGGGAACTCCAGGTCCCGTGTCGGCGATGGAGAGATGCACGTGCCCATCGACCGCAAACACCGAGAGCTCGACCCGCCCGCCGGCCGGCGTGTAGCGCAGTCCGTTGTCAACCAGGTTGCCGATGATTTGTTCCATGCGAATCGGATCCGCCTCGACCGTGGGCGCCGGCTCCGCGGCCTCCAGATGCAACGAGACGCCATGCTCGGCTGCCGGTGCCTGGAAGACACCCACGACCCGGCGGGCGACGTCGGCGATCTGAATGGGTTGCGTGTCAAAGCGCAGGGTCCCGCTTTCGGCCAGTGTCAGCGTGCGCAGATCCTCGACCAGACGCTCGAGCAGATACGTCTCCTCGAGCGCCGGCGCAATCGACTCGGGAGTCAGGTCGTAGATGCCATCGACCATGCCCTCCAGGCGGCCCTGGACGATGCTGAGCGGTGTCCGCAGCTCGTGGGCGACATCGGCCAACAACTCGCGTCGCTCACGGTCGCTGCGCTCGAGCGCATCCGCCATGTGATTGAAACTGTCGTTGAGCACGCGCAGGTCGCCGGTGCCGCGCACCGGAGCCCGGGCCGAGAGCCGGCCGCCGGCTACCAGCTGCGCCGCGGCGATCACATCCGCCAGCGGGTCGACATAGCGGCGTGCCAATTGGTAGGCCACCAATCCGGCGAAGAAGGCCAGGATGACGAACAAGATCATGAAGACCAGGCCGACCTGCCCAAGGACGTCGATAGCCAGGTCATTGAAAGAACTGATGCCCCCAAATGTGACCAACTCACCCACCACCACGCCATCGACCCGGAGCGGAACATGGATCTCGAGATTGTCGATGCGCTCCAGTGGCTCGCCCAGTGGGCCGGGATAGTTCGTGCCGGCAGCGTAGACCCGACCGTCAGTCCCGATCAGCACCCAGTTTGTAAAGCGCGAATCGAACTCCGATTGCGCACCGACCCAGGTGTCGTTGGCAGCGTAGTAGTCGCGCAAACGGCTGATGTGGTTTGGAAACGGCGGGACACCCTCGCGGAAGACGATCCCCACCAGGAGCCCGATCACCACCAGGATCACCAAAACCGTCAACAGGGTCAGCCCGAGAGCGCTGCCCAGGAGCCGGAGCAGGCGCTGCCGGATCAACGTGGCCGAGGCGCGCGGGTCGAGGGGTGAGGCCGGGGATGCGCCGCGCTCAGACGACATATTTGTAACCCACACCATGCACGGTCACTATGTGCGCAACATCGTCGGCCTCGAGCTTACGCCGCAGATTGCGGATGTGCCAATCGATGGCGCGCTCGTAGCCGTCAAACGAAAGACCGTGGGCGGCGTTGAGCAACTGGTCACGCGAAAAGATCCGCCCCGGTTGAGCCGCCAGAGTCGCCAGGATCTCGAATTCGGTCGGTGTCAGATCCATCGAACGCCCGGAGAGTTGGGCCTGGTAGCGGGAGCGGTCGAGCGTCAGCGCGCCCGCGCGGATCAATTCGGGCGGGTCGCCGCCGGCGGCCCGGCGCAGAATGACGCGCACCCGGGCCACCAATTCGCGCGGGCTGAAGGGCTTCGTGAGGTAGTCGTCCGCGCCCAGCTCGAGGCCGATCAACTTGTCGGTCTCCTCGACTCGTGCCGTCAACATCACGATCGGCACGTTCGATTCACGTCGGATCTCGCGACAGACATCCAACCCATCCATGCCCGGGAGCATCAGATCGAGCACGATCAGGTCCGGCCGCTCCTTGCGCGCCAGCGCCAGGCCCTCCGGGCCGTCCGGGGCGACGATGACCGAGTACCCGGCGGCGACCAGATAATCGCGCGCGATCGCGGCCAGCTTGGGTTCGTCGTCGACGACCAGAACCTTTTTCATGGGGGCGTGTGTGACGGGGTGAGTGGGTGATGGAGCGAATTCGCCCAACCACCCACGCACTCAATCACTCATATCTGAGCGCCTCGATCGGCCGCAGGTTGGCGGCGCGATAGGCGGGGTAGATACCGAAAAACAGGCCGATCAGGGCCGAGAAGCCGAAGGCCATGGCGATCGACTCCCAGGTGACCTGCGCGGTCAGCATGCCGGTCGCCGTCGTGATCGCGCCGATGCCGACCCCGAAGAGGATGCCCAGGATCCCGCCGAAGATGCTCAATACCAGCGTCTCGGTCAGGAACTGGCCAAGGATGATATTGCGCCGGGCGCCGACGGCCTTGCGTAGACCGATCTCGCGCGTGCGCTCGGTGACCGAGACCAGCATGATGTTCATGATGCCGATACCGCCCACCAACAGCGAGATGCCGGCGATGGCGCCCAAGAAGACCTGAAGCGTGGTCGTGATCGTCCCGAGCGTCGACAGGATCTCCTGTTGCGTGAAGACCGAAAAGTCGTTGTCCTCACCGGCCGCGAGGCCGTGCTCGCGACGCAGCAGCCGTTCGATGTCGCCCGTGACGGTGTCGAGCCGATCCGGGTCGGCGGCCGAGACCAGGATGCTGTTGATGGTGCGCTGGCCGCTCTGAACGGTTGATGTCCCCAGCAGGCGGGTGAAGCCCGTCTCGAGCGGGATCAGGATGACCTCGTCGGCGCTGCCGAAGCCCGAACCGCCCTGCTCAACCAGCAGGCCGACCACTTCAAACTGCACGCCGTTGATCTTGAAGGTGCGCCCAATCGGGTTGAGCCCGTCGAAGATCTGGCGCGCGGTCTCGGTGCCGATCACGGCCACGCGCGCGGCCCGCTCGCCGTCGGCGTCCGACAGGGCCCGCCCGCGCAGGATCTCGCGGTTGCGGATCGCAAGGTAATCGGGCGTGGTGGCGGTCACGGTCTGGTTGTCGGTCGTGTTGGCGTAGGTGACGGTCGCGCCGACCTGGGCCACCGGCGCGATGCCGGCCGTGTTCTTCAGGTTGTCCTGCAGCAGATCGACGTCGTCCATGGTCAGGACGGCGGAACTCGCCGCGCCGCCACCCATGCCGCCCCGCATCTGACCCGGGATCACCTGGATCAAGTTGGAGCCGATGCCCTGCACATCCGCCGTGATCGAGGCTGCCGCGCCGTTGCCGATGGCCAGCAGGCCGACCACGGCGCCCACGCCGATGATGATGCCCAGCATCGTCAGGGTCGAGCGCAGCTTGTTGGCGCTGAGCGCGCGCAAGGCGATGCGGACGTTCTCGAGGAAATCCATTTTGTCTCTCGTTAATGCGCGGCGGCGGGGGCCGCCACGACTGTCTCTTCGGTGCCGTTGGCCGACCGGCCGTTCGGGTGCCAGTCATCGCCTACGATTTTGCCGTCGGCGATCCGCAGTGTGCGATTGGTCTGAGACGCGATCCCCGGATCATGCGTGACGATGATCACGGTCTGTTCGAACTCGTCGTGCAGGCGCCGGAACAGGGCCATGATGTCGGCGCCGGTCTTGCTGTCGAGGGCGCCGGTGGGCTCGTCGGCCAGCAAGATGGCCGGGCTGTTGGCCAACGCACGGGCGATGGCCACGCGTTGCTGCTGGCCGCCCGAGAGCTCGTTGGGCCGGTGGTCCATCCGGTCCTGCAGCCCGACACGCGCCAGGGCCTCCTCGGCCCGGCGGCGGCGTTCGCGGCCGTTGATCCCGGCGTAAGTCAACGGGAGCATGACGTTCTCGAGCGCTGAGGTGCGGGCCAGGAGCATGAACTGCTGAAAGACGAACCCGATTTTCTTGTTGCGCACGTCGGCCAGCTGGTTGTCGCTCATCTTCTCGACCGCGAGGCCGTCGAGCTTGTACGAGCCAGAGGTCGGCGTATCGAGACAGCCCAGGATGGCCAGCAAGGTGCTCTTGCCCGAACCCGACGGGCCCATGATGGCCGCCAGCTCGCCCTTGCCGATGTGCACGTCGATGCCATCCAGGGCCCGGACCTCCTGGTCGCCCATCTTGTAAATCTTGCGGACTTCGGTGATATCGATCATGTCGGTCTCTCGCGCCTTAGCCGCCGAACGGCCCGTTGGACGTGGTCTCTTGCGGCGCCGGCACCTGCACGGTGTCGCCATCCGACAGGCTGCCGCGCACAACGATCAGGTCGTCCTGCACCGCGCCGGTCTCGACCGCCACCCGCTCGACCGTGCCGTCGGCCTTGAGCAAATTGACATACTCGCCGTCGTTGTCCGATTGGACCGCATCGAGCGGCACGGCCAGCACCCCGCGCTCGGAGTCGGTGACGATGCTGACGTCGGCCGTCATGCCCAGCAACACCCGCGGGTCCGTCGCTTCGAGGTCGACCCGGACCGTATAGCGCACCAGACCCTGCGTGGTGACGCCGACCGGGTTGATGTTGACGACCGAGCCGGGGAGCTCGAGATCGCCGATGGCATCAAACGTGACGATCACGGCATCGCCCAACGCCAGGCTGGTGATATCGGCTTCGTCGACGTTCACGTTGATGTGGAGCTGGTCGCGACGCGCCAGCACGACCCCGGCCTCGGCCGACGACACCGGATCGCCGGGCAGATAGTTGACCGACAGCACTTCGCCGTCGAAGGGCGCCGTCAGCGTGAGTTGCGCGACGGTTGCCTTGGCGGCGTCGACCGCAGCCTGGGCCACGGCCAGGTCGTCGTCGTTCACGCCGTCGAGCATGTCGGCCAGGTCTTCCTGGGCTTTTGCCAACCGTGCCTGCGCATCCTCGAGCTTGACGGTATAGAAGTTGACGTCCTCGGCATCCGGCCCGCGCTGCGCGGCCGCCAGGTTGGCCTGCGCATCTTCGAGCGCCTCCTGGGCATTGGCCAGGGCATTGGCATTGTTCACGCCGGAGTTCTCGGCGTTGGCCTTGGCGACGTTGTAGTCTTCGAGCGCCCGGGCATAGCGTGTCTGAGCGTTGACGTAACCATCGCCGTGCTGGGCCCCATAGCCCGGGTATTGCGCCTCCAGGCGCTCCCAGTGCTCGAGATTGCTCTTGGCGTTGTTGAGCGCGTCAGTGGCGGTCCGGAGGCTGATCTGATACTGATCGGCCTCCACCGTCGATTGCGCGGCAATCACTTTTTCCTGAGCGCGCGCGACCTGGTCCTGGTAATAGGCCACGTCCGGGTTGAGTGCGCTATTCAGCGAGCGCTGCGTATCCGTCACGACTTCCTCGGCCTGAACCACAGCCAGACGGGCGGCCGCGATCTGCTCTTCGGTCGGCCCCTCGAGCACCGTGGCGAGGTTGTCCTCGGCCTTGATCAGATCCGCCTGGGCCTGGATGACGTTTTGCGGCGCCGTGACGATATCGACAGTCATCAGGGCATCGCCAGCCTTGACCATCTGACCGTTGGTCACATTGACCGTGGCCACCGTGCCGGTGCTGATGCGCCAGAAGATCGAGGCATTCTGCTCGGCTTCGATCGGGCCCGAGGCCTCGACCGCGCTCTGGGTGTCGATGGTCGTCACCAGGGCTGTCGTCGGCTGCGGCGCCGCTTGGGGCGCACAGGCGGCCGCGAGCAGCCCAAGTGTGACCAATGCACCGATCGCCCGCGCCTGCGGGCCGTTTCGCTTGATGTCCATTCCAATCCTCCGTAAAACGCGCAGACGCGCGGGTTCATCCATTTGGCGCCCAAAACAGGGCTATGTCTGCAGTGCATCCACCCGAACAGCGGTGAAAACGCGGTAATCCATGGGCGTAGCACCGGCCCACGGATCACCCCCTGTTCGCCTCCGTCTCCTCGACGGGGCTGATCATGGGCAACACGAGTGAGAATACGTGGGGCTTGTGTGGAAGGTGTGTGCTGAGTTAGGAAGTTCGTGTGAATTCGTATGAATGGGTGAGTGCTTCATGAGTGCGGACACCCACCCGCTCCACGTCACTCCGATTATTCGTATCGCAACGCCTCGATCGGGCGCAGCCGCGAGGCCCGGTAAGCCGGATATATGCCAAAGAAGAGCCCGACCGCGGCCGAGAAACCGAACGCCAGGGCGATCGACTGCCAGGTCACCTCGGCCTGGATCAGATCCGCCACGGTCACGCCGAAGGCGATGGCGAGGCCGAGGCCGATCCCCAGGATCCCGCCCACCAGGCTGAGCACGATCGTCTCGACCAGGAACTGGCCCAGGATCGTGGATTGGCGAGCGCCGACCGCCTTGCGCAAACCGATCTCTTTGGTGCGCTCGGTGACCGAGACCAACATGATGTTCATGATGCCGATCCCGCCCACCAGCAGCGAGATGCCCGCAATGGCGCCCAAAAAGACCTGAAGCGTGGTCGTGATCGTCCCGAGCGTGCTCAGGAGTTCGGCCTGGGTGAAGATCGTGAAGTCATTCGTGTCGCCGTTCCGCAGTTTGTGCTCGCGTCGGATGATCCGCTCGAGGTCCTTCTTGACCTGTTCCAGGACCTCGGGGCTCGAGGCCGAGATGCTGATGCCGCTGAGGGTTTGCTTGCCGTTGCGGACTGTGGTCGAACCCGAAAGCCGGGCGTAGCCGGTCTCGAGTGGGATGACGATGATCTCGTCCGCGCTGCCGAACCCGCCGCCGCCTTTGGTCACGAACAGGCCGATGATGTCGAACTGCACCCCGTTGATCTTCACGGTTCGCCCGATCGGGTTGAGGCCGCCGAAGAGCTGGCGAGCCGTCTCGCTGCCCAGTACGGCAACGCGCGCCCCGCGATTGTTGTCGGCGTCGGTGATGAACCGACCGCGCTCGATCTCATAGCTGCGCACCTGCAGGAAGTCCGGGGCGCTGGCCGTCACCTGAGCCGTCAGCGTCTCGCGCTCATAGGTCACCGTGGCACTGGCCTGCGCCAGCGGCGCGATGCCGGCCACGTTCTTGAGCTCGCGCTTGAGGGCCTCGTAGTCGGAGAGATAGAGCGTGCCCTGGGTCGACTGGCCGCCCTGCCGGATGCGTCCGGCCACTACCTGCACCAGATTGGAGCCGATCCCCTGCACCTGGTTGGTGATCACGGCCGACGCGCCGTTGCCGATGGCCAGCAAACCAACCACGGCACCGACGCCGATGATGATGCCCAGCATCGTCAGAGCCGACCGCAGCTTATTGGCGCTCAAAGCCCGGAGCGCGACCCGGATGTTTTCGGTGAGATTCATGTGGCAATGCTCTCTCTACGTTCAAGTCCGTTCAATGGATGCACCCCGCTCAGGACATTCTAACGCCGCCCGCGCCCGGCGGCCCGATATTCCGCCGGTTGGGAAACCCCAAACGCATGAGAGTTCCGTGAAAACGTGAAAGTCCGGCGGTCGTGGGCTCGACCGCCGGACTTTC
This sequence comes from Anaerolineales bacterium, assembly GCA_016789175.1. Lineage (GTDB taxonomy): Bacteria > Chloroflexota > Anaerolineae > Anaerolineales > UBA6663 > UBA6663. The sequence goes on from JAEURK010000011.1 coordinate 16,627, forward strand.
CTCTTTCGTTCCAGGTTGTCTGCGCGTCCGTCAGGGCAGCCCGGCGATCCGCTCCGCCACCGGCGCCAAAGCCGGTAGGCCGTTCTCGGGCCGATCGAGGTAGAACCACGCGCAGCTCGACCAGTCATCCTCGCGTTCGTAGATCCCAAAGGGGGTGTCAGCGATCCGCGCGGGCAGATCGACGACGTCCTGACCAAGCTGGAGCGCTTCACCGGCCGCGTGCATCTTCGGCAGGGACTCGGGGTCCCAGCAGCCGATCTGCTGGATCGTGGCGCGGATATCGCTGTGGAACCAGACCGGATCCGGCACATGCAGACGATAAAAGCAATACTGAAAGTGATCGTGATCGGCGATGTGGCACCCCTGATACTGATCCGAGTACTGGCCCTGGGTCCAGCCGGTGCCGATATAGTCCTCGGTGCCGGTCCCGCACAGGGTGGCGTGATCGGTGTCGCCGTCCAGGAAGATCTTGACCTCGCCCTCACCCCACCAGCTGCGGAAGTAGCGTTGCGTATTGGCGATGACGCCGACGTTGACGCCCAGGAAACGCCCACGTCCCACGACCCGCGGCAGCAGTTCATAGTCGCGCATGACCCTGGTCGGGTTTTCGCGGCGCCAGTGGGCGTGGAAGTACGCCACGTCGGGCGGGTGCTGATCGCCGAGGGTGCAATCGACGTCGAAGAACAGCATCCCCAGGTCGCGGCCGGACTCGTTGGTCACCACGATCCGGGCGCCCTGCCGAAACGGCATCGGCACGTAGCACGTAAAGCTGCGGCCTTCGGGGCTGGTGAACAGGGACGATTGCAGGCGGGTTAATCGGCCCAGGCCAAAACCGAAGAAATCGCCGAGCGGCGCCGAGACGGCCGGCTGGGCGGCGCCGTCCCAATACAGGTCGAGCCGCAGGCCGCGCAGCATCGATGGGCTGCGATCGTCGATCGTCACCCAGATCCGGCGCACGACCCCGCTGACCTGCTTTAGGTGGAGCAGATCGCGCGACTCCCCGGCCGGCAGCCGGAACCAGGCCGAGCGCTTGCGTCCGTCATCTTGCGCGCAGGCCGCGCCCTTCTCGGCTCCGAAGTTCTCGGGGCTCGCCCAACGTGTCTGCACGCCGGACGGGATCACGAACAACGACTCAGTCGTCATACACCGGCTCCTTGTTGAACCATCGCTTGCCGGGACGCTGGCACCGCCAGACATGCGTCGGCCTAATCCGCTACAAGCACGACCTCAAGGCGCTTCGGTCCATGGACGCCGAAGACGGGCGTCAGCTCGATGTCGGCCGTGCGGCTCGGTCCTGTGACAAAGACGACGTTGCTGCTGGTGTCCAGCAGATCGGGGCGCTCCGCCAACAGCGTCGCCAGATCGTGACGCAAGTCCTTCAAAAAGAGCACGACGATATGGACCGGCGGCAACAGCGATGCCAAGCGCGAGCGGTCGGGCCCATGCACGAGCAGCAATGAGCCTGTGTCAGCCAGGCCAGCCTGTGCGCCGGTCAGGCCGACGGGCACTGTGGCGAGCGATTGCAGGATCGCCGTACGACCCGGCGCCTGATCGGGCACGTGGGTGGGCACCAGATGAATGCCAGCCAGGGACAGTGCTGCCCCCAACCCCGGTAGCCCAACATCGGCCAGCGGCCAACCGAGCACGTCACCGGCGCCGGCGTCGAGCAGCAGACGCACAACGGTGTCTGTGGCGGGCTGAGGCGACAACGGACCATGGACACGCCCGCGCACGGCTTCGAGGTTCTGGCGGAAGTCCGCGACCTGGGCCTCCAAAGGCGGCGGCGGGGTGAGCGGCGCCGGTTCAGGCGGCGTCGGCAGCGCGGCAGGCAGATAACCGGTGCTCAGCGACCGACGGATGGATTGGAGGATCGCGTCGCGGTGGGTCATGACCGCTGCCCCCTTTCCTGCATGA
>JAEURK010000156.1 GCA_016789175.1 Anaerolineales bacterium
TCCTCGTCGTCGAAGATGAGCGCCGGATCGCGGCCTACCTCCAACGCGGCCTGGCCGAACAGGGCTATGCCGTCGACACCGCGTTCACCGGCCCCGAAGCGCTGGAGTGGGTCCGGGTCGTCGACTTTGATCTCATCGTGCTGGACATCCTGCTGCCGGAGCTGGACGGGCTCGCCGTATGTCGCGAGTTGCGGCAGCGCTCCTGTCGCGCGCCGATCTTGATGCTGACCGCCCGCGACTCGGTCGACGACCGGGTCGCGGGCCTCGACGCCGGAGCGGACGACTACCTGATCAAGCCTTTCGCGTTGAAGGAATTACTGGCCCGCCTACGCGCCCTGACCCGGCGTCCCGACGCGGCGCCTAAGACTCCGATCCTCCAGCTGGCCGACCTGACTCTTGATACGGTGACGCGCCAGGTGCGCCGTGCGGGGCGCAGCCTCGAACTGACCCCCAAAGAGTACGCCATCCTCGAGTGTCTGCTGCTCGCCGCCGGCCGGGTGCTGACTCGGACGCAGATCGCCGAGCATGTGTGGAGCTACGACGCCTATGTCCAGTCCAACGTCGTCGACGTGTACATCCGCAATCTGCGGCGCAAGATCGACGAGCCTCATGGGCTCAAGCTGATCCACACCGTGCGCGGAGTCGGCTATCGGCTGGCCAGCGAGGCGGACGATGCAACGATTTAGGACGCTGCGTGCCCGCACGGCGCTTTGGACGGCGAGCCTGTTGTTCGGCGTCCTATCGCTGTTCGGGGTCTTCATCTATGCGAGCCTGGCCGATGGACTGACCGGGGCTCTTGACGACTCGCTCCAGCTGGTGGCCTCGCAGGTGGTCGCCGGCCTGGATATCGAGGGCGATCATCTGGTCTACTCCGACACATTTGCGACCGAACCCGAGAACGTCGACTTCCGCGCCCGCGGCTTCACGGTGCGCGTGTCAACGGCGGAGGGCGAGACCCTGTATGCCTTCGGGCAGGCGGAAGCCCTGCCCGCGGCCCGGCTCGAAGCGACCGAGCGCCGGGCTTTCGCGACGCTAGACGGCGACGCCGGACGGATGATCACGGTCCCGGTCGACGCCGGCACCCGCCGGCTGGCGCTTGTCCAGGTGACTCAATCGACGGCCGGGGTGCAGGACGTCCTCGACCGCCTATTGGTCATCCTGGCCATCAGCGTGCCGGGGCTGGTCATCGTCGCCGCAGGTCTGGGCTACTTCCTGGCCGTGCGCGCCCTCGACCCGATCGACCAGATCACGCGCAGGGCCCAACGCATTTCGGCCGCCGACCTCTCGGCCCGGCTCGACCTGCCGCCGACCGACGATGAGGTTGGTCGGCTGGCCCAGACTCTGAACGCGATGCTGGCCCGGCTCGACGACTCGTTCCGCCGCGAGCGGCAGTTCACATCCGACGCCTCGCATGAGCTTCGCACGCCGTTGACGGCCATGCAGACCATCCTTGCGACGATGCGCGCCAGGCCGCGCACCGTGGACGACTACCGGCAGGCGCTCGGCGATCTGGCCGAAGAGACCGAACGCCTGCACGTGCTGACCGACTCCTTGTTGGCGCTGGCGCGCGCCCAGACCGACGCCCTGCCTGCCTTCGAGGCCGTCGACCTGTCGGTCCTGCTCCGGGATATCGTCGACGCGTTGCTCCCGCCGGCGACCGCGAAGGGCCTCACGCTCCACCCGGATCTGCCGGACGGCCTCGTCCTGGACGGGGATCGGGACGCCCTGTTGCGCCTGTTCGTGAACCTAGTCGACAACGCGATCAAATTCACCGAACGCGGCGGAGTCACGGTTGAGGCCGCTTGGGACGCTGGAGCCATTGTCGTCAGGGTGGCCGACACCGGGATCGGGATCCCGCCCGAGCATCTTGCGCGCGTCTTCGATCGGTTCTACCGTGCGGACCCCACGCGGGCGTTGCCCGGCGCGGGGCTGGGACTGGCGATCGCGCGCACGATCGTCCAGGCCCACGGCGGCCAGATTGAGGCGGGGCCAGCCCCGGGTGGCGGCGCCCTCTTCACGGTTCGCTTGCCGGAGCGGGTCACGCGGCGCTGGGGCGACACGTATTCGGGGCCCACTTCGCATCTCTGACAAGATGTTGGGTAGCGACGACCATCCGGCAGACGCAGATGAAAATGAGGGTGATTTTGCAAAGCCCTCCGGCTCTGGCTTCGGCTGTGCTTCGGGGCTGAAATCCGAATGGCCTGTGTTTCTCTGCGAAGTGAAATTGGCCATGCGCTGATAAACACAATCACAGAGTTCGAAAATCGACCCCAGGCGGTTCCTCAATGGATTCGGGTCGGCGGTTTTGATGGAGCCGGGGGCGCTTGAGCGCTGCGTCGATCGACCATGTCGAATGGCCGCGACCAGAACGGGCTGCCCGAAAAGACGGCGCGCACCAGCTTGGGCCAGATGTCGCCTTTGGCATCGGACCATTGCACGATGCCGGTGACGCCCTGGGTGCGCAGATCCGACGTGGCGCCGGCGTCGGCGATGTCGAACCATGTTGCCAGCCGAGAGTCTGGCGCAGTCTTGCGAATCCAAATCAGCGCTTTCCAAAGGCGGTCCGGGCCGTGGATGCCTGTGAGATGCGGCACGCCGATGAGCACGGCTTGCGGAATGGTGGGGAGATCCCGCAGCGTCTTGAGGTCGCCGGCTTGATGCACGACAACGAGGTCGGGCGTCTCGCCCAGGGCTCGAGCCACGTGTTGACGTTGTTCGACACTCTGCGAGATCACAGCGATGGTGATGGCCACCCTGCGATTCTACTCACATGCCCAGTCTGGTGATCGGCAAACGCCGCGATGAAGGAATCCTCGTTGCGACCGCGAATCTGCTCCGGCGAGCTTTAGTCGATCGGCTGCCTGGCACGCCTGGCCAGCTGCGCTCGGGCGCCGATCGGACACCCGGATCCCTGTTGAACGGAGCGAAAGTGCTGCCACCCGCGTTGGCCGCGCGCACATTCTCAAAGCGTCTTGGTCATTGTGTTCTTGGCAGTTCGTGACCAAGCCACTCGATCCTGCTCTGGCGCGTAGCCTGCGAGAGTCGACCTCGGTTTTTCGCGCTCGGCCCAGACAGCGCGGGCACTCGTGCCCGTTCACGATCGCGGCCAAAGTGGTCACCCAAAGATGTCCGTTCTTGCACTGCCACCGCGTCCTCGCAGCGGTATTGGTGCCTGGCGGCCCGAGCCAAACGATGCCACGCTTGCGCCCTGCCCGACGGAAGAAGATCAAACCTGACACTCTGGCCGCGCGCCGTTGGATGGCCCAGTAAGCCAGCATTTCGGCTCATCGATCACCGCATCAGGCCGAAAGTGTAGGGATCAAAAGGGCTCGAGTGTCTGGACTTAGCTGAAACCAAACACGCTGAGGTCAGCGGGCCTTCGGTCGCGTCGCCTCCACGCCTTGATCCTTAGCGCAAGAGGGCCGCCAGCCACAGCATGGGGAGCTGGCTGCCGAACTCGACCGCACCCGTATCACATGTGCCGACCCGCGCGCCACCGCGTTGATCTTCAACGGCATAGCTGGCGCAGATCCCCGGGTCGCCTGCGTCGATCACCGGGCTTCCGAGCAGCGGCAGGTAGGTGCCCATGGCAAAGGATCCACCATTGAAGCCCAGCAATCCCATCCGCGCATCGGTAACCGTCTGGCCAGAAGGCTGGGTGAAGGAAGCGCACGTGCCTGCCGTGACGTTGTGACCCACCGAGAGGAACATCTCGCCGTCGCAGTTGTTCACGGCGCCGAAGATGAGGACATTGGCGGCATTGATCTGGCCGGGCTCGCTGACCGTGACCACGGCGTTCTCGTAGATCGCGGCGCCGGCGACGTCTGCGTCATTGTCGCCCAACGTGACGTTGTTGAGCACCATGTAGCGACGTTGATGGTACAGACCACCACCCAGCTGCAGGGCGCGGTTGCCGCTGATCGTGACGCTGTTCAGCACCAGGTTGTCGTCGGAATTCTGGAACACCCCGCCGCCGTTGCGCTCGGCAACGTTGCCGCTCACGGTCGCGTTGGTGACGAACAGGGTGCCGCCGCCGTGATAGATCCCGCCGCCATCCGTGTTCGTGGCGCGATTGTTGAGCACGTTGACGTCCTGCAGATACACGGTGCTGCCGTAGCTGTTGAGCCCGCCGCCCTCGCCGGCCGTATTGCCGCTCAAGGTAGTGCGCGACATCCACACGGCGCCGTTCAAGTTCCATAGGCCTCCGCCGCTGCCAGTGACCGTGTTGCGGTCGAGCAGGCTGGCGGTCACGGTCACGGCACCCGAGTTCTCGATCGCGCCGCCGTAGCCGGCCGTGTTATCGGAGAACGTCGTGGTCACGACGGTGGCCGTGTAGCCGGCAGCCACAAACAGGCCGCCGCCATCCAGTGCGCTGTTGCCGCTGAAGGTGCTGGCCGTGATGCGCACCGGCCCGGCAGCGTAGAGGCCGCCCCCGATGCGGCTGGTCGCGGTCAGGATCGCGGTGTTGTCGAGAAAGCTCGAGCGACTGATGACGGCGTCGCAGCCGTCGTTGTAGATGCCGCTGCCGCGCCCGGCATGATTGCCGCTCACGACGGTATCGGTCAGGGTCAGGGTCCCATCGGTGCCGCCAAAGCAATAGATGGCGCCGCCCTGCGCGTCCGCCCGGCTATCGGTCAGGCGGACATGGTCGAAGTGCAGATACGCACCGGCGCTTTCCACCAGGGCCCCGCCGACCGGAGACAGGCCGCGGGTCAGCGTGATGTTACGGGCCACGAGGGTGTAGCCGCCGCCGACGAAGAACAAGCGCGTTGCGTTGTTCCCACTCAGCGTGACGAGCCCGCCGCCGTCGA
>JAEURK010000019.1 GCA_016789175.1 Anaerolineales bacterium
CACTCCCACCTCCCTCTTCCCTCCTCCCTCTTCCTAAAGAGGTGCCCATGATCGTCGACCGACTCGTCAACGGCCTGCGCGCCGACCTGGGTGGCTTCTGGGGCCAGGTTTCGCCCCCGCAGCTGCCGCCACTTGGCCTGCACACCTTCCGGGTCACGCCGCCCGGCGGAACCGTGCGCCTGCACCTGCGTGTGGAGGCCGATGGACATGGACTGCTCTTCGTCGATGTCACCGACGTCGTCCACCTGAACCCGAGCGCGACCTATATCGCCTGGCTCGCCCTGAACGGGCTGCCGCGTGAGCGGGCCGCGGGGGCCCTGGTCGCGCGCTTTGGCGCCCGGCTGCCGATCGCGGTCGACCAGATCTACACCATGGTCGAGCGCTTCAGCAACCCGACCCTGGGTTGCCCGACTTGCGCGGTGCTGCCGGGCAACGCGGCGCTGCCACGAACTTCCGGCGCCGAGGTGTTGCCCGGCCCGGCCGTCCTGGCGCAGACCGCGCTCTTCAGCACGACCGTCCACGCGCCGTTCAAGGCCGACCTGGCCATCACCTACGGCTGCAACAACCACTGTTCGCATTGCTACAACGAGCCCGATCGGCTCGATATGGCCTCGCTGACCGCGCCCGGTTGGAAGCGCGTGATCGACGTCCTGCACCGCGTCGGCGTACCCCACCTGATCTTCACCGGCGGCGAAGCCACGCTGCACCCCGATCTGCCCGAGTTGATCGCCTACGCCGATGGCCTGGGCCACATCTGCGGCCTGAACACCAACGGCCGGCGCATCGCGCATCGGCCCTTCATGCAGACCCTGGCGGACGCGGGCCTCAACCACATCCAGGTGACGCTCTCGTCGAGCCGGCCGGCGCTGCACGATGACATCAACGGCGCGACCGCCTGGAAGCAGACCGTGCGCGGCATCGAAAACGCGATGGCCTGCGGTGTGCACGCGATCACGAACACGACGCTGATGCAGCGTAACCGCGATCATGTCGAGGAGATCATCGACTTTCTCTACGGCCTCGGCATCCGTACCTTCGCCATGAACGGCATGATCTACTCGGGCGGCGGCTACGGCGACGCGGGCGCCAGCCCCGACGCGATCCCGGAAGCCGAGATGGCGCCGCTGCTGATCCGCGTGCGCGACCACGCCGCCGACCTGGGCATGCGCTTCCTGTGGTACACGCCGACCGAGTACTGCCGGCTCTCGCCGGTCGAGCTCGAGATCGGGGCCAAACGCTGCAACGCCGGCGAGTATTCGATGTGCATCGAGCCGAACGGCGACGTCCTGCCGTGCCAGTCGTTCTACGTCGCAGCCGGCAACGTCCTGCGCGACCCGTGGGAGTCGATCTGGGACTCGAGCCTGTTCCGCAGCTTCCGCGATCGCGAAGACAACCCGCGCCTGGCCGGTCTGCCCGAGAAGTGCTGGGAGTGCCCGGATCTGCCGCTGTGCGGCGGGGGCTGTCGGATCGAGCGCGAAGCGCGTGATGGCGTTCATACTGCGACAGCTGGAGGCGGCGCGGCCGTTGGCCGTTGCAGTTGCGCTACAAGCGCAACTGTCCCCACCGCTTGCGGTGGCGGTGCCGGCGCCTGTCACTCGGACGCGATCGGCTCTGGCTTCAAGCCGAATGCCTCACTCACCCGGCGCGAACCGCGCGGCGGCCTGATCTCGGCCGACTCGCTCTTCGCTGAGTTTGACAAAGCATGAATGAGAAGACGTGCCCAGAGCCGCGACCGACGGCTCGCCTCTCTGTGCCCGGTTTTCTCCTGTGGGATTGGATGAACTGGGGAAATGCATGAGCGCAAAACCGAACTTCCTGCAACGGCTTTTGAACGTCCGCCGCAGCGAGGCGCCGACCCTCGCACCGGGGATGTACCACTTCCGGCGTGAGGCGCGCGGCCGACATGCGCGCTTTCACCTGCGCGTCGAACGCGACGGCAGCGGCCTGCTGCTGGCGAACGCCTCGGTCGCCGCGCGCATGACGCAAAGCGGCGTGCTGATCGCCTCCGGTCTGTTGCGCGGTGAGCCGGACGCCGTGGTGCTGGCGCGCATGCAAGACGTGTATGGCGGCGTCGACGCCGGCACGCTCGAGCGCGATATCGCGCGCGTGCGCGATCTGATCGCACGCCTGCTCGATCCCGAAGAGGCGGCGTCGTTCAACCTCGACGACGTGGCCGCCACGCCCAACCCGGCCGACCTGATCGCGCCGCTGACGGCCGACCTGCCGATCGGGTCGCCGGATCAGATCCGCCCGCTGGTCGAAAAGCTGTGGGCGGTCGGCATCCCGCATGTCGTCTTCACAGTCGAGGCCGAGATGCGGGCCGACCATGTCGTCCGCGCCGTCGAACGCGCCAGCGACATCGGTCTGATCACGGGTGTGCGCGGGCGCGGGCTCGATCTCGGGGCCGGCACGCTGCTCAACGACCTGGCCAACGTCGGCGTCGATCATGTCAGCGTGTATTACGCCTCGCATCGGCGCGAAATCCACGACGCACTGTACGGCGCCGGCGACCATGCCGCCGCCGAGGACCTGATCCGCCGGGTGCGCGCCAGGGAGATCACGCCGGTAGGCGAGGTCGTGCTGACCGACGCCACGCTACGCGAGCTGGAGGAGACGGTGGCCGTGCTCAACGCCCAGGCCGTGCGCAACGCCGGCTTCTGGGCGCTGGCCGAGCCGACCGAGACCACGGCGCCGGCGCTCGGCGCGAATGCGCTCCCGCAGGCCGCAGCGCGGGTCGAGGCGGCTTCGCACCAGCAGAACGTGCAGTATGTCTGGTACCCGACGGTGCGCGTGGCCGTGGGTGACGCCAGCATCGTCCAGGCTGCGGCCCGACGCGGCCCGCGCTGCTCGGGCGATCTGGCGCTGCGGGTCGAGCTCGACGGGCGCGTAATCGCGCCCCGCGGCGGCCAGGGCGTGGCCGGCAACCTGCTGACCGATCCGTGGGACGCGATCTGGGCCGGGCCGGCCCTGGTCGGCTATCGCGCCCGGTTGCAGACCCCGACCCACTGCGACACCTGCCCCGGGCTGGCCCTGTGTGCGGCCGATTGCCCCAAAGACCCGAACGGTTGGGCCGACGCATGAGCACACCGGCTTCGCAAGGATCCGTCATGACCTACTCTTCCAAAACCCGCTCCGCCCTGATCGCGCTCGTCACCGTGCTGGGTGTGCTTGCGCTCGGTCTGCGTCCGGCCCAGGCGCAGACGTACATCTTCTCGGTGCCCACGACCAAGCTACAGGTCTACGTCCAGGATGACGGCTCGGCCCACCTGATCTACGACATCACTTTTCAAAACTCCGACTACGGCTCGGCGCTCGACGTCTTCGATATCGGCATGCCCAACGAGAACTATCGGGTCAGCCGGGTCGAGGCCAGCCTCGAAGGCGTATCGGCCAGCAGCATCTATCAGTCACCGTACGTCTCGCCCGGCGTGGCGATCGAGGTCAGCAACCCGATCCGCGCAGGCGCCAGCGGCACCCTGCACATTGAAGTCGACGTCGAAGAGCTGGTGTATCAGGACGTGACCCGTCAGGGCTACGCCTCGTTGCAGATCACGCCAACCTGGTTCGACTCCAGCCTGGTGACCCAGGGCGGCGATCTCGACATCGCGATTTACATGCTGCCCGGCATCTCGCCGGACGAGATGTTGCAGCAACAGGTTGGGTTTACCGACAAGGTGCTGTTCGGCGAGCGCGCCGTCGCGATCTTCCACAAGTCGAACTGGGGCGCCACCAGCGCCTACACCGTCGGCGTTTCCTTCCCGGATCGCGGGATCAACAACCTGGTGCGCCAGAACGTGCTCGATCTGACCAACCTGTGGCTCGAGCAGAACCCGGGCGTGGTGCTGTTCGTTGGCGCCGCCGCTTTCGCGTTGATGGCCCTGGCCTTCTTCCGCTTCTCGGGCGGCACCGGCATCGTGGTCTTCATCGCCCTGGCCGGGGCGTCGGGGTGCGGCGTCTTCATGATCCCGGCCCTGGTGTTGCTGCTCTTGCCGGTGTCGATCGCGGCCGTGATCTTTGTCGAGATCTCGCTGGCCCGGCGCAAGAAGCAGTATCTGCCTCCGATCGCGCAGGTGGAGGGCGGCGGCATCAAGCGCGGCCTGACAGCGCCCGAGGCGGCCGTGCTGCTCGAGGAGCCGTTGGGCAAGATCGTGACGCTGGTGATCTTCGGGCTGCTGCGCAAGGGCGTGTTGACGCAGGCGCCGGACGCGAAGTTGCGCGTGAAGATCACGCCCGGCTTCGAGGGCCTGAAGAAGGCCCGCCTGGAGACGGCGCAGGCCAAAGGCATCGTGCTGCACGACTACGAGCACGCCTTTCTGACGGCGTTGCAGGCCGGGGCCGGTGAAGGCCAGGGCGTGTTCGTGGAGAGCGTCGACTTCTCGCAGGCGACCAAGGAGCTGGTCAACGGCGCCGTGGCCCGCATGGCCGGCTTCGACCTCTCGGACACGCAGGCCTACTACCGCGGCATCATCAAACGGGCTTTGACCGAAGCGGCCGCGGTCGGCGACCTGAAGATCCGCGAGAAGCAGGTCGACACCGATCTCGAGTGGATCCTGCTCGACAAGAACTACCCGACCGTCTTCAATCGGCCGGGCTGGACCTATCAGCCGATGTGGGTTCGCCCCTGGTTCACCGGCGGCTCGACAGCCTCGACCAGCGGCGGCGGGATCAACCTGGGTGGGGCGCGGCCCTCCTCAGGCGGCGGGGGCGTCAACTTCGGCGACGTCGCCAGCGGCTTTGCCGGCTGGGCTGAGAACACCATGGGCGGGCTGGCCAACACGATCCTGCCGGGCTCGCTCTCCGTGCCGACCGGCGGCGGCGGCTTCACCGACCTGAGCGGTTTCGATAAGGTCACGGGCGACGTCTTCGAGGCGATGGCCAAAGCCGCCTCCGAGAGCAGCAAGAGCGGCGGCGGCGGCGGTCGCAGCGGGGGTGGCGGCCGCAGTTGCGCCTGTGCCTGCGCCGGCTGTGCCTGTGCCTGCGCCTGCGCCGGCGGCGGACGATAAGTCAACTGTGATTTGCGATCCGTGATGGGCGATCAAGTCGGCAATCGCCCATCCCAAATCGCTATTCGCGAATCGCCAATGCTTCCAGCTCAGCATCTCCTCGAGCTTCAGGCCGATTGGCTCGCCCCGGCCCGGTCTAGGGCGCTGCGTCAGGCAGAGATCGGGCGTCGCCGACGTGTGCTCGACCTGGGCTGTGGCTTCGGCGCCGTGACCGAGGAGCTGCAGCGGCGATGCGGGGGCATTGCGGTGGCGCTCGATCGCGATCCGGCGGCCGTGCGGGCCGCCGCCGGCGAACGCCTGCTCGGTCTGGCGCAATCCCTGCCGCTGGCAACCCGCAGCATCGATCTGCTCTTCGCGCAGTTCAGCTTTTTATGGATGCCGATGGCGGCCGTGGCCGAAGCCGCGCGGGTGCTGTCGACCGACGGCGTCATCGTCGCGCTCGAGCCCGACTACGACGGTCTGATCGAGTGGCCGGCCGACGCTGTCACACGCGAGCTCTGGCTGGCGGCTCTGAAGCGCGCCGGCGCCGAGCCCCTGATCGGCCGCCAGTTGCCCGGACGGTTTGCCGCTTGCGGCTTGCGGGTCGAGGTCGAGTTGCTGAATACGCTCGCGCCTCCGGTTGCCGAACGCCTCGACTTCCTGCGGGAGCTGCCCTTGACCGATGCCGAGCGCGCGCGCCTCACCGACGCGGCGGCGGCGACCGTGGCGCACCTGCCGGTCTTCATCGTGACCGCGCGCTGGTAGACTGATCGCAACCGGGCGCGGAGCACCTCACCCACGCCGTTTTTGGGTTCACCGCCTGTGCCGCACAAGGAACATTGAACCATGCGCGTCAGTCAACTGATCGCCCCGCAACGCTCCGAGATCATCGAACTGCCGGACCCGGTGCCCGGCCCGGGCGAGATCCTGGTCGAGGTCAAAGCCTGCGGGGTCTGTGCATCGGAGCTGCATCCGTGGCACGACGGCACCTGGGGCCTGCCCACACGCTTCGGCCATGAGCCGGCCGGCGTGGTGCGCGCCGTCGGCTCGGGCGTGCGCAAGGTCGCGCCCGGCGATCGGGTCACCGGCTTTTTCGCACCGGCCCTGAGCGATCTCGCCCTGGCCGAGGCGTGGCAGGTGGAGCGGATCCCTGCGGGGGTGCCGTTCGAGCAGGCCCTCGGCGAGCCGCTGGCCTGTCTGGTGAATGCCCTGCGGCGCTCACGGATCGAGGTCGGCGACCGTGTCGCGCTGATCGGCCTAGGCTTCATGGGCCTGGGCCTGCTGTCGCTGATCAGGTTGCGCGGCCCGCGCGAGATCATCGCCATCGATCCCCGCCCCGAAGCCCGCGAGCGCGCGCTGAGCCTGGGCGCGGATCGGGCTCTGGCGCCGGACGAGGTGCCTGATGATTTGCTGCTGACGAAGTTCGCGGATTGGGACGGACCGACCGGCTGCGACGTGGTGGTCGAGGGATCGGGCACCCAGGCCGGCCTGACACTGGCCGGACGGATGGTGCGCGCTCACGGCGTGCTCTCGGCCATGGGCTGGCATCAGGGCGGCCCGCGCAGTGTCGACGCCGAGATGTGGGGCTGGAAAGCCATCGACGTGGTCAATGCCCACATGCGTCGCCAAGCCGACAAGGTCGAGAGCCTGCGGATCGGCCTCGATCTGATCGCGGCCGGCCGCTTCTCGCTGGCGCCGCTGGTGTCGCACACGTTCGGCCTCGAACACATCGACCAGGCCTTTCAGCACATGATCGAGAAGCCCCACGGCTTTGTGAAAGCCGTCATCGTGCCGTCGGCGTGAAGCAAAGACCCGGAGCAGCGTGATGGACATCGAGCAGTTGCGGCTCTTTCTGGCGATCGCGCGTTTGCGGGTGTTGAGCCGGGCCGCCATGGAACTGGACCTAAGCCCGGCGACAGTGTCGGAACGGCTTAAGGCGCTCGAGGTCGAGCTCGGCACGCGCCTGTTTGAACGGCAGGGCCGAGGCGTGTCGCCGACGCCAGCCGGCGAGGCGTTTCGGCCGTATGTCGAGCGCGCGTTGGACGTATTGCGCCAGGGCGAGGATGCGGTTCAGGCCGCCACCCATGGCGGCGTCGGCAGCGTCACCATCGCCGCCACAGTCACCACCGGAGCGTATCTGCTCGGCCCGGCGCTGGCCGAGTTTCAGCGCGCGCATCCGCAGGTCGAAGTCCGGGTGCGCTCGGCGCACTCCTGGGATTCACCAGGGCTGTTGCTCGACGGCCTGGCGGACCTGGCGTTGATCTCGGGCCCCAACACGCATCTCGGCCTCGAGGTGGTCGCGGCGTTCGCCAGCCCCTTGATCCTGGTAGCCGGCCGTGACCACCCGGCCGCGTCAGCGACCTGGACCCGGTTCGCGCTGGCCCAGCAAGCCTGGATCATGTCGTTCTGGGGTCCGGCGGCCGGGCACTTTATCGAGAGCGTGCGCGCCGGGGTGTCGGAAGCAGGCCCGCTTCAGGAGCTCAGCCCGGTCGAACTGGTTAAGGGCATGCTGACGGGCGGCACGCGCATCAGTCTCCTGCCCGCGCTGGCTGCCCGGCGCGAACTCAGCACCGGCGAGTTGGTCGCCCTTCGTCTCGGCGATGATGTGCCGCGCCTGCCGACCTGGGAGATCACGCTGCTGCGCCGACGCAACCGCCCAGTCTCGCCGGCGGCGACAGCGCTGGCCGACGTGCTCCTCGCGCGCCTCCCCGACTTGAGCAACGCGGGCCTATCCACCGGCACGCCACCGAACACCGCCTGAAAGATCGAGCGAATCCTCCGGCGCCAGACGGTCGAGCTCCGGCCATTTGCCCTCAAATGGATACAATGTTTGTATGGCAAAAGGTGAGTGGCTGACGCTCAGCGCCGCAGCAGCCCTACTGGGCGTACACGCCTCGACGTTACGGCTTTGGGCCGACCACGGCGAGGTGGCCTCGACCCGCACTGCGGGCGGGCATCGACGTTTTCGCTATGACGACGTTGAGGCCTTTGCGGCCGCGCGCCGCGAGGTCCGACCGACCGGGGCCAGCACCAGCCAGACGATCGCCGAGAATGCATTGGGGCGGGCTCGGATGCAAATGGCCGAGGGTCGCTTGCGCGGCGAGGCCTGGTATCAGGCACTCGATGACCCCAAGCGCGCGCTCTTCCGAGACGCCGGTCGCCAGTTGCTCGGTGTGTTGGTGCGTTACCTGAGCGATGAGGACCCGAGTGCGCTGACCGAAGCCGCCGAGCTGGGCCGGGTCTACAACCGATTAGGCCTCGAGGCGCGGCTCGGGGTGGCCGATCGAGTTCGGGTTTTCTTGCTCTTCAACGGTTTCCTCTATCAAAGTGTGATCGACCAGTATCGCTCGGCCGGGCAACGCGGTGCCGCCCAATGGGCCGCGCTGCATGCGCGCACACAGGCGTTCACCAACGCGGTCCTGCTCGCCCTGGTGTCCGATGCGGAGAATAGCTGATGGGCCGCATCCAGGGATTCCCGGCGTTTACGCTGGTTTGGGCCGGCCAGTTGATCTCGGTGCTCGCCACGCAAATGAGCGGCTTTGCGCTGAGCATCTGGATCTTTGAGCGCACCAACAGCGCCACCGCCCTGGGCCTTTCACAGGTCTTCTTCATCACGCCCTTCCTGATCATCAGCCCGATCGCGGGCGCGATGGTGGATCGGTATGATCGCAAGTGGATGATGGCGCTCAGCGACCTGAGCGCGGGTGTTGCGACGTTGGCATTGCTGGGCTTGCAGGCGTTTGGGTCTCTCGAAGTCTGGCACCTGTACGCGGCCGCGCTGCTGCAGGGCCTGGGCAACGCCTTTCAGTGGCCGGCGTACTCGGCCGCGATCAGCCTGATGGTCCCCAAGGAACAGCTCGGCCGGGCCAATGGCATGATGTCGTTAATCGAAGCCGGCCCGGCCGTGATCGCCCCCTTTGCGGCCGGCGCGCTGCTGCCCTTTATCGGGTTGACCGGTGTGCTGACCGTCGATGTCGTCACCTTTGTGTTGGCGGTGGCGTCCCTTGTGCTGGTGGTGATCCCGCCTGCCCCAGTGAGCGTTGCCGGCGCGCAGGCGCGTGGGTCGATCTGGTCGGAAGCGGCGTTCGGCTTTCGCTACATTTTTGCGCGCCCGGGATTGCTCGGGCTGCAACTGGTGTTCTTCACCGGCAACCTGCTCTTCGGCATGATCGGCACACTGGCTCAGCCCTTCATCCTGAGCCGCACCGGCAACGATGCTCTGGCGTTGGGCACGGTCATGGGCATCGGCGCGATCGGCGGCGTGGGCGGCGCGGTGTTGATGTCGGCCTGGGGCGGCTTCAAGCGCCGCGTGCATGGGATCTTCGGCGGCTGGATCGTGGCCGCGATCGGGATGGCCATCGTCGGCTTGAGCACAAGCATCGCCGGTTGGATCGTTGGCGCGATCGTTGCCTTTGGCGTCGGGCCGATCATGAACGCGTCGAGCCAGGCGATCTGGCAATCGAAGGTCGAGCCGGATGTGCAGGGCCGGGTGTTCTCGGCCCGGCGTCTGATCTCATGGTTCGCCAGCCCGATCTCGCCGATCATCGCCGGGCTCCTGGCCGACCGCGCCTTCGAACCGGCCATGCAGCCCGGCGGCATTCTGGTGCCGATCTTCGGCGGGTTGGTCAGCGTCGGGCCGGGCGCCGGCATGGCGGTGTTATTCATCATCCTGGCCGCGCTGACATCCCTGGTGGGGATCGCCGGGTACAGCATCCCGGCCGTGCGCGAGGTCGAGACCCGTTTGCCCGATGCTTTGCCGACGACCCCGCAGTAGGGGCGACCCTTGTGGTCGCCCCTACTGCGGGGTAGCCCTCCGCGCCCGACGGCATGCTGAGATTGGCGCGCCACGCGTGGCCTCCAGGCGCGGCCGGCGCCGCCGATGCATACGCCGTGACACCCCTCAGCGCGCCTTCAGGCAGATAGGGCGGCGACAACCGCCGCCCCAACCGCCGCCCCAACTGACCGCCCCAACTGACCGCCCCAACTGACCGCCTCATCAGGCCACTCCATCAGGGCACTCCCTGAGACCGCTCCGGCTCGCCACCCCGATCGAACCTATCCACCCGCCACCCGATCTCGGGCACACTCCCTCAGAAGAATCCGAAGTAATATTCGTATTCGAGTTACGATTATTTCGTCTGAACACTGTGCTCATTTTGATCACTATGATGGAGGCTGAACATGCCCGGTTCAAGGAAGACGACCCGCCATGGGCTGGATGACCTGGACGTCGCGATCCTGTCAGAGCTGCAGGTCGACGCCCGGATCAGCCACGCGGAACTGGCCCGGCGCTTGAGCCTGTCGGGCCCCGCGATCCACCAGCGCGTCAAGCGGCTCGAGCGCCAGGGCTTCGTCAGGCGCGTCGTGGCGCTGCTCGATCGCGAGTTGCTCGGCCAGGATCTGATGTGCTTCGTGCACGTGGCCATGCAGGCCCATCACCGCGATCGGCTCGGCACCTTTCGCGAGACCGCGCAGCGCCTGCCCGAAGTGCTCGAGTGCCACCACCTGACCGGCGAGTACGACTTCCTGCTCAAGGTGCTGGCTCCCGACCGACCGAGCCTCGAACGGCTGCTGGTCGAGAAACTCTCGACCATCCCGGGCGTGGGCCGGCTGCAGACCAGCGTGGTGCTGAGCGAGGTGAAGCACACCACAACGATCCCGCTCGATTGACCTCCGACGCAGAAACGGGTGAGCCTCACGGCGCGAGGCCTCGCCTTGCGCCGTGAGGCTCACCCGTTTTCACGCGCCACGGAGGACGAACATGAGCAACCTGCAAACCATGGGTCAGCAGCACGGCCGCCGCTCGTGGGCCGAGCCGTGGAAGATCAAGATGGTCGAGCCGATCAAGATGACGTCGGCCGATGACCGCAAGCGCGCCCTGAGCGAGGCCGGCTACAACACGTTCCTGCTGCGCTCCGACGATGTCTACATCGACCTGCTGACCGACAGCGGCACCAGCGCCATGAGCGACCGGCAGTGGGCCGGCATCATGCTCGGCGACGAGGCCTATGCCGGCAGCCGCAACTTCTATCACCTCGAGGCCGCGGTCCAGACCCACTACGGCTATCGCTTCGTCGTGCCGACCCATCAGGGCCGCGGCGCCGAGAACCTGATCAGCCAGGTGGCGATCAAGCGCGGCCAGTACGTGCCCGGCAACATGTATTTCACCACCACGCGCCTGCATCAGGAGCTGGCCGGCGGCATTTTCGCCGATGTGATCATCGATGCCGCGCACGACTCGCAGGACCTGCACCCCTTCAAGGGGGACGTCGACCTCGACAAGCTCCGGGCCCTGATCGACAAGGTCGGCGCCGACGGCATCGCGTACATCAGCCTGGCCGCCACCGTCAACATGGCAGGCGGCCAACCCGTCAGTATGGCCAACGCCCGTGCGCTGCGCGAGCTGTGCAACCGGCACGGCATCCGCGTCTATCTCGACGCCACGCGTCTGGTCGAGAACGCCTATTTCATCCAGGAGCGCGAGCCCGGCTACGCCGACAAGACCGTGAGCGAAATCGTCAAGGAATTCTGCGGCTACACCGACGGCGCCTGGATGAGCGCCAAGAAGGACAACCTGGTCAATATCGGCGGTTGGCTGGCGCTCAACCATGAGGACGTGTTCGAGGCCGCGCGCAATCTGGTGGTCGTCTACGAGGGCCTGCACACGTACGGCGGCATGGCCGGGCGCGACATGGAGGCGCTGGCGATCGGCATCGAGGAGTCGATGTCCGACGACCACATCCGCGCCCGCATCGGACAGGTGCGCTACCTCGGCGAACTGCTCGAGCAGTGGTCGATCCCGATCGTGCGCCCGATCGGCGGGCACGCGATCTTCCTCGACGCGCGCCGCTTCTACCCCCATCTGACCCAGACCGATTTCCCGGCCCAGACCCTGGCGGCCGAGCTCTACCTCGACAGCGGCGTGCGCTCGATGGAGCGCGGCATCGTCAGCGCCGGGCGCGACCCGGCCACCGGCGATCACCGCTTCCCGAAGCTCGAGCTGACCCGCCTGACCATTCCGCGTCGGGTTTACACCCAGGCCCACATGGACGTCGTGGCCGAGTCGGTCAAGGCCGTCTATGACCACCGCGACTCGACCCGCGGGCTGCGGATGGTCTACGAACCCCAGTACCTGCGGTTCTTCCAGGCGCGGTTTGAGCCGGCGTAAGGCGCAGGATAAACGACCAAGACGAGGGACGAAGGTTGAACGGCCGTTCAACCTTCGTTTCGTTTTCTAGCGTGCGGGCCGCACGCGATTGCGACCCGCGATCCTGTGCCAAGTGCAACCGTGTGCAGCACCGAGATGCCCCCGCCCATGTCATCCAGAGAGTGGATGGGCGGTGCCCAAGCGGCCGGCAAGAAACGGCGTGAGGCCTGTGTTCCGCTGAGACCCGGTGGCGCGCTCGTAAGGGCGGCGCTTGTCGCCGCCCCGAGGGTCGTGGCAAGCGCCGCACTGGCAAGGCGCCCTCAGGGCTGAGACTGCATCGAGCGCAGGGTCGAGCGCGTTTTGTTTCTCAGTAGCGCCGGCCGTCGCAGCCCACAGGCGCGCCGAATGAGCGCGAAGGATCTCCTCCGCAGACTCACGTGGCCCTGGCGGCAACCACCGAGTCCGACAGGAGATCCTTCGCGCTCATTGCGGGAGTCGGATTTTCATGAAGGGTTCGGCGCTCTGGATGACATGGGGGCCGGAGAGCTTCGGTACCGCTGACGGTCGCCGGCCCTGCCGTCATCGCAAGTCCGCGTCTCAAGCACCGCCATGTGCGGTGCGAGGATCGGGCAGCCGAGCAACCCGCGGCCTTCATATGCGTCATCGGCCCACTATGAGTCGCGCAGAAATTCCACAAGCACTCGGTTGAACTCGCCGGGGCGATCGCGCATCGGCCAGTGCAGACAGCCTTGCATGACGTGCAGCTGCGAGCCTTTGACCTGCGCGTGAGCCTGGCGCGCGTACGCCACCGGGACACCCGGGTCCTTCTCGCCATGGACGAACAGCGTCGGCGCGGCGATTTCGTGTAGTCGGTCGAGATAGTTCGTGCGCAGACCGTTCCAGGTCAGGTCGTGGCGTTGAAACGACGAGAATGCCTTGCCGGCCTGGGGAGCCCGAGAAGCTGCGAACACATCGTCGACGAGTTGATCGGTCACTCGCTCCGGATTTGAGATCAGGCTGGCCAGCAACGACCAGCGGACCATGCTGCGGCTCTGCCTGAAGAACCAGTACGACAGCTCGTTGAGCGGCGAGTGCACGTACAGGTACGACGTGCGGTGCCAGGCCACCTTCGGCATGATGCCGTACGGGTCGACCGGCACCAGTCGCGCGACGCGCTCGGGATGCGCCAGCGTGAAGCTCAGGGCGATCGCGCCGCCCATCGACAGCCCGACCAACGAGACCTTGGGCAATTGCCAGGCATCCAACAGGTGAGCCAGAAACGTCGTATAGAACGCCGCGTTATAGATCACGTCCGGCTTGTCGCTCTGACCATAGCCGGGTAGATCGGGTGCGTACACGCGATGCTCCCGAGCGAGCGGCCCGATCGTCTCTTCCCACGAGAGCCGCGCCGAATCGACGCCCGCACCGTGCAACAGAACCACTGGCGAGCCGGCTTCTCCAGCGACCAGAGCGTGAATGCGCAAACCATCGACGGTGACCCAACGCGAGTCGACGGGCGACGTCTGTTGCGCTGGTGGTTCCTTTTCCCTGTCACTGTTCATACGATCGCCTCGCCTTCGATAATTCTTCGTCGTATTGCCGAACGGCGTGGTCCATCAGGCTTGAGATCGCCTGCTTCCCGGCCGCGCTGTGTTCGGACGAACCCGCAAACCCATGCTGCATCAGATGGCTGATGGCGTCCGCGACCTCTTCGAGCGGCGGGGCTTCGGCGGTCGGCACGATCGACTGGATGTGGATGAACCCCATCGCGACGATGCTGAAGACGTAGGCCATGACTTCGGGGCGGATGCCGCTTTGCAGCAGACCGGCGGCCTGCATCTGCGCCGTCGACGTGACGCCAAGCATGATCCGGCTGGTATAGCGCGAGACGTCCTGATGGCTGACGAAGTCGCCGAGGGTGCGGCTGTCGCGTGTGTACAACGCCGCCATAAGCGGGTTGTTTTTCAACGCGAGGAGCGAATGACGGACGAGGTTGGCGATCTGACCGCCGTCGGGGTCGGCCTCGAGCCGAACCGAGAAGTCCGCCAGCAGGCGTTTCATTTCGTAGGCCAGCAACGCCGACAGCAGCCGATCCTTGCTGGACCAGATCAGATACAACGCGCTCTTCGACATCCCGGCCTTGCGCGCGATGTCCTCCATGGTCGTTTTGTCAAAGCCGTAGTGGACGATGAGCGCCGAGGCCGCCTCGAGCACCCGACCCATTTGGACCGAGGAATCCTTCATTTTGTGCCTTCTGACCAAATTGTTGTATTTAGTCAGAGTGTCCAACCCTGAATCGGATTTGTCAAGGTGTCCGCGGATGCTGCCGGTTGATGTGACCGAATGTGAGGGTTGCGCCGCGCTGCTTGGCCGGGATAAACCGGCCGCACAAAGCGAAAGGGCCAGCTTTCGCCGGCCCTCTTTGTTTACGGTGCGTCTGTTCGCCCTTCGCTCCTCGCCCTACGCCCCTCGGATCTGTGCGCCCACCTCGCGCTCGAGGCGCTTGACGATCTTGTCGCGCAGCTTGGCGACCTCGCCGCCCGAGAGGGTGCGGTCCGGCGCCTGATAGGTCAGGCTGAAGGCCAGGCTCTTCTTGTTCGCGCCAAGCTTGTCGCCGCGATAGACGTCGAAGAGCTTGACCTCGGTCAGCGTGGCGCCGCCGGTCTGCTTGATCAGCGCCGCCACCTGATCGGCCGGCACAGCGTCGTCGAGCAGCAGTGCCAGGTCTTCCTTCACCGGCGGATATTCGGGCACGCCCACCAGCGTGAAGCGCTCGTCGACGCGTTCGAGCAACACAGCCAGATCGAGGTCGGCCACGACCACGGGCACCGCGGGCAGATCGAAGGCCGTGCGCACCTCGGGGTGTAATTCGCCCACCCATCCGAGCGTCGCATCGCCGACCTTGAGCTCGGCCGCGCGCCCGGGCATCAGGGTCGGGTGCACGCCGGGCACATAGCGCACGCCGACGACATGCAGACGCGCCAGCAACTGCTCGACCACGCCCTTGACGTCGAAGAAGTCGACGCCGACCGCTTCGGCCGCGCCGGACGACCAGTCATGCTCGGAGCGCGCACCCGCCAGCACCACCGCGGCCCGCATCGGCTCGACCGGCAGCGTCGCTCCGTTGACAGGGTGATACACCTTGCCGATCTCGAACAGGGCGACGCGTTCGCGCAGCCGCAGGTTGGTGGCCGCGATGTCGAGCAGGCCCGCCAGCAATGTGCGCCGCATCGCCGCCCGCTCGGGCGTGATCGGGTTGAGCAGGGTCACGTACGGGCCGTCGGCCAGCGGATCGCGCAAGCGCGCCTCGCGCTCGGGCTGCGTCAGGCTATAGGTCTGGGCCTCGAACAGGCCGGCCGCGGCGAGCACGTCACGCGCCAGCTCCTCGCGTTCGAGCGCGACATTGCGGCGCTGCGTCGGCAGCGGATCCGCCAGGGTGGTGCCTGGGATGCGCTCGTAACCGTACACGCGCGCGATCTCCTCGATGATGTCCGCGCGCCCGATCGCGCCCTCGCCGATATCAAGTCGGTGGTCGGGGGTCGTCGCGGTGATGCGCTCCTCGCTCTTCGCGTCTCGCTCCTCGACCGTGACCCCGAACTCCAACGCCTTCAGGATCCGCACGATCTCGTCGGTCGGGATCGCGACGCCCAGCAGACGCTCGACTTCCTCCGGCGTGACCGTCACCGAAGTCGCCACGGCGGGTTTGGCGTACGCGTCCACCAACTCGGACGCGATCGTGCCGCCGCCCCAGGCCTGCATCAGCGCCAGGCCGCGCAACACGCCGCGCACCGTCATGGCCGGGTGGATGCCGCGCGAGAAGCGATAGCCCGCCTCCGACGACAGCTTCTGAGCCTGAAGCGTCTTGCGGATGTTGATGAACTCCCAGGCCGCGCCCTCGAGCAGGATGTCGACCGTCGCGTCGCTGATCTCCGACTCGGCGCCGCCCATGACGCCGCCCAGGGCCAGCGCCCCGGTCGAGTCGGTCACCAGGATGGTGAAGGGGTCGAGTTTGCGCTCCTGGCCGTCGAGGGTCTTCAGCGTTTCCCCGGCCTTCGGCAGGCGGGTGATGATCCTGACCGCGCTCATCGCTCCTCGCTCCTCGCTCCTGCGCTTGAGCACACTGTAGTCGAACGAGTGCAAAGGCTGGCCGACCTCGAGCATGACGTAGTTGGTCGCGTCGACGATGTTGCTGATCGCGCGCACGCCCGCCAGACGCAGGCGGCGCTGCACCTCATACGGGCTCGGCCGGATGGTCACGCCCGTGATCAACCCGGCGACGAAGCGCGGGTTGAGGTCGGGATTCGTGATCTCGACGTTAACGAAAGCGTCGGGCGCGTCGCCGGGCAGCATCTTGGGCTGCGCCATCAACGGCAATGGGCGCAAGGGCTTGCCGGTCAGGGCCGCCACTTCGCGCGCGATGCCGTAGATGTTGGTGTTGCGCGCCATGTTCGGGTTGGTCTTGACGGTCAGGACCACATCGCCGATGTAGTCGGCCAGCGGAACGCCGACCGGCGCATCTTCCGGGAAGAGGATGATGCCGTCGTGCTCTTCTGAGATTCCGAGCTCTTTGTCCGAGCACACCATCGAGTACGACTCGACGCCCCGGATCTTGGCGCGCTTGAGCGTCATCAACTCCCAGCCAGGCTTGTGGCCGTCGTACAGCACCGCGCCCTCACGCGCGTAAGCCACCTTGATCGGTTTGGCCAGCGGCCCCGAGCCCTTAAGGTGGAAGATGTTCGGCGCGCCAGTCAGCACGGTCTGCTCGACACCCGAGCCGTCGTCGAGACGCAATAGGGTCAGGCGATCGGCGTTCGGGTGCGCACCGACCTCCAGGATCTGGGCGACCACGATCTTATCGGGGTCCCAACCGATTCCGGAGGTTTTGAAAGCTTGCTTCTCGCCTGCCGCGCGCTTCGGCATCGGCTTGCCGACGTATTCGATCTCCTCGACCTCGAGACCGCCGAACGTCAACGTGTAGGCCAGTTGTTCCGGCGTCAGGTCGATGTCAACGTAGTCTCGCAACCAGCTGATCGGCACTCGCATGTCAAACCTCCCATAAGCGGCGGGCGAACGGTATCGGCCCGGCGCGCCTGTGCTAACAGAGAATTCGTGTTTGCGCAGGGCGCCTCAATCGCCCCGCCCGAGCAAGCCCGTCACGGGCCCGTGATCGTCACATTTCCGATGACGACATGATCGCCGTCGCCCACGGCGAGGCGTTGGCCCGTCGCCAGATCGTAGAGCACGGCCCAGGCCTCGTACACGCCCGGCGCCGCATTGCCCGGGATCGGCACCGCATGTGCGTCGGGCACCAGTTCGCCCACGATCCACGCGTCGGTGAAACGCGGATTGGGCCAATCGACCGGCGCCACCGGCCGCGCATCGTGCTGGGCCACCAGCCGCGGCCCATCGGGCGTCAGCGCGATCACGTGCACGGCCGACGTGTACTGCACCTCGGTCGGCCGACGCAGTCGCCAGGTCGTCGTCACGGACCAGGTCTCGCCGGCGCGCGCCGTCTCGGTCGGTAGATCGACGCTCACCAACTCGGCCACATCGCCGTAACGGGCATAGAGCGGGCGCCCGCTCAGCACAACGTCGACGTTCCAGGGGTTCCAGGCCGCCGTCGGCACGAACGTCAGCAGGCTGAGCGCCGTGGCGCCGAAGTTCAACCCGGCCATGGCCCCAAGCACACCCGGCCGCAACCGCCAATCCGGCGGCCACAGCATCGCCGCCGCGAGCAGGGCCAGCATCACCGGCGGCGCGTACAGATCCCAATCCAGGTTCATGCCGAAGTCCGCGTTCCACAGGGCCACAAAGGCCACGCTGCCCGCGAACACCAGCGCCCAGAAGACACGCCGGGCGTCGAGCCTGGCGCCACGCCAACCGATCATGGCGCCCACAGCCGTCACCGGCAACCACGGCCCCGCCCGCAACATCAGGTTGACGATCTCCCAGAGATGCCAGCCCGAGAAGAGCGTGTAGCGCTCGGCCGTCGTTGTCAGGCTGACCAGGGGCACGAACATGCGCTGGTCCCCACCGCCCAGTGCGTCGCCGACCAGGGTGTCGTAGATCCGATCCTGATTCAGCAACGCCACGCCGACGATCAACGCGATCGGCGCCGCAGCCAGCGCGGCAAAGGCCGCAGCGCGCCAACCACCCTGACGTCGCAGGACCTCGAATGCCACCACCAGCAGCGACGGCCCGAGCAGCAACATCTGCCCATGCGCGGCCACCGTCAGACCAAAACAGAGCGCCGCCGGCCACGGCGATCGACCGGCCAGGGCGCGCTGGGCGGCCAGCAGGTACAGCGTCGCAAGCGCCAGCGGCCAGGCCATGGTCTCGATGTAGCCGAAGAACACCACGACCCCACCCGCCACGATCGCTGTGATGACCGCGATCGACGCGACCGGCGCCGTGCGCGCCAGGCTCAGGGCCGCGATCAGCCAGACCGCGCCGGCCAGCACGTTGACAACCGCAGCCGCGCCGGCCGGCGGCCACCCCAGAGGCTGAAGGACCGCATACGCCAACGAGAACAACGCGGTGCTGAGCGGCTGGCTCATCACGAACCACTTGTCGTCACGCAGCATGATCAGGTATTTGAACGCATCGCCCTGACTCCCGGCGACGCGCCAGTACCACAGCCCGCCCAACGCCAGCGCCGCGACGACGATCCGCACCCGCCCCCAATGGGCTTCGGTCCACACGCGCAACTGCGTCCACCCGCGAACTCGAGCGGCGTAGGCCGCGAGCGCCGCACCCAGTGCCGCGAACGCCAGCGGCGCCCAGGCCGGCCAGCCCGCGATCGGCCCAGCGCCCCACAACCACGGCGACGCGGAAACGTGCGTAATCGGGTTGGGACCGAAGGCCTGCGTCAGCGCGGCGTCGATCGGCGCGCCCAGCGCAAACGTCAGCCCGAGCCCGGCGACCAGCACCCACACACCGCCGCGAGCCATGCTCATGCGCCTAGAACTGCTCCAGGAACCGCAGGTCGTTCTGCAGGAACTGGCGGATGTCGGTGATGCGGTGCGAGAGCATCAGGATGCGCTGCGGCCCCATCCCGAAGGCGAAACCCGAGACCTGGTCGGGGTCGTAGCCGCCGTTGCGCAGCACGGTCGGGTGCACCATGCCGCAGCCCAGGATCTCGAGCCAGCCGCTCTGCTTGCAGACCGAACAGCCTTTGCCGCCGCAGACGAAACACTCGACGTCCATTTCGGCCGAGGGCTCGGTGAACGGGAAGTAGTCGGCGCGGAAGCGCGTGCGCACATCCGGCCCGAGTAGACGGCGCGCCATGTCGGTCAGTGTGCCCTTCAGGTCGCTCATACGGATGCCCGGCCCGACCACGATGCCCTCGATCTGCAGGAACTGCACTTCGGAGCGCGCCGTAATCTGCTCGTAGCGATAGCACCAACCCGGCAAGATGGCCCGGACCGGGTTCGGAGCGCTGGCCCGCATCGCGTGGATCTGGCCGGGCGACGTGTGCGTGCGCAAGACAACGTTCGGCTCGTTCGTGTAGAACGAATCCTGCATGTCGCGCGCCGGATGGTCTTTCGGGAAGTTGAGCAACTCGAAGTTCATCAGGTCGGTCTCGACGTCGCCGGAGCGGTAGATCTGGAAGCCCATGTCGGCGAAGACCGCATACAACCGGCGCAGCACGACGGTATTCGGGTGCAGACGTCCGGCCGGCGCGGGCCGCCCCGGCAGCGTCACGTCGACGGCGTCGCGCTCGGCGGCCTGGGCCAGTTCGGCCTGCCGCAAACCCTCGGCCTTCTCGGCGAACGCGGCCTCGAGCGCGCGTTTGACCTCGTTGGCGCGCTTCCCGGCCAGCGGCTTCTCGGCCGCGGGCAACGCGCCGAGACCGGTCATCAGTTCAGCCAACTGGGCATTGCGCCCCAGGTGCTTCACGCGCCAGGCCTCGAGCGACTCGCTATCCGCAACCGCCGCCAGTTGCGCCAGGCCTTCCTGCTCCAGGGCGTTCAGTTGATCGAGCATTCGTTTCTCCTCACCGGCTTCGCGCCAAACAAAAAATCCCCATCCACTATTGGGACGGGGATTGCGAATCCACGCGGTACCACCCAATTTGACAGCGCACCTGTGCGCCGCCCACTTTGTGCCGGCCATCACCGGCTGCCACGATAACGCCTGGCGGGCGAGACCCCCTAGTGGGAGTGGGTGATTGTGTGATTGGGTGACCGGCGCATTCGCGCAATCACCATTCACCGGCTCACCCCATCCGTTCATGGGTCTGGCTCAGGAGGGAACTTCCGGCGGCTGCATCCGGGGCAGGCTCACAGTCTGGACCCGCCCTCCCTGTTCGGTTTCGCCGACGTACTTTCCTCGGTCGTCGCCTGTCCTTCAATTATACGGCGGTTCGGTGAGCGTGAAAAGGCATCGTCGCCCCTCGCTCCTCCCTCTTCCCTCCTCCTAAGCCCTGCGTCCCGCCAGCGCCCAGCGCGCGTCGGTTGCCAGCAGACCGCCTAGCCCGATCGACTCAGCTGCCAGCACCCGGCTGGGTGCAAAGTACTCGAAGTCGAAGGCCACGGCGTCCCCGGCCGACTTGCCCGGGATCGGCATCAGGCGCGCGCTGAGCGGTTTGTCGAGCCGGACCGCCAGGGCGGCAACATCCGCCAGGAGCGCCGCGATCTGCGTTGGCCGTGTATCACCGGGCAACGGCACGGTATCCAGGCCGGTTCCGCAGACCGCGGAGTAGAGGAGCAGATCGTTGACGCACAGGGTGCCTTCGGCCGCGCGCCGCGCCAGCACCGAGTCTTCGAGCACGGGCAGGAAGAGGCCGTTGTAGCCGGTGCGCTTGAAGTTGGCGCGATCGAGCGCCTCCGTCAGCAGCGCCGCGGCCGACAACGTGCCGGCCATCCCGACCGGGACGCCGCTGATCCGTTCGAGCGCGGTGCCGAGCGAGCGCTCCGGGGTCGGATACTGGGCCCAGGCGAAGTCGAACCCGAAGAACTGCACGCGCCGCCGACGGGCCCAGGTCTTGACGATCTTCTCGAGGTGCGCGGCGTGCGACTCGACTGACGCGATCAGGGTCTGCCGGGCCTGCTCCAGCGTCGTCGCGCCCTCGAGCGCCGCCACCGCCAGCGGCGCGGCCTCTACGCCGATCCCCAATCCGTACGCGCCGGAACGCCAATCGATCGGCGCGCCGTCAGCGCCATCGGGCGCGGCGGCATAGGCCGCCGGCAGGAAAGGCACATAGGCCGGCACACGCGCGAGCGCGCCAAAACGCAGATTGCCGAAGCCGTCGGGCGTCAGCGTTGCACAGCGCGTGATCGCGTCGGCGGCAAGCAGGATCGCTTCACGGTCGATGTGACGGGCGTCGGCGGTGAGCTTGACCGTAGCGAAAATCGTGCTGGTGGCGCCGAGGGCGTCGGGGAGCGCGACCGCCAGGGCCGGATCGTCGCCCGGCCGCCATGGGCCGAGGCTGGCGTAGCCGATGCCGGACACGAAGCAGGCGTCCTCCAGGCGTTGCGCCAGCGTGACCAGGGCGCGCTCGCCCGAACCGATCCAGGTCGCCACGGGCGGCGTCGCGAGACGCAGGGTCTGCACCTCGATCTGGGCCTCGACCAGCATCTGCTGGAGCTCGCGCAGGGCATCGGCGACGCCGCGCACGCGCTCGAGCTGGATCGGATCGCCGGGGTTGAGAAAGGCCGTCAGGGTTCGAAGTCGCAGCGTCATACATGCCTCTTGGCGGGTGCCGATTCTAACCTTCGACCTGACAGGTCGACTCGTGATTCGCGCGTTTTCAAGGCTTTACAAAAACCGATTGGCGCGAAACGTGCGCTTTTTCTAACCAGGCTCGCCTCACGGCCGCGGCGGCCAGACGTCGTCGGCCTGAGCAGCGTCGACGACGTGGCGCACCAGGAATTGACTATCGAACAACCACCAGACGACGCGCTCGCGCCAGACCACCAGGCGCGGCACCAACGGCTCGCCGCCCGGGGCGGCCACCGTCGTGGTCGTGGTCGTGAGGGTTTCGCCCGTCGTCCAATCCACCTGCTCGACCTGAAGGTCAAGGCCGCGCTCAACCGTCGCGCCGAGGGTGAAGACCACGGGGCCGGCCGCATCGCTGCGCCAGGCCCAAACCGGCTCACCCGGGGTCAATACACCCGAACGCGCATAGGGCGCCTCGAGCGGCGCGCGCTCGCCCAGTTCGTAGCGCCAGGCCGTCGCCCCCGTGGCGGCGTCGAGGTAGGCCAGGGCCTCGTCCTCCGCGGCCTTCTGCCCGGTGTCGCGCACGAGCACATGGCCTTCGCGCACAGTCAGCGGCAACAGCAAACGCCCGGTCGCCGGCGCAAGTCGGCTCTCGGCCCCGGTCTCGGCGTCGACGCGCAGCACGCCGTCACCGGTCGTGCTCGGCAGGAAGAGCGCGCCCGCACCGACCTGGCCGCGATAACTGAAACCCTCGCCGGCTTCGTCGGTGATCACGGTCGTCCAGTTCAGACCCAGGGTCGCGACGTCGTAGCTCTGCACGCACAGGACGCTGCGCCCCAGAAAAGCATAGAAGACGTCGGCTGAGGCCCGCGCCAGTGGCGTGCGCGCCGTCGCCCGCACCTGGACGCCCTGCTCGGCGCATTGCGGTGCGAAGTCACGGGTCTCGCCGGTGGCCGGCGTGATCAAGCGATACACGCCCTGGCCAGGTTGGGGCTCGTCGTACACGGCCAGCACCGGGCCGAGGTCGAAGATCGCCTGCGGCGTCGCCTGCAGCTCGATCCGCCAGCGCGGCTGACCCGCAGCGATGTCGATGCCGCTGACGACGTTGTCGGCTGTGACGATCACGATGACGTCGCCGACCAGCTGGAAGCAGGCGCGCAGGCTGCAACTCAATAGCCCGGCATCCAGCGGGAGCGACCAGGCCTCGGTCCCATCGGCGCGCGTGAAAGCCCGCAGGGTGTTGCCATCCATCAGCACCACCCGATCGGCGGTGGTCAAGACGGGCGAGTCCGCGCCGGCCCGCGTCAGATCGCCGCCGGCCCAACGCAACGCGGCGGTCGCCGCATCGAGCGCGACCAGGCGCAGGTGCCGCGTCCGTTGGTCGGCGGATTCGGCCCGCGCGATCAACATCACGTCGGCGGGCGCATCCGCCGCGGCCGCCAGCGCCACCCGCGAGACCGTGTCATAGCGCTCTTGCGTGTACGGCTCGAGCACGGCCGTGACCGTGGCGGCCACGGCAACGGCGTCGAGCGTGGCCGTAGAGGCTGCAGCCGCGACAGCGGTCGGCGCAACCGGCGTCGTCGTCACTTGCGGTTGCCGGGCTGCGGCCGTGGCCAACAGCGCGCCCAGGCCGACCAGCAGGCCGATTGCAACCAGGCCGCCGGCCCAGCGGGCCCAGACCGGGCTGCGGCGCCAGAGGCCCAACGCATGGGGCTCCTGCGCCTGGACGGCGAGCGCCGGGACGGCGGGCGCCGGGACGACGGGCGCTGCGACGACGGCTGGAGACGCGGGCGGCAGAGTCGCCAGCGCCGTAGCGGGCGCCGGCACGAGCGCCATAGGCACGGCATAGGGGATCGGCGGCGTGGAGGACGCGGGCGCCTGCAGCCAAACGGGCAGCGGCGCTCCGGTCGCAACGGCCTCGACCGCCAGTCGTAGATGAGCGGCGGTGGGCAGGCGCTCATCCGGGTTCTTGGCCATCGCACACAGGATGACGGTGTCGCAGCTGGCAGGTAAATCGGGTCGCACGGCGCTCAATCGCGGCGCCGGATCCGTGACGTGGCGCAATGCCATGCCGATCGGTGTGGTCGCCTCATACGGCAGGCGGCCGCTCAGCATCTGATAGACCATGGCGCCGAGCGCGTAAACGTCCGAGCGCCCATCGATCAGGCGCTCGCCGCGCGCCTGCTCCGGGCTCATATACGCGGGTGTGCCGAAGACGCCGGTGGCGGTCAACGCCGGCGAGTCGTCGGCCAGACGCGCGATGCCGAAATCGGCGATGTAGGGCTCGCCGTCGGCGTCGAAAAGGATGTTGCCGGGCTTGAGGTCACGATGCACGACACCGAGCGCATGGGCGCGGTCGAGCGCCGGCGCCAGTCGAGCGAGGATGCGCGCCACTTCGACAAGCGCGATCGGGCCGGCCACCAGCCGATCGGCCAGCGAGCCGCCGGGCATCAGGCGCATGACGATGTAGGGCTGGCCATCCGCCTCGCCGACATCGTGCACGGGCACGATCGCGGCGTGCTCGAGGCCGGCGATCGTCTGAGCTTCGCGCTCAAAGCGGGCACGGAATGTGAGATCGTGCAACAACTCGCGCGGCAGCACCTTGATCGCGACGTCGCGCTTAAAAGCAGGGTCGAATGCGCGATAGACGGTTGCCATCCCGCCTCGGCCTAACTCGCCCCGAATTTCGTAGCGCCCGAAGTGTCCCGCCTCCACGGGGTCATTGTATCCGGCGCAACGGGCGGTTTGCGTAGGTAAAAATGCCGATGCGCTTGCTCAGCGCCATTCCGGCCGATGGAGCTCGACGATCTCGATCGGCATTGTGCGCCACGCAACCAGGCCCTGCCGCGAGAACGTGGCCTCGAGCACGAGGCCGCGCCGGGTCGCCTCCGGGTCCTGATCGAAGACGAAATTGCCCAATGCGTAAGCGACCAGGCCGTCTCCCAGGGGCTCAACCGGCTGGATCACGTGCGGATGATTCCCGACGATGAGCGTTGCGCCGGACGCGATCATGCGCTCGGCCCAGCGACGTTGATCACTCGAGGGCGTCGGGTCATACTCGATGCCCCAGTGCGCCAGCACGATCACGGCATCGGTGTCGGCCCGCGCAGCACGGATGTCGGCCAGGACGTCGCGCAGGCTGGCCTCCGACAACGGCGCGATGCCGGGTGCCTCCGCGCCGGCCCAGGCAAACTCGCCCACGGCCGAGACCGCCAGGAAGGCCAGGCGCACGCCGTTTTGTTCGATCACGATCGGGCGCCGCGCGTCGGCTAACGTCGCGCCCGCGCCGACCGGCGCAATCCCGCCGGCGTTCAAGGCTGCCAGCGTGTCGGCGAGGGCCCGACCGTCGCACACAAACCCATGTCGACCGCAATCCTGCGCGTGATTGGTCGCCAGCGAGAGCACGTCGAAGCCGGCCAGCGCCAGGCCCTCGGCGGTGCGCGCGGGACCGATCAAGTTGTAAACGCGCTCGGGCGTGCAGGGTGCGGGCACATCGATATCGGAAAGCGATCCGTCCAGGCTGCCGACCGCCAGATCCGCGGCGTTGAGCGCCTCCGTGACCGCGCGGTACGGCAGGGAGAAGTCGTCGGCCTCGAGCGCGATCTGCGCCGGGCAACGGCCAGGGTTGATGTCGCCCGTGAAGAGCACGCGCAAACCCGGTTCCGGGTCGACCGTCAGTGGCGTTGTGGCGGAAGGCATTGGCGCGGGGGTCGTCGTCGCCACGACGGGGGCTGTCGACGTGCTGCGCCCGGGGGTGGCCGTGACCAGGCGGCCGCCGGCGTTGGCAGACCCCCCGCAGCCGCACAACGTCAGCGCGCACAGCGCGGCTGCGCTTCCGACCAACGACCTGCGCGAAGACCGACGCGCGCTCACGCCAGGGACGCTCAGCTCACGCGGGTGAGGAATTCACGCAACGCGCGCGCGGCCGGGCTGAGCGAGCGCGCCTTCAGCCAGGTCAGGCCCAGCTGACGTCGCAGATCCTGATCCGAGATCTTCAGCTGCTTGATGCCACGGATGTCGGTCAAGGCGAGCTCGGGGACGAGCGCCACGCCCAGACCCGCGCCGACGAATTCAAGCGCGCTCTGCATGGCGCCGCCGTCGAGCGCGACACGGGGCTCGAAGCCGGCCAGGGCGCAAGCCGTCAACGTGACCTCTCGCAGCTTGTAGCCTTCCGGGAACAGGATGAAGGGCTCTTGAGTCAGATCGGTCAGCCGAACCGATTGACGGCGGCCAAGAAAGGGATGCTGGGCGCTGACCGCCAGGACGTAGCGCTCCTCGAGAAACGGGACGCTCTCGACGGCGGTTGGCAGGACATCGGTCGCTACGATCGCCAGGTCGAGCCGGCCTTCTTCAATTTGACGCAGCAACGTCTCGGTGCCGGCCTCGCGCAACAGCACTTCGAGCCCGGCATGCTGCTGTTTGAATTGCGTGAGCCGGGCGGGCAGGATGTGGGTGCTGACGGTCGGCGGCGCGCCCAGGCTGGCGCGGCCGCGTTTCAACTGACCGCGCTCGCGCACTTCGTTTTCGGCCGTCTCCACCAGGCCCAGGATCTGGCGCGCGTGGGGCAGCAGGCCCCGGCCAGCCTCCGTCAGGCTGACGCGCTTACCGATCCGATCGAACACCGGCACCCCCAACTCTTCCTCCAGCGCCCGAATCTGCTGACTCACGGCGGGCTGGGCGATGTCAAGGTCCTCCGCAGCTCGCGAGAAGCTCAGTGCCTCAGCGACCGCAACAAAGGCGCGCAGATGTCGGAAGTGCATGCTCGCTCCTCTCCAGCCATTGGTGTCGCTATTTTTATGGTAACTCGGGTATATTATTTATCACCAACTTGTTGTAAAATAACGAGATAGCCGTCCACAGATACTTAACAATCTCTCTAGGATTCGTGGCGGCATATCGACTACCATGAAATAAGTCGATCGCAGTCAAGTATATACATATCTTATCGTCATCGATTATACAGTGTCAGTTCATTCTAGCTGGGTAAGTGGATAGTGATCAAAAACTGGACCAATTGGATTTTAGTTATCGTCTAAATTCGAGCGTTCTGGGCTCGGTTGCAAGGAGGGAAACAATGGTGCTGTCAAGTAATCCGTTGACGAATATCCTGGGTGGGCGGCCGCCCTTGCCTCTCCTGACTCACGACCAGGAGATCCGCTTCGCGCGCAAAATCGCGGCGGGCAAGGTTGCCCAGAAGAAGCTGGCACGCAAGGGTTTGCCCCAGGCCGACCGGCGCGCGCTTCAGACCAAGATCAACGACGCCGAGGCCGCGCGGGAAGCTCTGGTGTTGCACAACCTGCCGCTGGTGATGAGCGTGGCGGGCCGCTTCCGCCATTCGAATCTCGATTACGACGATCTCATCCAGGAAGGCGTGACGGGCCTGATCAAGGCCGCCGAGCGTTACGACCCCAAGCGCGGCACGCGCTTCGGCACATTGGCGGTGTGGTGGATCCGTCAGGCCATCGGGCGCGCGATCGCCAACACCGGCCGGACGGTGCGGTTGCCCGTCAACCGCGGTTGGAAGGTCGGCCAGCTTCGCCGGATTTCGGCCGAGCTGGCCCAGCAGATCGGCGATGAGCCGCCGCTCGAGGAGGTTGCGCGCCGCGCCGGCGTCACCGTGCAGGCCGCGACTGACCTGCTGCGCGACGGCCAGCCGACGATCTCGCTCGACGCCCCGCCGGACGACCCGGACGAGCGCAGCGTGATCGAGCGCGTCTCGGACGTGACGGCCGAGGACCCGGAGGCCGTTGTGATCAACGAGGGTCTGCAGCGCATCCTCGAGGAGGCCCTGGGCCGGCTCGAGCAGCGCGAGGCCGAGATCCTCAAGCTGCGCTTCGGCCTGGGCGGCGGCGAGACCAAGCCGCTGCGTATGATCGCCACCGAATGGCGCATGAGCCCCGAGGGTGTGCGCCAGATCAGCCAGCGCGCTATGAACCATCTGCGCTCGATGCCGCAGGTGCGCGATCTCGAGGCCTATCTGCAGGAATAACCGCATCGCGTGACTCCGATAAAGGCCCCGGCGGATCGCCGGGGCCTTTGTGTTTAAGCCTGACCCGCGCGCCCCGGAACCTCTGGTCCTGCCTGGACGTCTTCAAGGCAGTCCGTCGGCCGTCGCTGATCTTCATGGAGGCCGACTATCCTGCTGCTGAGGTGAACCATGTACAAACGAATAGCCTTGTGGAGCACCCTGGGGGCGGGGCTGATCAGCGCCTGCGTCGGATCCGTGCCGGCCGCGACCGTCGCGACACCCAGCGCAGTCAGCATTGCCTCGGCCACCGTGCGTGCTGCGGCGTCGCCGACCGACGCGCCCACGACCATGACGCCGCAGTCGGTCGCCACACTCGCACCTGCCACAAGCACGGCCCCACCGACCTTGCTGCCGGCCACACCCACAGAGGCGTTGCTGAGCCACACGA
>JAEURK010000213.1 GCA_016789175.1 Anaerolineales bacterium
CGCGAGGCTTCTACCGAGTAGTAACCTATGCCGGGGCCGACTTCGAGAACGCGTTCTCCGGGCTTGAACTCGAACGCGGCCAGAATTCGTGTGGGGCCGGCGCGCCAGGCGCGGGCCGGTGAATTCAGAATCCAGCTGAACGAATAGGGACAAGGCGTCGGGGTCAAACGTCCACAGGCACGGTCCCACCACGCGCGAATGAGTGCACCCAGTGATCTGATTCGATCTGCCATTGGATGTCTACCATGGATCGACTGAGTGGTTCATCCGCGACGGACGGACCAACCGCCTACCGGACCATGGCCGCCCCCTGTCGAGGCCGCCACATCGTCCAGGCCAACATCGGCACCGCGACCGACAACGCCACCAGGGCTACGACCTGCGACTGGGTGAGCCCGAGGGCCACGATTTGATAAGCGCTGGCATAGGCCAGGCCGAAGCGCATCACGCTATAGAGCACCAGGTAGATGAGAAACAAGCGACCATCGGGCCAGCGCTTCCCGCGCAGACTCCACAACACGGCAAAGATCGCCAAGTTGGCGATGATCTCGTACAGGGGCATCGGCGTGTAATACACCCCCAGTTGCGGCACCATGGCGTTCGGATGTGTGTAAGCCAGGCCCAGCGGCCCGGTGGTGGGTCGTCCCACGGCGTCACCGGTGATGATACAAGCGACTCGCCCGACGGCTTGCGCCAGCACCACGCCGGGCGCTACCGCGTCGAGCAGACGCGGCAAGGGCCAGCCTCGGCGCCAGGCCAACAGAGCCAGCATGAGAACGCCGCCGGCGACGCCACCCCAGATGGCCAGCCCGCCCTCCCACACGTAGAGCGCCCGAAGCGGGTTGGCCGCGAATTCGTCCGGCCAGTGATCGAGCACATGGAACAGGCGAGCGCCCACGAGCCCCCCCAGGACGATCCACAGCGAGGCGTCATAGATCGCGTCTTTGTTGAAGCCCTTGCGCGCCGCTTCACGCGCGCCGAGCCAAACCCCCACTCCGATGGCGGCGGCGACGATGACGCCATACCAGCGGACTGCAAAGTGACCGATGCTCAAGAGAACCGGATCCAAACCGATAGTGATCATACGTGAGACTCCCGAGAAGGCGAGATAGCGCGACCCAACCGCGGACCCGACCGGCGCTGACGGACCACCGGGTCGTCGCACCCCGGGCGAGCGGCCCGAAAGACCGGTGTCCCGCGGGGAGTCAACGTGGCGAACGCGCGCGGGAAACGGGTGGGCGGCAGCACCTCGCGCAATAGAACCCGCTGCAACGGGTTAGTGATGTGGCCTGGCAACCAGAGCGCAAGGGCCCAATCGGTTGCCAAGGCCAGATTGACTTGATGATCGACGTCGAATAGCCCCTGCCCATCGCGCGACCAGGCGTTGGACAGATAGACCAGCACGTCGCTGAGAAAGTCTGCACTGTGGTTGCTCGAATGCTGCAGGAGAGTCGCCACCTGGGTCAGCGGCGCCAAAGCGGTGGACCATGATCCCAGAAGGAAGGACAGCCGGCGACAGGCCCGATGAACGTCGCGCGTGCAGCCTTGAAGAAATCGGGCGATGTCGCCTGCCTCCGTGGGCGCCGTTTGGGGCGAACCCTTTGGCGTCCAACTCACGGCCGGCCACTCCACACGGGCGACGCTCCTCTGCCTGCGATCGTGGGCCCAGCCACAGCGATCGGTGTCGAACGTTGCCGTCACCCAAAGGTTGAGCGGGAAATCGACGGCTTCCAGGAGGGGGGCGCCGTCCAGGCCGGTCAATCGGCCACTCTGGCGCTGCCGTGCGAGATCGGCTATCAGCCCTATGACTTCTGCCGGGCTGATGTGAGCCAGGCAGGCCCAATACAGGCGGCTACGGTTTTCGGGTTGAGCCGCTTCCTCAGCCAGGGCCAGGAGCTTGGCACTTGTGAGTTGAGCTTGTGCCGAGGTATACGCGCTTAGATTCCCGCTGGCCCACCAGGCATGGCCGACGAGGCGCTGATAGTGCAAAGGCTCGGCGCCCGTCAGCGTGGCGGCCAGGGCGTCGATGATCGCGGTCTTTCCAGACCCGCTCGGTCCCGCCAGGATGGCCAGGGATGTCGATTTCAGCGTGACGACCAGATGGGGCACGACGGACTCGATCTCCGGTCGGGCGACGTCATCGGCGGTCTCGAGCAGGCATCGGATCAGGCGCCGATCGTCGTAAACCTTCGGGTTGAATGGACTAAGCATGGTCAGCAGGATAGGACTCGCTATAGGTGATCCGGCTGTTCGAGCTTGAGGCGCCGTCCGCCGGGTGGGTCAGAAGCCTTAGGCCGGGTGCCGCAGGGATTTCTTCAAACGCGCCGTCACGATGGGCATCGCCACAATCAGACTCAGGAGACCGACCCAGCCGGCCCCGCCGAACCGGGCGACCATGGGAAAGTCGCCCGTCAGGCTGGCCGCCAGGAAGAACATCAGGGCGGCACCCAGCGCCAGGGGCACATAGATCCGGGCGCTCCGTCGGCCAATCGTCTGTTCATGAGTTTCGGAATTCATTGAAGGTCCTCCAGGAGGAGGCCGGAGACGTCGCGAGCGACGTCTCCGGCGATCGGGTACCGGTCCAGGTTCGACGCCGATCACTTGGCGCTGACGCCGGCCACAACTTGAGGGGCGGGCAAGGGCGTGGGGTTGAACGATCCCAGGGGCTCGCGTCGGATGGACGGCGTGAAGCGCTTGAGCAGCAACGTATTGAGCGTGACCGAGACCGAACTCACTGCCATCATCAAGCCCGCTAGTTCTGGGCTGATGATTAGCGAGACAAAGGGATAGAACAACCCGGCTGCCAACGGAATGCCCAGCGTATTGTAGACAAACGCCCAGAACAGGTTCTGCTTGACCTTGCGCATCGTGGCCCGAGCGACCTCCAACGCCACGATAACATCCCGGATGTCGTCTTTGATCAGGATGACATCGCCGGTTTCCTTGGCGACATCGGTTCCCGAGCCGATCGCCAGACCGACGTTGGCCTGGGCCAGGGCCGGCGCGTCATTGACGCCGTCGCCCACCATGGCCACCTGACGCCCCTGAGCTTGCAGTTTCTTGATTTCTTCGGCCTTGTCTTGGGGCAACACTTCCGCCAGGACCCGATCGATCCCAACCTGGCGTGCGATGGCGTCCGCCGTACGCCGGTTGTCGCCCGTGATCATGACCGTCTCAATGCCCAGCGCATGCAGGCGACGCACGGCGTCCGCTGCGTGCTCCTTGAGTGTGTCCGCGACGGCGATCAACCCCGCGGCCGCTTCATCGACAGCGACGAACATCACCGTCTTGCCCTCAACCTCGAGCCGTTCGGCTTCGCGCCACAGGTCGTGGAACTCGATCTGCCGGTCGCGCATCAATTTACGGTTGCCCAACAGGATCGCCTGACCGTTGACTCGCGCTTCCACACCGTGCCCTGGGATCGCATTGAACTGGTCGGCGTCACCCAGCGCCAAACCGCGGCCGCGCGCGCCCTGGACGATCGCCTCACCCAGCGGATGCTCGCTGTTCTTTTCGGTGATGGCGGCCAGTCGCAGCACCTCGCTCGCCTCAAGCGATCCCGGAAGGGTCATGGCGACGAGGTCAGTCACCGACGGTTCGCCGCGGGTGAGCGTTCCAGTCTTGTCGAACACAATCGTCTGCAGTTTGCTGGCGTTTTCAATGGCTTCGGCGCCCTTGAACAGCACGCCATATTCAGCCGCCTTGCCGGTGCCGGCCATCATGGCGCTGGGCGTGGCCAGGCCGACGGCGCAGGGGCAGGACACCACCAGGACCGTCACGGAGAGCAACAGCGAGAACCCGAACACGCCGATCTCGCCCAAACTGTAGGGCGACATAATAAACGCGCTGGCCGGATCGAAGAAACGCTGATAGCCGAAGAAAAACCAGAACACAAAGACGGCGACAGACAGAATATGCACACCCAGAATGAAGTGGCCCGCGACCCAGTCGGCGAGTTTTTGGATCGGCGCCTTGCTGGCCTGGGCAGTCTCCACCAGGGTGATGATCTGCGCGAGAGCGGTATCTTTGCCGACCCGTGTGGCGGTGAAACGGAAGGCGCCTGTCTTGTTCAAGGTGCCGCCGATAACGGCGTCGCCCGACTTCTTTTCCACCGGCAGGCTTTCACCGGTCAGCATCGACTCATCCACCGCGCTGTAGCCGTCCTGGACCTGCCCATCGACCGGGATGCCTTCGCCAGGGCGGACCTGGATCACGTCGCCGATCTGCACTTCCTCGGCCGCGATGTCCAATTCCTGGCCGTCGCGAACCACACGGGCTCGTTTCGGCTGGAGCTTCATGAGCTTGCGTATCGCTTCCGAGGTTCGTCCGCGAGTTAGGGCCTCCAACCAGCGGCCGAGGAGGATGAAGGCTGTGAGCAACGCTGCACTCTCGAAGAACGTGGCGCCCTCGCCACCGAAGCCGGCCTGCGGAAAGAGGGTGTTGATCACGGCGATGCCATAGGCTGCGCCGATCCCGGTGGCGTAGAGCAGATTCATATCCGTCACGCCGTGCTTCAACCCTTTCCAGGAGTTCACGAAGAACTGACGCCCTGGGCCCAGCACGATCGGCGTGGTCAGCAGGCCGATGACCCACTTGTAGGAGAGCCAGACGGGTACCACGGCCCGCAACGGCCCGAGCATGTCATAGAACGTCCCGAGCATGACCACCAGGCCGATGATCCCGGCCAGCGCCAGATTGCGTCCCTGGCGCTGGATCTCGTCCTCGCGCGCCTGTCGCTCGCGGTCAAGTGAATCGACTTGGGCGCTGCGCTCGAGCGCGGTGTAGCCGGACGCCTGGACCGCCTGCTTGAGCGCCGGCACCGCCACGATGTCGAGGATATGGGTGACGCGGGCCGTGCCGGATCCCAGGTTAACGACCGCGGCGGTGACGCCGTCCAGGTCGGTCAAAGCCCGTTCGACATGACCCACGCAGGAGGCGCAAGTCATGCCCTGCACGTCCAGCACCGTCTCGAGGGTCGGCACGCGATACCCCACCGCGTCGACCGCACGGGTCAGGTCGGCGACGGTGACGCGGCCCGGATCGTAATTCAGGGTGGCCCTCTGAGCCCCCAGGTTGACGACCACACCGGTGACGCCGGGAACGGCCTTCAAGGCATCCTCCACGTGCGCCACGCACGAAGCACAGGTCATCCCTTGCACGGGGAGATTGAGCGTGTGTATAAGAGTGGACATGCATGTTCCTCGGTCGGCCCGAACGTTCCCGTCCCGGGAGGGCTCACGCCGGAGAAGGGCGGCAAGTGGACGTGGCCGATGGGCCCACCTCTACAATCCAGTGTAGAAAGAAGTCGCGCACTGTCGTAGCGCCATCTGGCGGATTGACGATCGCGCCGAATCGCCTAAGCTGAGTGCGAGCCACAAGGTCAGGGGTGCCGAGGCCGGCTCAGGGGATCATTGTGCGCGTTCTCTCGCGGCGAACCTTTATGCAATTGAGCGGCGTGGCCGTCATGGGCGCCGTCGTCGATGCACGGCTGTTTCGGGTCGCTCCCCCGCCGCTTCTGGGTCTCGGGCGGGTCACCCATTCCTCCCTGCGCGCCTATGAGCAGCCGCGTTTCTCTGCCGAGCCCGTGGACATGACCTTGTATGCCGACACGATTCTCCAACTGTATGAGGCGGAGTCGGCCGGCGATCCGGGCGAGTCGAAGAACCCGCTGTGGTGGCGGACCGACGCAGGCTGGGTGCACTCCTCGCGGGTCCAGCCGGTCCGCAATGACCTCAACCTGCCGGTGAGCCAGATCCCGGCGGGCGGATTTCTGGCCGAAGTCAGCGTGCCCTATACCGATGCGTGGCGCAACGAGGACGGCACGCCACTCAAGGTCTATCGCTTCTACTATGCCAGCACGCATTGGGTCGACCGAATCGTGACGGACAGGGCGGATCGGGTGTGGTATCGCGTGTGGGATGACCGCTAT
This sequence comes from Anaerolineales bacterium, assembly GCA_016789175.1. Taxonomy (GTDB): domain Bacteria; phylum Chloroflexota; class Anaerolineae; order Anaerolineales; family UBA6663; genus UBA6663. The sequence continues at coordinate 5,930 of JAEURK010000213.1, forward strand.
CGCGTCGCTTACTTTGTTCTGGCGGAAAGTTTGCGCCCCATTCCGGCGGAGGAGCTGACGCCCCTATCGGGAGACGTGCCCGACAAACGCATCGAGGTCAACCTGGCCCAACAGCGGTTGACCGCCTATGAACAGGGAGGGGCGGTTTTCTCGACGGTTGTCTCAACCGGTCGGCGGGGCGTGGAAACGCCCACGGGCCACTTCGTGGTGCGCCAGAAACGGCCGTCTCGACACATGGCCGCGACGGACGGCAATGGCTTCGATCTACCGGGTGTGCCGTGGGTGTCGTATATTCATTGGACCGGGGTCGCGTTGCATGGCACGTATTGGCACAACGACTTTGGCACGCCGCGCAGCCGGGGTTGCATCAATTTGACACCCGCGGATGCCCGCTGGCTGTTTCGCTGGACCACGCCCGTCGTGCCGGCCGGTGAGGACGATGTGCAGAGCGCTTGCTGTGGCACGGCGATCGACGTGGTCTCGGCCTGACGAGCGAACCGCGGCGAGAATGACCCTGGACACGGCGCGGGGAGGGAGATAGGGTTTATTCGGGTGGCATTC
>JAEURK010000227.1 GCA_016789175.1 Anaerolineales bacterium
CACCTGAGTGCTGGACGATATGGGTTTTGATCCCTGTGGATGTGGGATGGAACTCCCCAAGCGTAACCGATTTTGATTAAAGCCTGCAGTCCCCCACTTTACCTAATCCTGATCTGTACGAGTTCCGTGTGCGTGGGGCGAGTTTTACGCAGCTTTCGGCCAAAGTGTCCGAAAACGATCTATAACCAGGCTCCAGCGTCTCACGCTGCGGGTCGGCCGAATCGTGGCGAACCGAGGCACGACCACAAGGGCGCGCCCGCGGAGGGGGAGCTGGATGCCGGCAACACGTATCCTCGTCGTCGAGGACCAGAACATCATCGCGCTGGACCTCCAGAGCCGGCTGACCGGGCTGGGCTATGAGGTTCCGGTGATCCTCGCCCGCGGCGAAGAGGCAGTCCTGCATTGCCAGGCGGATCTTCCGGATCTGATCCTCATGGACATCCGCCTGAAAGGCCAGGTCGATGGGATCCAGGCCGCCGAGCGGATTCGAACCTTCGCCGACCTCCCCATCATCTATCTGACGGCCCACTCCGACGACCAGACCCTGGCCCGAGCCCAACAGACCGAACCGCACGGGTACCTCCTGAAACCGTTCGAAGACCGCGAGCTCCGGCTGACGATCGAGATCGCGCTCTACAAGCACCGTATGGAGCGCCAGCTCCGCGACAACGAGCGTTGGCTCGGCGCCGTGTTGCGCGGGATCGGCGAAGGCGTGATCGCCTCGGACGTGCAGGGCATCGTTCGGCTCGTCAACCCGGTGGCGGCGGACCTGATCGGCCGATCGGCTGCCGACGTCGTCGGGCGTCCGATCGCCGATGTCTTCACGGTCGTCGATGCCCAAACCCGGGCCCCCTTACCCAACCCGTTGCTCCAGGCAATTGGTGAACAGAAATCGGTAACGCTGCCCGAACGCGCCCTGCTCCTCTCGGGCGATGGGCGCGAGATCCCGATCGACGACAGCGCCGCACTCATCCATGACTCGCGGAGCCGCATCGCCGGCGCTGTGCTGGTCTTTCGCGACATCACCGAGCGCCTGCGCACTGAGCAGCAACTGCGGCACCTGGCCTATCACGACGAGCTAACGGGACTGCCCAACCGCGCGCTCTTTCAAATCCTGACCCAAAGGGCGGTGACCGAGGCGCAGCGGAGCGGCGGTCGGGTCGGCGTGATCTTCCTTGACCTGGATCGGTTCAAGATGGTCAACGACTCGCTGGGGCACAGCGTCGGCGACCGCCTTCTCAGTGCCGTGGCGGCCCGTCTGAGTGCCGTCCTGCCGCCCGGCGCGATGCTGGCCCGCTTCGGCGGTGACGAGTTCACACTGCTCCTGGAAGCGCTGCCGGGACCTGAAGGGGCGTCCGGGCTGTCGGAACGGATCCTCGCCGCCCTGGCCGCACCGTTTGAGCTCATCGACCAGGAGTTCTACGTCGGCGCCAGCATCGGCATCAGTCTGTTTCCGGAGGATGGCTCTGATGCCGCCACGCTTATCCGCAATGCCGATGCCGCGCTCTATCGCGTAAAGGATCGTGGCCGGAACGGCTATGCGTTCTACCAGGCCGAGATGAATGCCGGCGCGCTCAGCCGCCTGGCGCTCGAAGCCCAGTTGCGGCACGCACTCGAGCGCGGTGAGTTCGCGCTGCACTATCAACCTCGAGTCGATCTCATGAGCGGCCATATACGCGGCGTTGAGGCCCTCATTCGCTGGAATCAACCCGAGGTGGGTTTGATCGCGCCGCTCCAGTTCCTGGGGCTGGCCGAAGAAACCGGGCTCATCCTGCCGATCGGGGCCTGGGTACTGGAAACGGCCTGTCGCCAGGCGCGCACCTGGCGCGAGACCGGACTGCCGGACTTGCGGGTCGCCGTCAATCTCTCTAATCGTCAGTTTCGGCACCCCGACCTGATCGACACCATCGCCTCGATCCTGGCCGAGACCGGGCTCCCCGCCCCGGCGCTCGAGCTTGAGATGACCGAAACCATCGTCATGCACGATCGTCTCGATGCGATCGCCAAGATAAAGGCGCTCAAACAGATGGGCGTGCGCCTGGCGATCGACGACTTCGGCACCGGCTATTCGTCACTGGAGTACATCAAGCTGTTTCAGGTGGATGCTCTGAAGATCGACCGGGCATTCGTCCGAAACGCACACGTCAACAAGGAGGACGCGGCCATCATCCAGGCCGTGGTGACTTTGGCGCACAGCCTGAATCTGGATGTCACTGCCGAAGGCATCGAGACACCGGAGCAACAGCTGTGCATGACGACCTGCCTGTGCGATGAAGGCCAGGGGTACCTGTTCGGTCGTCCGATGACGCCCGAAGCCTTCACACAGGCGATGGCCCAACTCGCGGCCCCGGCGAGCGCGCCACTGGCATGACACCGGTGCTCGACGCTCTTACTGCAATACTGCCCTGGCTTGGGGCCTTGTGCTCGGTTGCGGCCGGCGTGGCGGTCCTGATTCGCCTCAGGGCCCCACTCGCCCCGCAAGCCGGGATATTCCTGCTCGCGCTCGCGGCCGACCTGGCCCTGTCGAACTGGATCGTGCGACTGGCACCCGGTCCGCTGGCGAGCGTCTGGACGACCCTGGCTGCCTTCCTGCACATCACACTCCTCACCACCTGGATGTCTCTGGTGCTGGCGATCACGAGCCACCCGCTCGCTGCTCGAACAGCCTGGTGGGCTGGCGCCGTAATGCTGCTCCTGGCTGTTGCGGGCGCAGCCGGAGTCGGAACCCTATCAACAGGAACGCCGGGCGTGCCGGCACTGTCCGAGACGCTGCCCGGATTGAATACCGTGCCCGACTCTCGGCTCTGGCTGAGCACTGCCACCATCTCCGTCATCGTGCTGAGTGCCGGCCTGCTCGTCGTTCACTTGACCCGCGCACGAGGCCGCCAACGCCGGCTGGCGATCGCGGCTCTCGCCAGCCTGGTGTTGACCTCGGTCATCGCCGGATTGGAGTCGGTCAACGGGGCCCTGGCCGACGTGTCACTGGTTCGCGTCGTCTTCTCGGTCGTCGGGTGCGTTGCCGCGTTTGCGGTCTTTCGCGGGTTGCCCTGGCGCGCGCGGAGTGTCGCCCAGAGCGCGCTATTCGAACACATTCGCGACGCCGTGGTCGTACTCGATGCTCACCGGCAGGTGATGCACCTCAACGCTGCGGCGCAAGAGCTCCTGGGGGTCTCCGAACGGCCGGCCTCGGGCACGCCGCTCGACCGAATCTGGCCGGCCAGTGCTGGCGTCCTGGAAGAACTGGAGATCGCGCCATCCGGCTCGATTGAACACGTCTTTTCCGTCGCCGGGGTCGAGCTCAAATACGCGATCGCGCAGCTGCCGCTCGAGGGTCTGGCCGGTTCCGGCGACGGCCGGGTCCTCGTGTTTCGCAATGTAACGGACCGCGATTCGATGGAGCGGGCCTTGCGCGAGAGGGCCCAGGGTCTGAGTCGCACCAATCGCCTCCTGACCGCGCTGGCCACCGTCACCGCTCGTGTCGGCAGCACCACGGACCCTCGTCAGGTCTGGGAGACCCTTGGCGTTGAACTCCGCAAACTTGAGCTGCATGGCGCGATCGCCAGCATCGATCCCAATGCCGAGGCTGCCACGATCCGCTACGTGTCATTTGCCCCAGATCAGATCCTGGCCATAGCCCGGCTGGCAAAGCTGCAGATCCTGGGCACCCGCCTGCCCCGAAAGAACTGGCCGGGGGAGCGCCTGCTGCGGGCGCACGGTCCGATCTGGGACGGGGACGCGCGCAAATACCTGTTGAGTTTCTTTCCCAATCTCCCGGATGCCGCTATTGAACCCGTGCTGCGCGTGTTGGGGATTCGGTCCGACAGTCAGATCTGTTTGCTACCGTTGACGATCGAAGAACGCTTGATCGGCGTTATGCCCATCTGGGGCGCCGACATCGGGCCGGACGACAACCCGGTATTGACGGCGTTTGCGGGCCAGGTTGCCGGCATCCTGGCGAGCGCTGACGCGCACGCCCAGGAGATCGAGCGCACGGGCGAGCTGTCCCGCTCAAACGTGATGCTGCTGGCGCTCTCCCGGGTCGCAGCGCGCCTCGACAGCACGTCGGACTTCATGGACGTAGTCGAGGTTCTGGGACAGGAACTTCGCAAACTCAATGTAGATTGCCTGGTCGGCACGGTCGACGAGGGCAAGCAAAACATGCGGATCCAGTATGTCTCGGTCAGCCGGGATGTCATCCGCTGGGCGGAACGGGTCACCGGGCATACCCTGGCCGAACTCGAGATCCCACGGCGACTTTGGCCGTCGGATCGTGTCGTGACTGAACGGGTTCCCTATTGGGACATCAGAGGGATGCGTGGAACGCTGGGCATGTTTCCGATCCTTTCGGAGAGTATTCATAGACGCGCGCTGCAGCTGGCAGGGCTCAACCTTGACGATCCTGTCTGCTATCTGCCTTTGGCGCACGATGAGGACGTCATTGGTGTGCTGGCGGTTTGGGGTGGTGACCTGCGCGCCGAAGACCTGCCGGCGCTGAGCGTCTTCTCGACCCAACTCGCAACCGCTATCCGCAACAACCAGATGTTCGAACACGAGACGCGCCGGGCCCAAGACCTCGCGCTCCTCCTCAAGGCCTCCGAGGCAACGGCCTCCACCTCCGAGCTCGATCAGGTGTTATCCATCCTGGCAGCCCAGTTGCTGGAGATCAGCGGCTTCGAGGCCTGTCAGGTCGCGGAGTGGGACCGCAGTGCCAATCGAGTCCACGCCCGGCTTCAGCGCTCGCGCATTGTGTGGGATCCCGATCGGTGCGACACGCGGGCCCTGGCCGACGATCAGGTTGCCCGCCAGGTGCTCGAAACCGGACTTTCGCACTTTGACTCTGGTCCCGGGCACCCCGCCCCAAATGGGTCCAAGAGGAACGTGCTCCGCCTGAGCATCCACGCTCAGGGGCGGCGGATCGGTCTGGCCGAGCTGACGGCAGCTCCGAATCGCGTTTTCGGCCCGGAGACCCTGGCCCGCTGCCAGGTTGTCCTTTCAGCCGACACGCATTGGCTCGTAGCTCCCCTCTCGCTCAACCCGCGCGAACGATTGCTGGCGCTGCAGGAGGCCTTGCTCAGGACTTCGGGAGCGGAGTCAACTGCATTGTGGCAATGGAATTCTTCGCTGGATCAACTCGCGCTCATCGCCACCGCGGCCGACGTCACCTGGCCCTCGGGCCAGGGGCCGCACTTCGAACCCAGCACCGATGACGCCCGCGCGCTGGCGCTCGATCACGGCGAGGCCAGTGCCGTGGTTCGCCCGCGTGCTACTGGCTACATGGTGCGCGAGCCGATCGGCTCGAGCCGTCCGCAGGGTCCGGAGTCGCTGGTCGTATTGCCGTTGCAGAACGGCTCGGACCGGATCGGATTGATCGAGCTCTATGACTACAACCACGAGCGAACTGTCACGCAGGCCCAGGTCGCCTTTCTACGGATGGTCGCTGACAAGGCCGGGTTCTCGATCCACAACGCCCGCCTGCTCGAGGAAACCCAGAAGCGCCTGAACGAGAAGGAGGTTTTGCTCAAAGAGGTCCATCACCGGGTCAAGAACAACCTCCAGGTGATCTCGAGTCTGTTGAGCCTTCAGTCGGCGCGGATCGCCGACACGCGCGTGAAGAACGCCCTGCGCGAAAGCCAGAATCGCGTGCGGTCGATGGCTTTGATCCACGAGAAACTCTACCAATCTGCCGACCTCGCGCAGGTCGACTTCGCGGCCTACCTCCGCAGCCTGGTTACGTTTCTGGCCCAATCCTATCGTGAGCGCACGGACGCAGTCGCGCTCGAAGTACATTCGGCAGATGTACAACTTGATCTAGAGATCGCGCTGCCCTGCGGCCTGATCGTCAACGAACTCGTCTCGAACGCGCTCAAACACGCCTTCCCGGATGACCGCACCGGAACCATCTGGGTGAGTCTGGAGTCGAGCGAGCGAGGCGGGCTTTGCCTGCGGGTCCGCGACGACGGGATCGGCTTCCCGGAAGGCGCAAGCCTCGAGCCGGGCCAAAGCCTGGGTTTGTCGCTTGTGCGAACCCTGACGGACCAGATCGGGGGCGCGCTCACCGTCTCGTCGGGTTCGGGCGCGGACTTCGCAGTGTGCTTTAGGTCCGAGCGCTGAGCGGTTGGCGGCGGCCCAAACTCAGGCCGCAGAAGCGATCACCAGCAGTGTAGCGACGAACGTCACAAGGGCCCCGATCGTTTGTGGGCGGGTCAGGCGCTCTCGCACGAGCACGTGCGACAGGCCGATCGTGACGGCCGGTGCCAGCGACGAGAGAACGCTGACGACAGCAACTTCTCCGGCCCGGAGGGCGAACACCAGGGCGCCGTCGGCAACGAGGTTGAGGATTGCGACGATGGTCAGCGCAGTCCGGGCGGCTCCGGAAAACGCCCTGCGCTCCAGACTGCGACCACGGGCCGCCAACCCGGTGGCTACCAAGGCAGCCGGCAGCGCGCCGATCTGAACGCCACACAACACCCACCAGGCAGCCTGAGGCGCTCGATCCGCTCCGGCATCGATCACAATGAACGCCAATCCAAAGCACAGCGACGCCATGAGCGCCAACACGACGGGCCGCGCCGTGGGCGCGCCGGGTTGCGACTGCGATCCGGTATCGGCCGAACGGGTCAGGCTCACAAGCCCCACCAACACGCCCAGCAGGCCCACGATCGTGATCGGGCCAGGCCCGGCGCCTAACACCACGGACACCAAGACAGGCAGGGCTGAACTGGTCGCGACAATGGGGGCTACGATGCCAGCCGGGCCACGCGCCAGTGCGTTGTAGTAAGCCATCAGCGCCAGCGCGCCGACCAACCCGCCCAGGGCGCCGCCGCCAAAACCGACAGCCGAAAACGCCCCGCCGGCAGCGAATGCCGCGACGGCCAGCACCAGCCCCTGGGTGGCCGACGTGATCAGCACAATCTGAGCGGCGGAGAGGCGCGCGACCAGGCGGCCCGACGCGTAGTCGCTGGCGCCGTAGGCCAGGCTCGACACCAGCGCGAGCACGACAGCCGTCATCACGCTAGATCTGCGAAGCCTCGACGAGCATGTGCCGATCCGCCAGATAGCCGGCCAGGAGCGCCAGACCCGCGCCCGCCAGAAAGAGGGCGATACTGAGCATGAATGGCAGATCTTTGTTGAGGGTCGACAGCGCGCCGGCGATCCAGCCAAACGGCGCCGTCAGCGTGATCACTGTGAAGCTCAGGATCGACTGGACCCGTGCGCGCTCCTGAGCATCGATCGTCAGGACGACCAGTTTGTCCACCAGCGGGCTGACGACCGCAAAGCTGCAGGCCTCAAGCGCAACGCTCAGCGCCAGCTGCGCAAAGCCGCGATCCGGCGCCGTGATCAACAGGACCTGAGACACCACGTAGCCGATGAAGCCGACGACCATCGGGATGCGAAACGGCAGGCGGTTGACCCAGGGCATCACGGTGAAGAAGAACAGGATCATAACCGCGGATTTGACAAACGGGAACGTTGCCAGGTCCTGGTCCGCGATGTGAAGCTTTTCGGTCGCGAGGATGGCCCAGAAGTTTCCGCTGATCATCCAGCCGATGCTCAGCACCAGCATGATCCCGGCGGTGGACAGCGTGCGCGGCGACCGCAACACGTCTCGAACGACTCCCAGGTAACCGCCCAGGATGTGGACGACGCTCTGGTGTCGGGTTTCCCGCATCCGGATCTCACCCTGGCGGGTCTCACGGGTGGCCGCATAGGTCACAAAGGCCTTAACCGTGAACATGACGGCCGCGAACAGATAGAGGCCGCGCATGGTCGGCACCAGTGTGTATTGTGCAATCATCAGGCCCGCCAGGGGCGCCACCAGGCCAACCATGGTGTTACTGATGTACACCCACGTGTAGATGTCGACCAATTGGTCGGGGTCGGCCTCTTCCACCAATAAACAGGTCCAGGAGTTATGGGTGACACGCCAGACACCGTTAATGATGATCGCGACCAAAAACCACCAGAAGTTCTGAGCCAAGGCCGAGATCAAGGATGGCACGCCCCACGCCAGGATATCGAAAACCAACGTCGTCAAGCGTCGACCCAGCTTGTCGGTGATCACGCCGCTCAACAAGGCCCAGACGAGTTGCGACCCCCAGCCGATGCTGACGATAAAGCCAATGTCGCTGTCAGTGAGCCCAAGGGCCACCATGAAGACCGAGACATAGGGCGTATAGAGGTTGAACGGAATCCCCCACAAAGGCTCGGTGTACACACAGCCGCGTGGGTTTCCGGTCAATCCGACCAGAGTGCGAATCAGCGAATGATTTCTCAAACAGGTGTCCTTGCCGTCGCCGGGGCGGTTGAGGTGTGCGTCCTCGCGCGGGCCTTTCACGGCCAGCCCGGAGTCTAGCACGAGGGCACGGCGGAGGCGAGGCCGCACCGCGGTCGTGACGAGGCCATTGCGCCAACGCGTTGAAGATCGCGCCTGGCCGAGGGCCGAAGGCGGACCACCTTCACCAGGCGCTAACGTGGGTTGAGCACATCCGTGATGTGTGGCACGGCCCAATCCAGTGCATCGCGATCAATCACCAAAGGTGGCGCGAAGCGAATGACGTTCTGATGGGTCTCCTTGCACAGGATGCCACGACCCATCAACGCCTCGCAATACCGGCGGGCGCCGCCGGCTTCCGGCTTCAACTCCACCCCAATCAACAGACCCTGGCCGCGCACTTCCTTGACGAGCGGGCTCGGGATCTCGACCAGGCGCTCCATGAAGTACGTTCCAAGGTCGTGCGCGCGATCCGCCAACCCTTCCTCGCGCAGGACAGCCAGCGCCGCGCGCGCGACTGCGGCTCCAAGTGGGTTTCCGCCAAAGGTGGAACCATGCTCGCCCGGTTGGATCAGTCCCAGGATCGGCCGATCGGCCAACACGGCTGAAACCGGATACACGCCGCCGCCCAGCGCCTTGCCCAGAATCACCAGATCCGGGCGCACCCCCTCATGGTCGCTACTCAACAACTTGCCGGTCCGGCCGAGCCCGGTCTGAATCTCGTCCGCGATGAGGAGCACCTGGTGCCTGGCCGCCATGTCGGCGGCTGCCCTCAAGTAACCCGGCGGCGGCACCACGACACCGGCCTCGCCCTGAATCGGCTCCAGCATGATCGCGCACGTGCGCGGCGTGATCGCCGCCTCGAGCGCGGCCGCGTCGCCAAACGGCACAGACGTGAAGCCGGGCGTGAACGGGCCGAAGTCGTCGCGATAGTGCGGCTCCGTCGAAAACGAGATGACGGTGATCGTGCGGCCATGGAAGTTTCCGTCGGCCACGATGATCTCGGCCTCATGCCGCGGTATGCCCTTCACCACGTAACCCCACTTGCGCGCGACCTTGATCGCCGTCTCGACCGCCTCGGCCCCCGTATTCATCGGCAAGGCGAGGTCGTAACCCAACATGTCGTACAGGTCTTGATACAGCAGACCCAACTGGTCGTTGCGAAAGGCGCGCGACGTCAGGGTCACGCGCGCTGCCTGCTCGCTCAGCGCCGCCATGATCCTGGGATGCCGGTGGCCCTGATTGAGCGCCGAATAGGCCGAAAGAAAGTCCAGATAGCGGCGGCCCTCGACGTCCCAAACCCAGGCTCCTTCACCGCGCTCGATCACGACATCCAGCGGATGGTAGTTGTGAGCCCCGTGGTTTTCCTCAAGCGCAATGTAATCTTTGGCGTGCATACCGACTCCCATGTCATATTGGGGCCACCGCGATCGCATTTCTACCCCAAACGGGGTAGCCCCATGCTCGGAGTGTAGCTGATTTCGGCGCGAAAGACCACACGTGGGGAGCCGTCGCCTGGCGCACTCAAACAATGCGGCGAACTCACAAGCGAGCTGAAATCTGGGTCCTAACCCTCGTACTTTCATCTCCAGACATCAGAGCGGGTTGGTTTGGTTGTGGCGGGTCGCGAGCCGGCGCGCCAGATATAATCGCCTGATGCTTCAGCCCGCAAAAAAGCCCCTTCGTGCCCAACCTGTCC
>JAEURK010000255.1 GCA_016789175.1 Anaerolineales bacterium
ACGTGGGCAGATCCAGCTGCCTGATCCGTACGGCGATGGCGCACCGGCCGTGTATCTGCGTGAGCCCTGGGGCGAGCTGGCCGCTGGCTTGTGGCACACTCTGCCGCGAATGTCGACCGATGTGTACGCCACAGCGGTGGAGGCCTTCGCACATACGGTCCGGTTAGACTTATCCACCACGGCGGGCGCCCGGAACGCCCGCCAAACGCTGGCGACGGTCCTGGCGATCTACCAGTCCGCGGCCGAGCGCCGAACCATTCAAGTGCCCGTGCGAAAGGTGACCCATGCCTGAACTCGATCTGCGCGGAATCATCCCGGCCATCGTCTCGCCGATGACACCCGGGGGCGAGCTCGACCTGGCGAGCCTGCGACGCTACGTGGCCTGGTTGGTGCCCCAGGGCCCGATCGCCCTGGCCGTCAACGTCGACACCGGCGAAGGCCCGCACCTGACCATGGACGAACGCCGGCTGATCCTCGAGACCGTGGTCGCTGAAGTGGCCGGGCGCTGCCGGGTGGTGGCCGGGGTGGGCGGGCCCTCGACCGCGCAAGGCGTGGCCAATGCGGTCGCTGCCCGCGACGCGGGGGCGGACGCGCTGCTGGTCTTCCCGATCCCGACCTACCTGGGACAACCACTCAACCCGGAGGTACCCTATCGCTACCATGCCGCGATCGCCGAGGCCGCGGGCCTGCCGCTGATCCTGTTTCAGTTGCAGCCGGCCCTCGGCGGCGTGTTGTTCTCGACCGAGGTGTTGCACCGGCTGATCGCGTTGCCGCAGGTCGTGGCGATCAAAGAGGCGAGTTTCGATGCGATGCGGTTCCTGCAGGTCAAGGCGGACCTTGAAACCGCCCCGCGCCGGATCACGCTGCTGACCGGCAACGACAACTTCATCTGCGAGAGCCTGCTCCTGGGCGCTGAGGGCGCGCTGCTGGGGTTCAGCACGCTTGGCACGCGCGAGCAGGTCGAGATGCTGGCGGCCGTGAAGGGCGGCGATATCCAGCGAGCGCGCCAGATCGGCGATCGGCTGCAGCCGTTGGCGAACATCATCTTCGCGCCACCGGTGCCCGACTACCGCACCCGCACCAAGGAAGCGTTGAGGATGCTGGGCGTGATCCCCGACGCCGCGGTGCGGTTACCGTTGTTGCCGCTGAGCGACGCCCAGCGCGAAGGCGTCCGGCTCGCTCTGATCCGGGCCGGCCTCCTGGGAGCCTGAGATGACCCTTCGTTTCGATCCAGGCTCGATCGAGCGGTTCAAGACCGAGATCAGCGCCATCCCCGGTTACCCGGCGGGCGAGGCCCTGCCGATCCGCGACATGGTGTTTGAGTCGGGAGCCGTCTTCCGCCTGCCGGAGCTGTTGACCCTGGCCGGCGCCGATCCGGCGCAACCGTTGCTGGTCGTGCTGGACGATACGGTGATGCGGCGCGCAGGCGACGAGCTCAAGCCGCTCATCCTGAACCTGCTGCGGCAGGGGGGCTGGGCGCCCGAGTCGTTGGTCCTCGCGCCGGACGCGACCGGCCAGGTCCACACCGACTTCGCCCAGATCGGTCGCGTCAAGGAACGGCTGCAACCGAACCTGGCCGTGCTCTCGGTCGGCTCGGGCGCCGTGACCGACATCGCCAAGCACGCTTGTTTCATGTTTCAGCAGGAACACGGCCTCGCGCCGTTGCCGTTCGTGGTCTATCAAACCGCCAACAGCGTCAGCGCCTACACCTCGAACATGGCGCCCACCTTCGTCGACGGCGTCAAGCGCACGCTGGCCTCGCGTTATCCGGATGTGCTCGTCTGCGATCTGGAGACACTGCGCGACGCTCCGTACGACATGACGGCGGCCGGGGTAGGGGACCTGCTGGCGGCTTTTGGCAGTTATGCGGATTGGTGGTTGGCCTGCCGTCTGGGGATTGACCCGTCGTATACCGAATTCGCCCAGACGCTCATGGGGCCGCTCGACGAGATCTTCCTCGACCGTGCCGAAGCGATCCGGAGTCGGTCGCTCCACGGTATGGCCGACCTGGCGAAGCTGATCGCGCTCGGCGGGCTGGCGATGTCGCTGTCGCACGCCACGGCGCCGCTCTCGGGCTACGAACACGTCATCTCGCACGTTCTGGATCTCACAGCCGAAAGGGCTCACCGGCCGCTGGCGCAGCATGGCAGCCAGGTCGCGCTGGCGACGCTGCTCACGACGGCGGCCTACCGCGGCTTCTTGAGGCAGTTCGACCCGGCCCGGGTCGTGGTCGCGGACTGTTACCCAACCGAGGCCGAGATGAAGGCCCGGATCGAGGCTGCGTTCAGCGCACTCGACCCGAGCGGCCAGGTTGCAGCCGAATGCTGGTCGGACTATCGTCTAAAGCTCGCGGCCTGGCACGATCAGCGCGCCACGTTTAAGGCGGCGCTTGACGATTGGCCGCAGGTGCGGAGTAAACTGGCGGCGCTCACCCGGCCGCCCGAGTTGGCCCGGCGCATCCTGGAGTCCGTCAGCGCGCCGCTGCGCTTTGACCAGTTGACGCCGCCACCCAGCGCCGCCGAGGTGCGCTTCGCATTCGCACACGCGCCGCTGATCCGGCGTCGCCTGACTCTGGGCGATCTGCCGGTGTTCCTCGGCTGGGATCCGGAGACGTGGTGGGCGCAGGTGAGTGCGGAAACGGCAGCCGGCTGACATCATGGAGACGATCGTGAATCGACCAAACCAACCGCCCGAACTGATCATCATGCTGACGCACCACGACCAGACGGTGCCGGACGCGCTCGAGCTTTTCAACCAGCTCAAGGACGCGCCGGTCCGGCACTGGGGCTTCAAGGACGTCGGTCTGCCCCCGGCCGAGATGGGTCGCCTCGTCGCCGCCATGAAGGCGGCCGGCAAAACCACCTACCTCGAGGTCGTCAGCCTTTCCGAAGAGGAAGGGTTGCGCGGCGCACAACTGGCCGTCGAGCTCGGCTTCGACGTGTTGATGGGGACTGTGTTCTTCCAATCGATCGCGACCTATCTGCAGGACAAGCCCATCCGCTACTACCCGTTCCCGGGGCATGTCCACAGCCATCCCAGCATCCTCGACGGCACGATCGACGCCATCGTCGCGGATGCCCGGCGCCTGGAGGCGCTGGGCGCGCACGGGTTGGATCTGCTGACCTATCGCTATACGGGTGATGCCTTTCGACTGCTGCGCGACGTGGTGGGGGCGATCCGGATCCCGCTCGTCTCCGCCGGCAGCATCACGTCGTACGAGCGCATCGCCGAAGTCCAACGCGCCGGCGCCTGGGGCTTCACCATCGGGTCGGCCTTCTTCGAGCGCGCGTTCGTGCCGGACGGTTCGTTTGACGACAACGTCATGGCCGTCGTGGATTGGCTCCAAAGTGGTCGTTCTTCAGCCCAGTTGGGAAGATAGCTGCGAGAAACGGGGTGATGCTGAGATGGGGCTACGCCCCATTCCAGCATCACCCCGTTTCTCGCAAAACCTCCTTTGAGGATGAAACATGGACTACGTCATCGGCTGCGATGTGGGCTCTCAAGGCACGAAGGTGGTTTTGCTCTCCAGCACCGGGGTGCTGGCGGGCGAGGCCTACGCCGGGTACGACATCGATTACCCGCAGCCGCTCTGGGCCGAACAACCGGTCGCGCGCTGGATCGACGCCATCGCTCTTGCCGTGCGCCAGGTCCTGGCCGAGACGGGCGTCAGCGCCGATCGGGTGCGCGGGCTGGGTCTGGGCACCCAGGTGGACGGCGTGGTGCCGATCGATGCGGCGGGTCAGGCGCTGCGCTCGGGCATCATCTGGATGGATCGACGCGCCGGCGAACAGTGCGCGGCAATCCGCGCGACGATGACCGACGCGCAGGTGTTCGAGCTCACCGGCCTGAACCTGGATCCTACGCATGTCGCCCCGAAGATCCGGTGGCTGGCTGATCAACAGCCCGAGCTCTACGAGCGCACCGCGCGCTTCCTGCTGCCCGGGAGCTACCTGGCCTATCACTTGACCGGTGAGGCCGCGGTGGATTACTCGAACGCGTCCTCGACGCTGTTGCTGGACGTGCGCACGAAAGATTGGTCGCCCGAGATGTGTCGCGTGTTCGGCATCGACCTCGATCGGCTCGCCCCGGTCGGGTCGGCCACGGCGCCGCTCGGGCGACTGCGACCTGTCGTGGCCGAGGCGCTCGGGCTGCGGCCGGACACGGTGGTCGTCATCGGCTGCGGCGACGAGCACGCGGCCTGTCTCGGCGCGGGCGTGGTGAAGCCGGGCCTGGTCGGCGACATCGCCGGCACGGCCGAGCCGGTGTGTGCCGCGAGCCCGACGCCGGCCTTCGACCCGACTCGCCTGATCGAGACGCATTGCCACGGCGATCCAGATTTGTGGTTGCTGGAGAACCCCGGTTTCGTATCGGGTGGCAACCTGCGCTGGTTCCGC
>JAEURK010000278.1 GCA_016789175.1 Anaerolineales bacterium
TCAACGCCGTCGAGCGTGATCGTCTCCTGGTTGAGCGCCCCGCCCGCCGGGTCGACATCGCGCAGCGAGCGCTCGAAGGTCGTCGCCGGGTCGTCGGGCAGCGCGTACACGCCGATGCGCGTGCCGGTGCCGGCCAGCGCCAGCTCACGGGTGCCGTTCTCGGTCGGCACGGTGTACAGCGGCAGCGGCTCGTCGTAGCCCGGCACAATCACCGTGTGGATCTCGCGCGGCAGCAGGCGCGGCGGATAGCTGTATGAGTCGGCCGGTTCCTTGAGCGAGGTCGACAGCATCACCAGGAACGGAAAAACCATGACGATCGCGAAGAACGTCAGAACCGCATAGATTAGGCCGTTGCCCAGCCATTGGGTCAGTCGATAAGTCATGATCGGCCTCCTAGTTCTCGTACACGCTCGATTGGCGGTTGCGCTGAAACTGCACCAGCGTGAAGGCGAAGATCACGGCGAACAACACCCAGGCCACGGCCGAGGCGAAGCCGAAGTCGAATAGATTGAAGCCCTCCTGGTACAGGTACAACACCAGGGTCAGCGTGGAATCGGCCGGCGATCCCGGCGGGTTCGTCAGGATGTAGACCTGTTCGAAGACCTGCAGCGCCTGGATGATGGTGGTGCTCACCACGAAGAACGTCGTCGGCGCCAGGAGCGGCAGCGTGATCCGGAAGAACTTGGCGACCGTGCCGGCGCCGTCGACCGTCGCCGCCTCGTACAACTCTCCGGGCACATTTTGCAGACCGGCCAGGAAGAGCACGCTGTTGAAGCCCGTCGTCTGCCAGGCCGACATGATCACCACTGCCAGCAGCGCTGTGCTGGGCAGGTTGAGCCATTGGATGCGCGGATCGTTCCAACCGACCGCCTGCGTGCCCAGCGTGACGAAATAGTTGATCCACCCGATCGTGCTGTCGTACATCCAGCGCCAGACCAGGGCGATGCCGACCACGGCCGCGATGCTGGGGATGAAGTAGATGGCGCGATAGATCGACATACCGGGCAGCTTGCTGTTGAGAACCGTCGCCAACACCAGCGCCGGGATGACGCTGAGCGGGACCGCCAGGAGCACGAACTGCAGCGTGTTGCGCAGCGCGACCCAGAAGCGCGGCGAGCGCACACCGACGACGTAACCGAACGCCCGGAACGACTCGCTGTACCGGCTGACGTCGAAGACCTCACGCGCCGGCTGTTCCGGGGCGGCCAGCGGCTGGACCGTGAACTCGACCACCCGGATGTAGTTGTCGAGGCCCACGAAGGCGTCGCCGCCGCCCGGGACGTTGGTGGTGGTGCTGATGTAGAGCGACAGGATCAGGGGCCCGGCGAAGAAGAGCAAGAAGCCCAATAAGTTCGGTGAGAGAAAGATGTAACCGCTCAGCAGTTCGTCTTGCATGTGGCTGGCGCGCAACGCCTCGGCCACCGGGCGGCCCCACGCCAGTCGGATGATCAGCGCGCACCCGATCACGACCACCAGGATCCCGGTCGCCAGCGGTTCGGCTGCCAGCCGCCCGGCCAGCCAGACCAGGCCGCCGAGTGTGTCAATGAAGAACAGGAACGCGATGAAGCCGGCCGCCATGACAAGGTCCCCGGCCCGCCGAAACAGCACCTCGCGTTGCGTGCCGTCGAAGCGATCGCCCGCCGCGTTGATGAGATAACCCAGAAAAACGACCAGAAGCCAGGGCAGCCCGGCCCCAAACGTGTTCGCCAGGGCGTTCAGACCCAGGAACACGCCGAGCAGATGCAGCCCCAGGAGGCCGCCCAGCACAGCGACCAGATAATCGACCAGCACCGCCGCGACCCGGCCGACCGAACGCCGGCGCCAGAGCGCGAAAGCCGCGTACAGGCTGGCAATCGCGCCGGCGGCCAGGAGCAGGCTCGCGCCCCAGAGCAGGATCGGGTTCCAGGCCGCGGCATCCGGTTGAGCGGGCAGGCTCAGCGCAGCCACGGCCAGCCCGATGCCGATGAGCACCTGCCAGAGGATGATGACCGGTATCCAGTTGCGAACGGGCGCGGCGGTCGGGGTCAGTGCAGTGCTCGCCATCGGCAGATCCTCTTGAGGTGATCGCGGGAAGAGACACCGGGTAAGCGGGTGATCGGCGCCGGTGGGCACCGATCACCCGCTCAGTCGGTCGCTTACTTGGTGAAGGCCGGGGCGGCCTCGTCGCAGATCGTGGCGACGAAGTCATCCACCGAGCGCTCGCCCGACATCACGGCCGAGATGCCCGCGCCGTACACCTGGTCGACCTGCGGCCAGTTGCCGGCCCACAGCGGGCCTTCGGCGGTCGGCTTGGCGGCGTCGGCGATGCCGTTCAGGAAGGCCTGCGCGTTGTCCGGCGGCGTGAAGCCGAGGAAGGCGTCGAGCGCATCCTGGCTGACGCGGCTCGGGATGTTGGCGCCGCTCGCGCTCACCTGAGCCTGGACGTCGGCTTCGGTCAGGGCCTGCACCAGCGCCCACGCCTCAGCCGGGTGTTCGGTCTTGGCGTTGACCACGTACGCGCCCCAGAAGAGCCAGTTGCCGGGGGTGCCGGCCGGGCCGTTCGGGAGGTCGACCACGTCGTAGTTGAACTCAACGGTGCGCACGCCGGGGGTCGCCCAGCGGCCGTTCTGGAACATGGCCAGGTTGCCGGCGCGGAAGGCGGCCTCGGTGTCATCGCCGTACGGTACGGCCCAGTTCGGGTTGCCGTAGAGCGTCTGCATGAACTCGACGCCGGTCTTGGCCTCGGGCGTGTTCATCGCGCAGCTGCTGCGGTCAGCCGTGAAGAAGCTGCCGCCGGCTGCGTT
Organism: Anaerolineales bacterium; assembly: GCA_016789175.1. GTDB lineage: Bacteria > Chloroflexota > Anaerolineae > Anaerolineales > UBA6663 > UBA6663. The sequence continues at coordinate 2,784 of JAEURK010000278.1, forward strand.
GACCCACACCCCGTACGGGCCCCACCAGTTGGAAGCGCCGTAGCCAAACTTGTCGCCGCCCAGCGCCGCCACCTTGGCGGTCACATCGGCGAAGCTCTCCCACGTCCAGTTGCCGGCCGCGGCCAACTCGCGCGGGTCATCGGCGCCGGCCTCCTCGAGCAGGTCGAGGTTGAGGTACAGGCCGAAGGTCGACACGTCGCGGGGCAGACCCCACAACGCGCCGCTCGCCGCACCCGACTCGCCGGTCTCGGGGTTGAAGCTCAGGTGGAACATCGGGCCGGGATAGAAGGCGCCCTGGTCGAAGTCGCCGGCCGTCTCGGTCAGGTTGAGGATGTAGCCGCCGGTCGCGAAGCGCGCCACGTCGGTGCCCGGGATCCAGAACACATCGGGGGCCGTGCCGCCCTCGATCTCGGTGATCAGCTGGTCCTGATAGCTCGACGTCTCTGTGCCGCCGGGCTCATAGGCCAACTCGAGGCCGAGCTTCGCCGCCAGCTGATCGCTGATGCCGGCGTACACATCGGCTTCTTCCTTGTTATCGGGGCGCGTGCGCCAGCGCAGGGCGACGGCGGAGGCCTCGGTCGCGGCCGGTGCCTCGGTGGCTGCCGGCGCCTCAGTCGCAGCCGGAGCCTCGGTGGGCTGCGGAGCCTGGGTCGGCTCGGCCGGGACGTCGGTCGGCGCGGGGGTGGCCGCCGGCGCGCAGGCCGCCAGGGCCAGACTTAAGACAAGCGGATATGACATGAATCGCTGCATCGAAATGCGGTTCATTGAAGGGCTTCTCCTGAATTTTGAATCGGCAAGGTCAATCGGTCAAACGGGTCGCGGCGCTGCGGGTGGTGTCGGCACCTCCTTGCGATCGGCCGGGCGGAATACGCCGGGCTGTTACGCGAAACAGGGTTGAGTGGACTGGCGTACGACCAGGGTGGCCGGGATCCGCTCGAGTGCGGGCTCAAGCCGGCCGTGGTCGAGCGCCCCGATCAGGCGGCGCGCCGCCAGACGGCCCATCACAGCGAAATCCTGCTGGACCGTGGTCAGCGCCGGGTCGAAATAAGACGCCAGCGGGATGTCGTCGAAACCGATGATCGAAACCTCTTCGGGCACGCGCCGTCCGGCCTCCCGCAGGGCGCGCAAGGCGCCGATCGCCATGCGATCGTTCTGGGCGAAAACGGCCGTAAGCTCGGGCGCCTGTTGCATCAAAGTCCGCGCGCAGGTGTAGCCCGAGGTCGCCGACCAATCCCCGGTGACCAGACGGCTCGCCGGTAGCGCGAGCCCGGCCTCCCGCAACTGCGCGAGGGCGCCGCTCGTGCGCACCTGAACGCAGTCCTCGTCGGTCGGACCCTGGATCATGGCGATCGCGCGGTGGCCCAGCGCAATCAGGTGTTGCACCGCCAGACGACCGGCCGCATCTTCATCCAGCGTGATGGCCGGGCGCGACTGGTCCAGCGAGCGAGCGCCGATCAAAAGCGCCGGTGTATCCGCCGCCAGGTCGGCCTCGCGGCCGTCAAGCGGATTGATGACGAGCACGCCGTCCACGCGGCGCTGCGCGACGAGGCGGTCCAACAGCTCCTGGAAGTCGGCCCGGGTTTCCGCCGAAGATGACACCACCCCATAGCCGAAAGTACGCGCTTCGACCTCTGCCGCATTGATAATGCTGGCGAAAGTAAAGTCCGTCAGGTTCGGCGCGATACAGGCGATCAAGTGCGAGCGACCCAAGGCCATCGAGCGCGCGTTGACGTTCGGCCGGAAGTCCAAACTCGCGATGGCGCGCTCCACCTGCTCCCGTGTCTCTGGGGCGACATAACCCTCAGCATTGATGACGCGCGACACGGTCTGGCGCGAAACGCCAGCCAGGGCTGCCACATCCCGAATGGTCGCCCTGCCACCTGCTCCCGTACGTCCTGGTGTGTGACCGGTCACACAATGATTATATGCGAATCCATTGGATTGTCAATATGGGTGAGGCCCAAGTGGGCCAGAAAGGTTGTACAACCCCTGTATGGGCGCCTGCCAGACGGCATCACTCCAGAGCCGGCCCGCGAAAACGCCGACGGAACCCGCATTAAGGCAATGCGCGCCGGGTGTCCAATTCCGGCACCCCCGCCCCCCACTTGCACTCCAGCCGAATAGAGTTAGAATTCGGTTGTGAACCGTTGGCGTCTGGCACGCTTCTTGCACTACTGGACCGTAACCCCGCACGAATAGCCCGGGGAGGAGTGCCAGCATGCTTCGACACCACATTTCGCACGAACTTCGACCGCAGACCACGGCCCATCTGGCGCAGACGATGGCCTTTCTGCAGCTCAACACCCTCGAGCTGGAGAACACGCTCATCAACGAGCTCAACCAGAACCCGGCCCTGGAGCTGGTCGAGGAACGGCGCTGCCCGACCTGCGGCAAGAAGCTGAGCCAGGGCCCCTGCCCAACCTGTGCGCGACTGACCGACGACGGTGCGCCCGTCATCTATCTGTCCACGCGCCAATCCTTCGGCTCGCACGACGGAGCGGCCGAGGAGGACCGGGCCGACAGTTACGAGCCCCACACCCGCGAGAGCCTGGAGGAGTTCATCCTCAAGCAGATCGCGGCCGACCTCACCCGCGAAGAGCGCCCGATCGCGGCCTACATCCTGCTGCAGCTCGACGAAGACGGCTTGCTGACCGAGGAAACGGTCGAGATCGCGGCCTATCTGCGCGCGCCCCTGGCCACGGTCGAGCGCGTGCTGGGCCTCATCCAGCATGCCGAGCCGGTCGGTGTCGGCGCGCGCGGCCCGATCGAGTCGCTGCTGATCCAGATCGAAGCGCTCAAGGGCACGGCCAGCGAGAACCTGCGCAATTTGGCGCGGGCCATCATCGTCGACGCCTTCGATCTGCTCGCGCGCAACGACCTGCGCCAGATCGCGCGCCAGCTGCGCAGCCCGCTGGCCACCGTCGAACTGGCCGCGCGCTTCATTCAGCGCAATCTGACGCCCTACCCCGGCCGCGCCTACTGGGGCGACGGCAAGACCCCGAGCGAAGACCTGCCGGCCTACCACGAGGCCGATGTCAACATCACTCTGCAACGCCGCGGCACCGAAACCCCGGCCACGCTGATGGTCGAGATCTTCACCCCGCTGGCCGGGACGTTGCGGGTCAACCCGACCTTGCGCGCGGCGATGCAGGAGCTGACCGATCAAGACGCGGGCAAGCAGGAGAAGTGGGCCCAGGCGGTCGAGCGCGCCACGCTGATCACGAAGTGCGTGCAGCAGCGCAATCACACCATGCGCCGCCTGATGGAGATCCTGGTCAATCATCAGAAGGACTTCATCCTCAACGGCGACGGCTCGCTCAAGCCGCTGACCCGCTCGGTGGTCGCCAAGACCCTGGGCGTACACGAAAGCACGATCAGCCGCGCTGTGGCGAGCAAGACGATCGCCCTGCCCTCCGGCCGGATCGTGCCGCTCAGCAAGTTCTTCGACCGCAGCCTGTCGGTGCGCGACCGCGTCCGCCAGATCATCGAGGCCGAGCCGCGCCCGATGACCGACGACGAGATCGCGGATGCCCTGTCGCGTGATGGGATCGACGTCGCCCGCCGCACGGTGGCCAAGTATCGAAACATGCTCGGCATCCTGCCGGCCAACCTGCGGCATCGTCCGGCCGGCGTGCCAGTTGTGGCCTGAGCCGCAAACGCTACAATACCGGGGCGCTCAATCTTCGAGCGCCCCACATTCTCGCGCCTGCTTGAGCCACTCGCATGACGTCGCCGCTTCCCGCCCTCGATCGCTTCCGGAACCTGCTCACGGGCAAGGCCGTCAACGACGCGCGCTTCCAGCACGTGCTCGAGCAGATGCCCAACGCGGCCTTCATCATCCAGCCGAAATCCGGGCTGTTTGTGGCCAGCAACGCCCGCGCCGCCGCCCTCACCGGCTGGACGCGCGAGGAAGTCGCCGAGCAATCGCTGGCCGAAGTCGTGGCCGCGCCCGACGCCGTCAAGCAACTGCACGATCTGCAGCCCGGCGAGAGCGCGCAACTACGCGACATCCCGCTGCGGGTGCGCGTCGGCCGGCCGCCCGAGAAAGTCGACCTGCGCGCGACGGCCTTCCTCGACCACAACGGTGAGACCGCGCTGCTGACGCTGCTGACGCCCTCGGCCGAACGTCGGCTGCAGGAACGCGAGCGCTCGACTTTCGACGTGGCCTTGCATGAGCTGCAGCGCCTGCCGGTGCTGTTCGAATCGCCGACGCCGGCGACGCTCAACCTGGCGACCTCGATCGCGCGTGAGGCGCTGAGCGCCGATGCGGCCGGCCTGTATCTGATCCCCGAATCGTCGAACACGTTCGTGTTG
>JAEURK010000421.1 GCA_016789175.1 Anaerolineales bacterium
AGACAAGTCGACCTGGATCAAGATGATCCTGACGACGCCGTTCTGCCCCTATGGGCCGGCCATGCTCGAGCAGACTCGCGCCAAGGTCATCTCTGCGACCGATGGCCCGGCCAAGATCGAGATGGGCATGGAGATCTGGGATCCCTCGATGATGGAAGAAGGCGCCGGCGCGGACTGGGGATTGTTCTAGCAACGTGCTTCGTTCCTGACGCGGCGAGCGATATGCTGCCGCTCACAATCGAATGGACATCCACTAAGGGCGCGCCACGCCCTTTTTGGGTTAAGCGCACCGTCACTGGCGGCGTCCCAACGAGCGGTGAGTTATGGCCCCACGCCGCTCATCGTCCGACTCTCGCTGGATGCCGCCCATCTCCAGCCTTCGTCGGTCTCACCGCGTGCGGCATCGCGCCCCTGGTCGTCGGTGTCATCCAGAGGGCCCGAGGCAGACCAGGCCTGGCGACGAGGCAGCGGGCCCGAAGGATCTCCCATCGGACTCGCACGCCTTAGAACCATCGGCCGAGCGGGCCGAAGCACCTGAAAGAAGATCCTTCGCGCCCTCACCGCGCCCGGCCCACGAGGCGCCTGGGGCGCTCTGGATGACATGGGGCGCAGGGGGTGCGCGGCGCGTCGTCGGCGTCACACCCGGCTTGACGCCGCTCGTTGGCCGTCGACCACGCGCGGAGTCGCGCCAGTGGTCATCCGTATCGCCGCGCGCGGCATCGCGCCCCTGGTCGTCGGTGCTGCCGCGCGCTATCGCGCCACACACCCTCTGGGAGCAACGGCCCATCGGCACCGCGCAGGCCCCTCTGCTACAATCGTTCGGATACCTGCGATTCACTGGGAGAAACATGCGCATCCTCATCACCGGCGGGGCCGGATTCCTGGGCTCTCATCTGTGCGATCGGCTGCTGGCGGACGGCCACAGCGTGATCGCTATGGACAACCTGATCACGGGCAGCACCCGCAACATCCAGCACCTCATGGGGCGTGAAGACTTCCGCTTCATCAAGCACAACGTCTACGAGTACATCTACATCGACGGCCCGATCGACGCCGTGCTCAACTTCGCGTCGCCGGCCAGCCCCTCAAAGACCGCGCCAACCGGCTATCTGCAGCTGCCGATCCAGACCATGAAGGTCGGCGCGATCGGAACGTTGAACGCCCTGGGCGTGGCCCGCGCCAAGAACGCGCGCTTCCTGCTGGCCTCGACCTCCGAGGTCTACGGCGACCCGCTCGAACACCCGCAGAAAGAAACCTACTGGGGCCACGTCGACCCGAACGGCGTGCGCAGCGTGTACGACGAGGCCAAGCGCTTCGCCGAAGCGCTGACCATGGCCTACCATCGCACCCACGGCGTCGACACACGCATCGTGCGCATCTTCAACACCTACGGCCCGCGCATGGAACTCGGCGACGGGCGGGTCGTGCCCAACTTCGTCGGCCAGGCGCTGCGCGGCGAGCCGCTGACCGTGTACGGCGACGGCGCCCAGACCCGCAGCTTCTGCTACTGCTCGGACCTGATCGACGGCATCGTCAAGCTGCTGTACTCGAACGAGCACGACCCGGTCAACATCGGCAACCCCAACGAGCTTTCGATCAAGGAGTTCGCCGAGACCATCAACCGCGTCACCGGCAACCCGGGCGGGATCCAGTACGTGGCGGACGGCCGGACCCAGGGCGACCCGCAACAACGCCGCCCCGACATCAGCCGCGCCAAGACGATCCTGGGCTGGGAGCCCAAGGTGGGGCTCGAGGAAGGCCTGCGCGAGACGATCGCGTACTTCCGGACGGTGGTCCCCGCCTGATCGCGCTCGAAAGGGGCTCATGACCGCTCGCCGGTTCGTGCCTGCCGGTTGGACACTCACGGCGCCGCTGTTGGCGCTGGGCCTCATCGCGGGCCTGGCTGCCGCAGCGGCGCCGCTGCGTTGGAGCGTCCTCGCCCTGGGCGGCGCGCTCGGGCTGGCCCTGGCGCTCTGGCGCCCGCTGTTTGCAGTGGTATGCGCGGTGGGGCTGGGCGTCACCAAGGCCTTTCTGGCGCGGCTCGGCTACGGCGGCTTCCTGTTCGACTTCGGCCAGATCTTCCTGGCCGTGGCCCTGGTCGGCTGGATCGCGCGCAAACTGCTGGCCCGCGACGTCACCCTGCCCGTGCCCGCCCTGCTCGTGCCGCTCGGCGTTTACGTGTTCGCGGGGGCGGTCTCGCTGATCGGCGCGCCCTCGTATGAAGATGGATTGCCCGAGCTGATCAAGTGGCTGCAGATCGCGGCGATCCTGGTGATCGTGGTGGACGAGACGCGCGTTGTCGACTGGCGCTGGCTGCTGGCCGGGCTGTGCGGGCTGGCGCTCCTGCAGGGCGCGCTCGGTCTGCTCCAGTACGTCGGGCGCGCGGGCAGCCTGGGTTTTCCACCGGACCTGCTCGAGTCGTTCCGCAGCGGACCTGGCACCTTTCGCGCTTTCGGCACGTTCGAGCAGCCCAACCCCTTCGGCGGTTTTGTGGGCCTGCTCTGGCCGGTCGCGGCCGGCGCCGCGCTCGGCTTGCTCGGTGAAGTGTGGACGCGGCGGCTGGCGCCCGGCGGCTGGCGCACCGCGCTGCGCGCGCCGGCGACCGGGCTGCTGGTGCTCGCGAGCGGCGCGGCCGGGATCGGGCTGGCCGGGTTGTATGCCTCGTCGTCGCGCGGCGGATGGGTCGGGGCCGCCGGCGCGGCCGGGGTGATGGCGGTCTTTCTACCGCGGCGCTGGGGCTGGTCACTGAGCGCTGTCGCCGGCGGACTGGCCGTGGCCGGCCTGGCGCTCAGCCTCAACCTCGTGCCGGCCAACATCTCGGCGCGACTGGCCAGCGCCGTAGACTTCATCGGCGTGGAAGACGTCCGCGGCGTCAGCATCAGCAACGAGAACTTCGCCGTGGTCGAACGATTGGCCCACTGGCAGGCGGCCCTGGGCATGATCGAAGCACATCCCTGGTTCGGGGTCGGCCTGGGCAACTACGCCGCGGCGTACGAGACCTATCGACTGCTGAACTGGCCAAACGCCCTGGGCCACGCCCACAACATCTACCTCAATGTCTGGGCCGAAACTGGCCTGTTTGGGCTGGTGACCTATTTCGCATTGTGGGGAAGCGTCGTCTGGATTACGATTGGAGGATTGCGCCGCAGCCGGGGCCTCGAGCGCGGCGTGCTGATCGGGCTTCTGGGCGCCTGGACCCACTTGAGTCTGCATCAGTTGTTTGATAACCTTTACGTCAACAACATTCACCTTTTGCTGGCGGCCTTGTTGGGGTTGCTGGCCTATCACCATGGCAAGCAACGCTCGACCGATTAACGCCGTCCTCGCGGCCGCCCGGCGCCAGCCCACCGAGCGAAAACGATTCATCAAATTCCTGATCGTCGGCGCGATCGGCTTCGTCGTCGACTTCGGCGGCTTCAATCTCTTTCACGCACTCGGCGTCGGGCGCGTCGTAGCGGCCCTGATCCCAACCGGTCTGCCGCAGATCTTCGACTTCGCGAGCCATCCGGAGATCATCGAGCAAACGCTGTCGTTCGCCTGCGCGGTCATCAGCAACTTCGTCTGGAACTACTTCTGGATCTACCCAGAGGCGCGCGGCGCCAACCAGGCCAAGAAGATCACGAAGTTTTTCATCGTCAGCGTGGCCGGGCTGGTCATCGGCGTGCCGATCTTCACCGTCGCTCTGGCCCTGTGGGAGCCGATGGTTGGGACGCTCGGGCTGCAGGCACTGCTGCCGGCCGGCTTCAAGCTCAACATCGCCGGCAACCTGGCGCTGATGACGCGGGTAGGCACGCTCATGCTCTGGAATTTCTTCGTCAATCGTTACTGGACCTATCGGGATGTCAAGCGCTGATCACCCGACCATCCTGGTCGTCGATGACGACGTCGATCTCTCGGGAATCATCCGCCTGATCCTGACGAGTGCGGGCTTCGACACCTATGTCGCGAACTCGGGCCAGGAAGCGCTCGACTGGTTGGCCGGCAATCGCCCCGACCTGGTGCTGCTCGACCTGATGATGCCGGACATCAACGGCTTCACGATCCTGCGCAAGATGCGCGCGAACGAACCGACCAAGCAGCTGCCGGTGGTCGTGCTCACGGCCAAGGCCGATCAGGAGACCCGCGACGAGACGCGCTCGATGGGCGCGGACGAGTTCCTGACCAAGCCGATCAACGCCAACTCGCTGATCGATCACGTCAAGCGCGCCCTGGCCGGCCGCCGACGTTGACCACGCTCCCCCTCCGCGCCGCTTTCCCTTGATCACCCTGCATAGACCTTTGAGCACCGCTGGCTAACGCGCCAGCGGTGTCGCTGCGCGATTGCATCTTGCCCCTCGCGATAGGTTGGGATACAATCGAGTTGATCCTGTAATTACAGGATTAATAGTCGACCTGTTGTAATGACCTCTGACCGGCCTTATGTCCACCCTGCCCCGGCACATCGTGACGGTTTTGGGCGCAGTCCCAGCCACCCTGGCCGGGCTGGTCGACGCCCATGGCCATGTCTGGATCGCGCCCGAGCCAGGCGTTGAGCCTGGTGGCCCGGTCCTGAACGACCCGACCCGCAGCCTGAGCGAGGTGCGGGCTTATGGCACAGCCGGCGGCGCGGCCCTGGTCGATTGCCAGCCAGGCGGCGCCGGCCGCGACGGGCGGATGTTGGCCTGGCTCAGCCAGGAAAGCGCCGTGCCGATCGTGGCCTGCACGGGCTTTCATCGCCGCCGCTATCATCCTGCCGAGACCGAGCTCTGGACGCGCCCCGTAGAAGCATTGACCCAGCACTTCGTGGAGGAACTGGACCCGACCGTCGGACTGGCCGAGTGCCGGGGGAATCTACGACCGGTTGCGGCCGGGTATCTCAAGGTCGCGATCGAGGCCACGCTGGAGGCGTCTCCGGTGGGCGCGCTGGCAGCGGCCGCCCACGCGGCCGCGCGCACCGGCGCCGGCGGGGCGGTCCACACCCAACAGGGCGCCCCGGCCCAGACGGGGGTCGAATTCTTTCTGGGGCGCGGCGG
>JAEURK010000427.1 GCA_016789175.1 Anaerolineales bacterium
GCGCCGAGCGACGGCGGCAGGATGACGGTGTCGATCACGTGGATGACGCCGTTGGTGGCCGGGATGTCGGTGGCCGTGACCGTCGCATTGCCGTTGAGCACGACTTTGCCGCCGTTCACCGCGATGCTGATCGCTTCGCCCTGAACCGACGTGGCCGAGCTCAGACCGACCACGTCGGCGGCCATGACCTTGCCGGGCACGACGTGGTAGGTCAACACCGCGGCGAGCTGCGCCGGATTGGCCAGCAGCGCGTTGAGCGTGGCGCGCGGCAGCTTCGCGAAGGCGGCATCCGTCGGTGCGAAGACCGTGAACGGACCGGTCCCCGAGAGGGTCTCGACCAGGCCCGCGACCTTGACGGCCGTGACCAGCGTGTTGAACGAGCCGGCGCCGATGGCGCGCTCGACAATCGTGACGTTCGGGATGACGAGCGTTTGACCCACATAGATGGTGTCACCGCTCAGACTGTTGGCCGCGCGGATGGACTGGACTGGCACCGCGAAGCGGCGGCCGAGCCGAGTCAGGTTGTCGCCGGCGACAACTGTGTAGTTCGCGTCGCCGTCGGCGGCCAGAGCCTGCGGCGGGGCAGCGCCCGGGACGAACACGGCGCTCAGGGCCAGACCGACGGCGAGGCCGGCCTGGAGCAGGGGGGTGAGACGGTTGCGGATGGTGCGGAACATGTCAATCTCCTCGGTGTCGTAATCTCCGGCCAGCCTCCGCGGCGCGCGACGCATAGCTGGTTCCGGTATCGCCCGGCCCCCGTCGGGGCACTGGGCTTATACAATGTTTGTACAGGATCAGTTGTATTACGATCAACCAGGGTCGTCCACGTTTCTTCACCAAATGCTCATGGCCGGGCGCGCGGGTGCGCTGCGCGCGGATTCCGAGAAATCGATTCCGCGCCCACAAAAGAGGCAAGGTCCGGCACGTATAATTCCAATCACCACATGAGACCGGTGTGAGTGCGAAAGGTAAACGGTATGTCTGTTCGACTTGTCCAGTGCGTCAAAATGGGTCGAGAGTTGCCAGGGCTGACGCGCCCGCCGTTCCCAGGCGCGCTGGGGCAGCGGGTTTTCGAACACGTCTCGCAGCAGGGGTGGGCGCTCTGGCAGCAGCAACAGACGTTGCTGATCAACCACCATGGGCTCTCGCTCTTCGATCGGCGCGCCCAGGCCTTTCTGATGCAGCAGCTTGAGGAGTTCTTCTTCGGGCAGGGCCAGGGCCCTGAGGCGATCGAGGGCTGGGCGCCGGAGCCGCCGGGCTAGCAAAGACGGCGGACGACGGCCCCGCCGCCCGCCGTCTTTTTAACCGAGTCGTCCTTCCAACACGCCGGCCAGGCTCACCGCCTGGTAATCGGGCATCAGGCCGATCAGGTGCGGGAAGTGTCGGAGCTCCTCAGCAGGATGGCTGGTCGTGAGCGCCACCGCGCGCATCCCCGCGTTCTGGGCGGCCAGCAAGCCGAAGGACGAGTCCTCGAACACCAGGCAATCGCCCGGCGCCTGGCCCAGCCGTTCGGCGGCCTTCAAGAATGGTTCCGGGTGCGGTTTGCCGTGAAGCACATCCTCGGACGAGATCACGGCTTGGAAAAACGTTTCGAGCCGCAAGGCTTTGAGCGTGAAGTCGAGGTTGACTCGACTGGCCGATGAAGCTACGGCGCGTGGCAGCCCGGCGGCCGCGATCTCATCCAGGAAGGCGCGCAGGCCCGGCAAGGGCTCGATCAAGCCGCGCGCCAGACGGTCGCGATACCGATCCTCCTTCTCGGTGGCCTTCGCCCACACCAGGTCGGGCTCCAGGCCCTCGCCCAGAAACATGCGGATGATCTGCGGGTTGGGCAATGAGGCCGTACGGATGCCGATCTCGGTCGGCGTGAGATGGACCCCGTGCTCGGCGAGGTATTCCGACCAGATAGAGTTGTGGACATGCATGTTGTCAAGCAACGTGCCGTCCATGTCGAAGATCAGGGCTTTGAAGGTCATGCGATCGGTCTTTCAGTCAGGTTGCGACGGCCACGGGTTCAGGCGATGACCTGCCCCGACGGCGTCTGTTGGACTTGTTTGGCAAAGGATTCAAGGAAGGCGGCGGTCGAGCGCATCAGGTCGCGCAGACCCTGTACTGAGCACCACTCGTCCGGGCCATGGCTCCCGCCGGCCCAGCCAAGCCCGCCCCACACGAAGGGCACACCGAGCACGTCGGTGTACAGATAATAGGGCGTGGCCGACGGCTCGATCGGCTCGACCACGGGCTCGACGCCCAGCGCGCGGTAGGCTGCGAGCATGGCCTGCACGACCGGCGCCTCGAGCGGTGTCCGCGCAGCCGGATACCCGGAGTCGGTCAGCACTTCGACGTCGGTGAAGCCGCGTCGGTCGAGATGCGCGCGCAGCTTGGCCAAAACGTCGGCGACGTCGAAGCCTGGCGGCATGCGGAAGTCGGCTGTGGCGCGGGCCTCGTTAGGCAGGATGGTGTGCGAACCCTCGCCCAGGTAGCCGGCCTTGATGCCGTTGAGGTTGAGCATCGGCGCGAACGATAGCCGCCGGGCCAGCTCGGCCGGCTCGGCTTCATCTTTGAAACGTTGCACGCCCAGCCGGCGCTGTTCTTCGACCGGATCCATCCGGGCTGCCATCGCCCGCAGCAGGCCCTCATCACTGGCCAGCACCTCGCCGTATTCCGGGATCCCGTCGACGGTCAGTCGCTGGTGCGCGTCGACCAGCGTGTCGAGCGCCTGGATCAGGCGCCAGGCCGGCGAGGCTACCCAGACCCCGAGGCTCGAGTGGATCACGTCGCGCGAGCCGCCCCAGGCGCCCGAGCGGGCGATGAACTCCAGACCCAGCACGCCCTTGGTGCCCAGGATGACGTTGGGCGGGTCGCCGGGCAGGCTCTGGCTCCAAAACGGCTCAAAGGCCGCGTCGCCGCGCAGCCGATCGCGGTGATCCCGATAGAAACCCTCGAGTGCGAGCGACCCGATTTCTTCCTCGCCCTCGATCGTCCACTTGATGTGCACGGGCAGGCCGCCCGTCGCCTGGAAGGCCTCGATGACGTGCAGCATGGCCATCAGCGGGCCCTTCGAGTTGCAGGCGCCGCGCGCCACGATGCTCTCGCCGCCGAGCGGGTGATGCCAGATCTCGGCCGCGAAAGGCGGGGTGGTCCAATCTTGATTGTCGACCGGCTGGACGTCGTACATGCCGTAGATCAGCAGGGTCGGGGCGTCGGCCCGGGCCGCGCGCCACTCGGCGAACACGATCGGGTGGCTTTCGCGCCCGTGCAGTTCGACGCTGGCGCCGGCCGCGATCAGCCAACCGCGCAGCAGGTCCGCGCACTCGCGCACGCCCCATCCCTGGGCCGACACGCTCGGCTGACGCAGAAACGCCTGGGTCCGCGCCAGGTGTTCTGGCCAATGTGTGTCGAGATAAGCCAGCGCGGCGTTCGGCAAAGTCATGGATCCTCCTGGAGAGCTGCTGAGCAGTGAGCGTCCGCTCAGGGCCGCCATCAGCCATCAGAACTCACAAATGCGTGAGCGGTTTGAAGCCTTCGCCCAGGGCCTCATGGGCCTGGCCGATGACGACGAAGGCGGTCGGGTCGACGGCCTGGATGATGGCTTTGAGCTGACTGACTTCTGAGCGGCTGACGGCCACGAACAAGATGTGGCGCTCTTCGCCCGAGTACATACCGGTGCCGGCCCAACCGGTGACGCCGCGCGCCATCTCGTCCATGACGCGGGCCGCGATGACCTCGGGGTGACGGGTGATGATGGTCGCTGCTCGCACGATGCCGACGCCTTCGGCGGCCAGCTCGGCCGCCAGCCCGCTGACGTAGAGGGATATGACCGCGAACAGCGCGGCCTCCCACCCGAAGGCCAGACCGGCGAAAAACACGATCGCGGTGTCGGTCAACAGGTAGCTCTGACTGAGTGGCACGCCCCGCCAGCGGCCCAGCAACCGGGCCAGGATGTCGGTGCCGCCGGTCGTGCCCTGGGCCCGGAAGACCAGGCCCATGCCGAGGCCGCCGATCACGCCACCGAAGACGGCATTCAGAGTCGGCTCCGGCGTGACACCACCCTTCGGCAGAAAAGGCGCCAGCGCGTCGACCATCAGCGAATAGGCCACCACCGTGACGACCGTGCGCGTCAGGAAGCGGCGGCCGCCCAGATAGCGCCAGCCAACAAAGAACAACGGGAGGTTCATGATCAGCACTAACGTGCCGACCGGCCAGCCGGTCAGGGCGTTGATGATCTGGGCCAGGCCGCTGACGCCGCCGGCTGCCAGCTGGGCCGGGATGAGGAAGACGTCCATGGCGATCGCCTGAACCAGGCAACCGGCCAGGATCAAGGCATAGTCACGGATTCGGGTGGTGAGGTCGGGTGGGGTGCGCACAGCACTGATTCTAACGGATATCGGCCGGACCCCAGCCCG
>JAEURK010000020.1 GCA_016789175.1 Anaerolineales bacterium
GAGGCGCATCCCGACCTGTTTTGGGCGGTGCGCGGCGGCGGCGGCAACTTCGGCGTGGTCACGTCGTTCCTGTTCCGCGGGTGCCCGATCGGCCCGACGGTGTATGGCGGCCCGATCTTCTGGCCTTTCGAGCAGGCCGCTGTCGTCATGCGGGCCTGGCGCGACCTGATCCTGAGCGCGCCAGAGGACCTCAACGGCTGGTTCGGTTTCCACACGGTGCCGCCCGTAGACATGTTTCCGGCCGAGCACCACCTGAAAAAGATGGCGGTCGTCACCTGGTGCTACACCGGCGATCCGGCCCGCGCCGACGAGGTGTTCGAGCCGATCCGCGCGATCGCTCCGGCCGCCATCGATTTTGCCGGGCCGATACCGCTGGCCACCCTGCAGAGCTTGTTCGACGGGCTTTACCCGCCCGGACTGCAGTGGTACTGGAATGCGGACTTCGTGACCGAACTCAGCGATGCGGCCATCGCTTTGCATGTGCAGTACGGACGACAACTGCCGTCGGTGCATTCGACCATGCATCTCTATCCGATCAACGGCGCCGCCCAACGCGTGGGCCGCAACGACACCGCCTGGAGTTTTCGAGAAGCGAACTTCGCCCAGGTGATCGTGGGCGTCGATCCGGACCCCGCTAACAACCCGCGCATTGTGGCCTGGTCCAAGGAGTACTGGCGTAAGCTGCACCCGCATTCTGCCGGCGGCGCTTACGTGAACATGATGATGGACGAGGGCCAGGAGCGCGTCGCGGCCGCCTATCGCGACAACTACGCGCGACTGGCGCAGATCAAGGCCCGCTATGACCCGTCCAACATCTTCAAGCTCAACCAGAACATCAAGCCCGCCTGATCCGATGTTCGTCAGTCACAAGGAGTCGCCCCGATGTCTTCGTTGAATTCTGCCCTGCCCAGCCTGGACCGCCTGCCGGGGGATCAAGACGGACTGCTTCAGGAGGCCGCCCGGCGCGCGACGCGCTACCTGGATGGACTGGACCAGCGCCCGGTGTTCCCCGCGCCGGAGGCGATCGCCGGGCTTCAGGCGTTCGACGAGGCGCTGCCACCCGGCCCGACCGATCCGCGGGCGACCCTGGCGTTGCTGGATGCCGCCGGCTCGCCGGCCACGGTCGCGTCGGCGGGCCGGCGCTACTTCGGCTTCGTCATCGGTGGCGCGCTGCCGGCGACCGTGGCCGCCAGCTGGTTGGCTACCGTCTGGGATCAGAACGCGGGACTGTTCGTGGCCTCGCCTGTCGCGACCCATCTGGAGGCCGTCGGGCTGCGCTGGTTGACAGACGTGCTGGGCCTGCCGGCCGGGGTCGGAGTTGGCTTCGTCACGGGCGGCACCATGGCCAACTTCGGCGGCCTGGCCGCTGCGCGCCACGCCGTGCTCAAGGGCGTGGGTTGGGACGTGGAAGCGCACGGGCTCTTCGGTGCGCCGCCCATCACGGTCATCGTGGGCGAGGAGGTGCACGTCAGTCTGCTGAAGGCGCTGAACTTCCTGGGGTTGGGTCGAGAGCGCGTGCACCGCGTGCCGGTCGACGGCCAGGGCCGGATGCGGGCCGAGGCGCTGCCGCCGATCACGGGGCCGACGATCGTGTGCATCCAGGCCGGCAACGTCAACACCGGCGCCTTCGATCCAGCCGACGCGATTTGCCGCGTCGCGCATGAAGCCGGGGCCTGGGTCCATGTCGATGGCGCCTTCGGCCTATGGGCGGCGGCCGCGCCGGGTCGCGCGCATCTGGCCGCGGGCGTGGCGCAGGCCGACTCGTGGGCCACCGATGCGCACAAATGGCTCAACGTCCCCTACGACAGCGGCCTGGTGTTCTGCCGCCGGTCCGAGGACCTGCGCGCCGCGCTGACCCATAGCCCGGCCGCCTACCTGCACGAAGGCGCCCCGCGCGAGCCAATGGAGTGCACGCCCGAGCTGTCGCGCCGCGCGCGCGGCGTCGAGGTCTGGGCAGCGCTGCGCTCGCTCGGGCGCGCGGGTCTGGCCGATCTGATCGAGCGCTGCTGCCGACATGCCGCGCGGTTCGCCGAAGGGCTGGCGGCGGCCGGTTATGAGGTGCTCAATCAGGTCGAGCTCAACCAGGTGCTGGTTAGTTTTGGCGATGCCGCCCGGACTCAACGCGTGATCCAGGCCGTGCAGCAGGCCGGCGTGTGCTGGATGGGCAGCACGATCTGGCAGGGCCGGACGGCCATGCGCATCAGTGTCTCGTCGGCCGCGACGACCGAAGCCGACGTGGAGCTCAGCCTGCAGTCGATTGTTCAGGCGGCGGCTCGAAGCTGAGGCGCGGCCCGGGCCCTAGCTTTGAACCAGATTGATCAGGTTCCCGCACGTGTCTTCGAAAAACACGGTGACGACCGGGCCCGAGTGGTCGGGCTCGCCGCGAAACACGACGCCCAGTTTCTTGAGCCGCTCGTAATCGGCGTGGATGTCTTTTGTCGAGAAGAGCGCCGCCGGGAAGCCGGCTTCGTAGAGTGCCCGCTGTGCGGTCAGTGCCGGCGGCGGGCTGTTCGGTTCGAGGATCAGTTCGACGTGGCCGTCATCGGGGGCCGTCACCGTCAACCACCGAAATTGACCCATCGGCAGGTCGAACTTTTTCACGAAACCCAGGACGGTGGTGTAGAAGTGCAGGGCCTTGTCCTGATCGTCGACCTTGAGAATGATGTGACGCATCTGCATGGAGTCTGTTCCTTGATTTGTTAGAGCACGTTGCCCGCGCCGGGCGTATAGCTCGCGCTGACGACACTGTTTGCGATCAACGTCTGGCACTGCACTACACCGTCGAACTTGGCCAGGCCGGCGTTGACGTCGACCAGGCTGGCCTCCAGATTAATCTGGCTAGCCTGGAGGGTCACCCGCGCGCTCGACTCGATCGTCACCCCGCTCGTGTCGAGCCGGATGGTCGTGCCGTTTGCATCTCGGATTTCGAGCATCGCCGGCCCGTCTTTCAAGTGCAGCCGCTGACCGCCCGGCGTCTCGAGTAAGAGGCTCTCGCTGCCCGGTGTATCGTCAATCACGATCGAGACGCCGCTGCGCGTTTTCAGCACCTGGATCGTATTCGACCCGGCAGCAATCGCCGGAGGCGGGCTGGCTGCCCGCCACAACCCACCGATGACGAACAACTGGCGCCGCGCACCGCCGCCCTCGTAGGCGACCAGGACTTCGTCGCCGATCGCAGGCGTGAACAGGGCGCCGTGACCGTTGCCCGCCAGGAAACTGGCGCGCTCGATCCAGGGATCATCCTTGAGGTCCGGGATGCTCACCTGCAGGCGCCCAAGGCCGTCAGGGTCCTGGGTATTCACCACGATCGCCCTTACAAAACCGCTGGTCCTTCGCATTGGTCCACTCCTCGGCCTGGGGTCACCGCGCGACTCTCAATATAGACTATGTCGATCCACAAATCTACCGGGCCGGCTCCCGACCAACCCGTCCGGGTCGGCCCAGGCACCACCACCGTACTTTGGTAGCTAGGCCCCTGGACCGAAAGCCCGCATACTCACGGCCAACCCGCAGGCACGAGGAACCCTTGCATGAAGGCCGCCGTCTACCGAACCTATGGTCCGCCTGAAGTCGTGAAACTCGAAGAGATCGCGCCGCCGGTGTTGCGTCCTGAGGATGGAAAGCGGGTGCTGATCCGCGTCCACAGCGCCTCGACCAACCCCTTCGACGTCTTGCACCGTTCGGGCTTTCTACCGATCCGGCCCAGCAACGGCTGGCTGAAACCCAAGACATTGGTCCTGGGCATCGACGTCGCCGGCACGATTGAGGCGATCGGCCCTGAGGTGACCCGCTTCAAGCTCGGCGACGCCGTTTACGGTGGCTGTTTTGGCTCCCACGCCGAGTTTGTGCGCGCCCGTGAAGACGCCCTCGCGCCACTGCCAGCGGGCCTGTCGTTTGATCAGGCCGCCGCCCTGCCGACCGCGGCGATGACGGCCCTGCAAGGCCTGCGTGACGTGGCAAGCCTGCAGGCGGGCCAGCGGATCCTCATCAACGGGGCCTCCGGCGGGGTTGGGCACCTGGCTGTGCAGATCGCCAGGGCGCTCGGCGCCGAGGTCACGGCCGTGTGCAGCGGCCCAAACGGCGCCTGGGTCAAAGCCCTCGGCGCCGATCACGTGCTCGATTACACCCGCGTTGACTTCACCCGGACCGGGGAGCGCTATGACGTCGTGTACGACGCGGTCGGCAAACGCGCGTACTTCGACTGCACACGCGCGCTCACTCCGGCCGGCGTGTTCGTGACCGAGAACCCGCTCAAGGTCTGGAGTCTGCTTCCGCAACTCGCTTGGGCAGCGTTGACCGGCGACAAACGCCCCAGGATGCACCTGGCGGACACCAACGCCCAAGACCTGACCTTCATCGGCGCCCTGTGCGAGAAAGGCCAGCTCCGACCTGTGATCGAGCAGGTCTATCCGCTCGATCAGACCGCGGCGACCCATCGCCATGTAGAGGCGGGTCATACCAAGGGCAAGGTCGTCATCGCCGTGCGCACCTAGGCGTGCCATGATCTACGAGATCCGGGTCGAAGGGCACCTGGACCGCCAGTGGGAGGAGTGGTTCGCGGGCCTGCGGGTGTCGCTCGAGGCAACCGGCGACACCCTACTGACGGGCCCCCTGACCGATCAGGCCGCCCTCTATGGCGTGCTCAAACGAGTCCGGGATCTGGGCTTGCCGCTGGTTTCGCTGCAACGGCTCGGGCCGGAGGCTCAAGCCGGCGACGAGCCGGTCTTGAGGAATGTGTCGTAATCGAGTTCGCCCGGCGAGAGACCCAGACCGGTCAGGACGACGGCCGCTTCACTCCGGTGTTGGGTGCCGTGGTTGACGACGTGGACGATCGTCTGCCACACGCTTGGCCCCTGGCCCCCAGCGGCGCCGTACGCCCGGTTGATCTCCGCGTCGCTGAGCGAGCCGGCATACGCGTGCCAGGCCGCTGCCTCCTCGCGCCAACGCGCCCGCAGCGTCGCCACATCCGGAAAGTCGGACGGGTCCAGCAAGGCGGACGCGTCCTGCCCCTGCAGCACCAACCGCCAACCCCATTCGGTATCCAGCGCGTGCACCAGGATCCCGCGCAGGCTGCCCCAACCCGGGTCAGGTGACAACGGCCGAACCAGATCGGCGACCGACACCCGTTGGCAGGCATCCAGGATGCGTTCATCGGCCCAGAAGTTGTAGGTGACTAGTGACACGATCGCGGCGCTATTCATCGGGCTCAGTCTCCCTCGGCGGCTTCCGGCGACGGCCGCCCTTCATCGGTGGATCAAGATCATATCGTAGGAGACGCCGATCGCCTATGCCGTGTATCCAGGACCGGCGCACCTCACCTGGCCCGCGGCAAAACAAGCCTGGACTCGTTTTGAGGCGAAAGCTCTGGGGTTATGCCCGACACAACCACTGGTGTTATGATCGCCCAGTACCGTCGTCGAAAACGAGCACCCCATGGAACTTCTCCTGCAACTGTTTGACTTTCTCCTGCACGTCGACAAGTATCTGAGCGACTTCATCGCCCAGTATGGCAACTGGACACTGGCGCTGTTGTTCATCATCGTCTTCCTCGAGACGGGCTTCGTCGTCACGCCGTTTCTTCCGGGCGACTC
>JAEURK010000027.1 GCA_016789175.1 Anaerolineales bacterium
GCCGCTGTCGAACGGGCCGGCGTCATCAGCATCGTCGGCTTCAATTACTTGAAGAACCCGGCCCAGGCCTTCGCGCAACAGCTGATCGCGGCTGGTGAGCTGGGCGAGATCACGCTGTTCCGCGGCACGTTCGATCAAGACTTTCTGACCGATCCGGGCGTGCCGTTCAGCTGGCGCCTCGATCGCGCTCTGGCGGGGACGGGCGCACTGGGCGATCTGGGCTCGCACACCCTCGCCTTCGCCCATTTCCTGGTCGGCGATATCGTCGAGGTCTGCGGGCTGAGCGCCACGGCGGTCAAGGAGCGGGCCGTGCCCGTCGGCGGCTCCGGCTATGCCGCCCAGGCCGCGCGCGATGCGGCCCGGCGGCCCGTCGAGAATGAAGACATCATGGAATTCCTGGTCCGCTTCGATCACGGCGCGATCGGCACGATCGGCACCAGCCGGGTCGGCACCGGGCGCAAGCTCGGTTTGACCTACGAGATCCAGGGCACCCGCGGCGGCCTGTACTACACCCAGGAACGCATGAACGAGCTCAAGCTCTATCGCCATACCGACCCGGATCGCGAGCGGGGTTATAAGACCGTGTACATCGGGCCCGAGCACCCCGGCTACAAGGCCTTCTTCGGCCTGGCCGGCATCGGCCTGGGTTACAACGACCAGAAGATCATCGAGGCCCATGAACTGATCTCGGCCGTCGCCGTGAACCAACCGGTTCAGCCGGATGTGCGCTTCGCTTATCGCATCAACAAGGTCATCGATGCCGTGGATGTGTCCTGTCGTGAGCGCCGCTGGGTGCGGACAAACGAGTTCGACACCGAGGTCGATCGGGTCTGACCCGGCGCCGCAACTTAGAAGAGGGGGATGCGATGCGGATCGGATTGGTGACCGACAGCCTGGGGCATCTGACATTCGACGAACTGCTTGACACGGCCGCCTCTCTCGGGATCGAAACCCTCGAGTTCGGCTGCGGCGGCTGGTCGGCGGCGCCGCACCTGAACCTGGATCAGCTTCTGGCGCACGAGGGTGCGCGAGCAAACTTCATGGCCAAGATCCGTGCTCACGGCCTGGAGATCAGCGCGCTCAACTGCTCAGGCAACCCGCTGGCGCCAGGGGCCCACGGCGCCGCCCACGCTCGCGTCGTGCGTGACACAGTGACGCTGGCGCGCCTGATCGGCGTCTCACGGGTGGTGATGATGTCGGGGCTGCCGGGCGGCCCGGGCGATCAGAATGCGAATTGGATCACCACGGCCTGGCCCCCGGAAGGGGCGGCGATCCTGCAGTACCAGTGGGACGAGGTGGCCCTACCCTACTGGCGCGACCTCGCGAAGCACGCGCACGCGAACGGACTGAGCCGGATCTGCGTCGAGCAGCACGCCCATCAGCTCGTGTACAACACCGAGACGTTGTTGCGCCTGCGGGATGCCATCGGCGACGTCGTCGGCGTCAACCTCGACCCCAGCCACGCGCTCTGGATGGGTGGCGATCCCCTGCGCGCCATCGCGCAACTGCGCGGCGCGATCTATCACGTGCACGCCAAGGACACGCGCATCGAGCACCCAAACCGCGAGCTCAACACCCTGTTGGAAACCAAACCCAACGAGCTTGTCGCCGAACGCTCCTGGAACTACGCCACCCTCGGCCATGGCCAACCCACGACCTGGTGGCGCGAATTCGTGACGCTCTTACGGCGCAACGGCTACGATGACGTGTTGAGCATCGAACACGAGGACCATAGCCTGCCGCCCGACGTTGGCATTCGAAAGTCCATCGCGTTGCTGCGCGAGGTCCTCGACTAGCGCCCCGGCTGCGCGGTCTCTACGCCTTGGGCGCGATGAACACGCGCACGGTGAAGCCGTCTTGCTCGCTGTTGAGGGCCCGCTCGACCTCGCGCGGATGAGCCAGGCAGCGTTCGGGGTCGTAGACGAAGCACACGAGCGTCTGGCAGTCGGGGTGGCGCCGGTACTGCTGAATGTCGGCCTGCACCCGCTGCGCCAGTTCGTCTGGACCCAGACCGGGCCGGGCGTACCGGGCGACGACCACGATCCGATCCAGCTTGAGCAGGACATCCTTTTGGGTGCGCCCGCCGGCCTCCGGCGGCGCCCAGACCTGGGGCCGGATGTCGTCGTGCTCGAGGGCCAGCAGCGCCTGCAGCAGATCCTGCAGGTCGTGCTCGTCTTCGACCTGAAGCGCGGGCCGGCCGTCAGGGCGCGCCCGGAGTTGGGCCGCAACCAGTGGAAACCGCAAGCACAGACGCTCGAGCACCAGCATCTGACGGATGCGTTGCTGAACGGCGCTGTTGCGCTGTGACGGACCCGCGCTCGATCCACGATCCTGTCGCCTGTTCACGATGCCCTTGCCTCTTCGCGTTGCGTTTCACAAAGAGTATACAGACAATGGCAACTATCCGGCCTTGACAGGTCCGGCCATCGTATCTACAGCGTTACGGGTCTCGCCGTTTCCCCATTGTTGTGAGCTCGTCAAACTGCACAGCCGGCAGCTCGCTAGGCCTTCGCGCCGAACCGGTTCGAAAGCAGATAAGCGCCCAACAACCCGGCGAACACGAGCGCCATGCTGAGCGGGATGATCTCCAGCGAGTACTGACGCGCCAGGACCCCCATCAAGCTGGGGATGAGCGCCGTCCCCAGCCCGGTCGCGGCCATTTGCATGCCGATCGTGTTGGCCGAGGAACGCGCGCCCACGCGCCGCTGGGTGCCCGACATGAAGGCCGGGAAGATGGGCGCGATCGAGAAGCCGATCACGGCCACCGCCAGGACGCTGACCCACTCCGCCGGGTTCCAGCCCAACAGCAGCGCGCCCACCAGGGCGCCGCTCAGACCGCCGAGCGCCAGCGCGTTCACACCGATCCGATTCGCATACAACCCGGCCACCACCCGGCCGATGGTGAACGTTGCCCAATAGCTGCCGGCCCACAAACCCGCCACCGCCGGATTGATGCCGCGCGCCTCCACCAACAGGCTATACGTCCAGGTGCCGAATGAGACTTCAGCCCCGACATACAGGAAGAACAGCAACGCGCTCAGCCACGCCAGCGGCTGGCGCAGCGTTTCGCTCATCGGCGTTTTGTAGTCGGTCAGGCGCTTCGGCTCAGCGCCTCCCGTCGACGGCTCCTTCTGATCCCACATCGCCAGGGTCGCCACGAAACAGGCGGCCAGCACCAGCTGAGCGCCCCCCACGACCCGATAGCCGACCTGCCAGGAATTGAGCGTGGTCAGGGCGACGGTCATGATGATCGGGCCGAGCGTCACGCCGATCCCGTAGCTGGCGTGCAGCCATTGCATCAGGCCCTCGCCAAAGTGGCTCGCGACATAGGTGTTGAGCCCGGCATCGATCGCGCCTGCGCCAAGGCCGGCCATCACGCCCAGGGTCACCATCATCCACCACTCCGGGACGAGGGTGTAGCCGATCAGGGCGGTCGCCGTCAACGCGCAGCTCAACGCCAGCACCCGACCCACGCCCAGCCGCGCGATCAAGGGCCCGTTCAGGAAACTCGAGGTCATATAGCCCGAGACCGCGGCCGCCAACAACATGCCGATCGCGTCCAGCGGGATGCCGAACCCGGCCCGGATCGAAGGCCACGCGACCCCGAGCAGGCCATCGGGCATGCCAAGCGAGACAAAGGCGACAAACGCCAGGACGATCAGCCCCAGCTTCGGATGGGCGCGAACCCTGGTCAGGAAGCTCATACGGTGTTTTTGTCCTTGGATCGTGTCGGCTCGCCCTCAGGCGTCTGGCAAAACCGGTGCTGCGTGTGGCTGGGGTCAGCCCCAGCCACACGCAGCACCGATTTGTTCGCCTGCAACTCTCGGGCAGCGCGCGAGAAAACGTCTACCGGCTATGAGCCTGCTTGAGCATATCGGCCACGATGTCCTCGGCCGGGCGGTCGAGCATCGGCTGCATGAACAACAGTGCACTGAACATGGGCATGTCGTTCAGCATGTCCATCATGTCCATGCCGAGGCCGGGCTCACTGGCTTGCGCCGCGCCGAACATCGCACTGGCCTGGGCCCCGATCTGGGCGTAGAACGGCCCAAACACAGCGCGGCCGCGCGGGTCGGCGAGCCATTCGCGCAGGGTCGACTCGACGTCGAGCACGCACGGCAATTCACGGGTGGCTTCCAGCGTGGCGGTCACCGTCTGGCGGATATCGGCCGCCGAGGCCCCGATCAGGATCTCGAATTCACCGGCTTCGGTGATCCACTGCTTGTATTCCGGGTGATAAAACGCGAACGCGCGGGTGTTGAGCTTGATCGAAACGGTCTTGGTCTCGCCGGGCTCGAGCGCCACCTTGGCAAAGCCCTTCAATTCCTTGTGCGGCCGATCCAGGCCGGCCACGCGGTCGTGCACATACACCTGCACCACCTCTTTGCCGAACACGGCGCCGGTGTTGGTGACATCGACCGAGACGGTCAGGCCGTCCACGTCCTTGAAGGTCGCGGTGGAGACCCTGGCGTTGTTGTACGCGAAGGTCGTGTAGCTCAGGCCGTACCCAAACGGGAACAGCACCGGCATCTCCTTCAGATCGTAATAGCGATAGCCGATGTACAGGCCCTCACCATAGCGGACGGAGCCCGCCCCGCCCGGCCAGTTGCCGATCGCGGGCGTGTCGGCCAGCTTGAGCGGGAAGGTTTCAGCCAACTTGCCGCTGGGGTTGATCCGGCCGAAAAGCACATCCGACAGCGCGCCGGCGCCGGCCTGGCCCATCATCCACGCTTCGAGCACCGCCGAGACATCGTCGATCCACGCGCTCATGGCGACCGGTGCGCCATTGTTCAGCACCACCACGGTCTTGGGCTGAACCTTCGAAACAGCCTTGATCAACGCGATCTGCTGATCGGTCAGGTCGAGGTCGGTGCGGTCGTAGCCTTCCGACTCCTTGAAGGAGGGCAGCGCGATGTACAGCACGGCCACGTCAGCGGCCTGCGCGACCACGACGGCCTGGTCGATCAGGGCCTGCTTGAAGCTGTTATCCGCCGGGTACCCCTCGGCGTACGTCAGCTCGGCGTCGCCGGCCCGGGCCTGCAGTTCCTTGAAGGGCACATCGACCCGGGTCGGGTTGATGTGCGAGCTGCCGCCGCCCTGGAAGTGGGCGGCCTCGGCCGAGCGGCCGATCACGGCGATGTGCTGCTGGCCCTTGAGCGGCAGCAGGCCGTCGTTCTTGAGCAGCACCATGCCCTCGCCCGCGATGCGGCGCGCCAGGTCGTGGTGGGCATCGACGTCGAAGGTGCCGCCCTTGGGCGTCTCCTGGGCCTTGAAGACCACGCTCAGGATGCGGCGCACCGACTCGTCGAGCACGGCCTCATCCAGCTCGCCCGCGCGCACGGCTGCGACCACGGCGCTCACGCGGCGATCCTGCGGGCCGGGCATCTCGAGGTCGAGCCCGCCCTTGAGCGCCGCGACGCGATTGCGCACAGCGCCCCAGTCGGAGACGATGAAGCCCTTGAAGCCCCATTCCTTCTTGAGGATCTCGGTCAGCAAGGTGTAGTGCTCCGAGGCGAAGGTGCCGTTGAGCTTGTTGTACGAGCACATCACGGTCCAGGGCTGCGAGCGGGTGACCGCGGCTTCGAAGGCCGGCAGGTAGATCTCGCGCAGCACGCGCTCGTCGACCTCGGCGCTGATGCTGAAACGCTGGAACTCCTGATTGTTGGCGGCGAAGTGCTTGAGCGAGGTGCCGACGCCCTTGCTTTGAATGCCGTCGATCAGGCCGACCGCCATCTCGCCGGCCAGGAACGGGTCCTCCGAGAAGTACTCGAAGTTGCGGCCGCCCAGCGGTGAGCGCTTCATGTTGACGCCCGGGCCCAGCACGACGTCGACGTTGAGCGCGATCGCCTCTTCGGCCAGGGCCACACCCAGCGTGCGCAACAGGTCTACGTCCCAGCTGGACGCCAGACACGAGGCCGTCGGGAAACACGTCGCCGGCAGGCTCTCGGCGCCCAAGGCATGGACGTCGGCCTGGCGCCGCAAACCGTGCGGGCCGTCCGAGACGAGCAACTCGGGCACGCCCAGGCGTTCGACCGGGGTGGTTGTCCAGGCTGAGGCGCCCGTGCACAGCGCGGCCTTCTCGGCCAGGGTCATCTGAGATACAAGGGCTTGGATGTCCGTCATGGCGATGGTCTCCTGACTGTCGGCGGTTCCGCTCGGGCCACGGCCCCTAGAAGGCGAGCGGCAGCGGCGGATCTCCGAACAGGGTGTTCAAGTGGGTCTTCCCCACAATAGCCCGAGACCCCGGGCAAGCCAATCGGGTAGTCGGAGGATTTTGGCACACGGTGCCGAGTGCCCCACCCTGTTTGGGCCCGAGTCTGAAGCCCGTGACCGCTGGAGTTACACAATTTGTTACAATCTCCAGCGTTGTGTAACTATTGCGAGGTGGCGGCATGGCCCAATCATCCAGGCCGGTTGTGGCCGACAACATCCTGAGCGGCCCGGCCGGGGCTCGCGACCAGGGCCTCCGGATCGCAGTGGGCTCGACCGAATGGTTTGAGTGGCTTGCCCACAACGACGCTTTTCGGTTCGAAGATGCGAACGGGCATTTCAGCGCCCGCCGCGAAGTGCGGCGCGGCCGCCCGTACTGGTACGCCTATCGCCGCCAGAACGGGAAGCTCGCCAACGCCTATCTGGGGCGGACCGAAGAGCTGCGAGAGAAGCGCCTGGCCCAGGTCTGCGCCGCGCTGGCCGGGCAGGCGCCCGCGCCCCTCTCCGACGGTGCGCCGGATCTGACGAACGCGAGCCGGCTGGCGCTGGGCCGGGTTCGCCCGCCCCGTCTGCCTGAGGCGTTGGTCACCCGGCCGCGTCTGTGTGGGCGCATGACCGCCCCCCTCACCCTGGTGGTCGCGCCCAGCGGATACGGC
Organism: Anaerolineales bacterium; assembly: GCA_016789175.1. Taxonomy (GTDB): domain Bacteria; phylum Chloroflexota; class Anaerolineae; order Anaerolineales; family UBA6663; genus UBA6663. The sequence continues at coordinate 6,867 of JAEURK010000027.1, forward strand.
AAGACCACCCTGGCCGCGACCTGGCAACGGCAACACGATTTTCCGGTGGCATGGATCAGCTTTCGTCCCGAGGATAACCAGCCCGTTCGATTCTGGTCCATGGTCCTCACGGCGCTCCAGAACGCCCCCGGCCTGGACGCCGAGGCGTGGGGGCTTCTGCCGCTGGTCACAACGACCGATATCGCGCCGGCCTTGGATCGCCTCGCCCTCGAACTCAACCGGCGCGCCACCCCGGTGGGGCTGATCTTCGACGACTATCACCATATCCGTCAGACCCGCATCCACACCCAGCTGCAAACCTGGTTGGGCCAGTTGCCCGGAATCCTGCGGCTGGTCATCGCCGGCCGCACCAAACCCGCGCTCGCGCTGGGCCGCCTGCGCGCTCAGGGTTGGCTCAGCGAATTGACCGTGGACGAGTTGCGGTTCACGCTGGACGAGAGCCTGGGCTTTCTCGCGCTGCAGCAGTTCCGGCAACCCCTGACGCGTTTGGAGGTGGTGGCCCTGGTCAGACGGACCGGAGGGTGGATCGCAGGCCTCAATCTGGCTGCACTCGGGCTCAAACAGGCCGTCGACCGACAGGCCTTCATCGCGTCGTTCGGCGGCACACACGCCTACATCCGCGATTATTTCGTCGATAGCGTGCTGCAACTTCAAGCCCCGGACGTGCAGACCTTCCTGCTCAAAACGTCGATCTTGAAGCAACTCAACGGCAATCTCTGCAATGCTCTCACCGGCTTCGATCACGGCGAAGAAATGTTGGAGCGTCTGTTTCAGGAGAGCCTGTTCCTGACGCGAACCGATGATCAGGCCCGGTATCAGTACGTCGAGCTGTTTGCGGAGGTCCTGCAGGAACAGCTGCACAAGCGGTTGGCCCTGGAGATCCCGGATCTGCACCGGCGGGCAGCGGCCTGGTACAGCCAGCACAATGCCGTCGACGAAGCCATTGATCACCTGATCACGATCCGGGCCTGGGAGGAGGCCGCAGCCTTGATCGAAAGTGTCGCGGTCCGCGAGCTCGCGCAGTATGGCGAGGATTCGCGGCTGCTGCGCTGGCTGCGCCAATTGCCGGAATCGGTGACGCTTCAGCACAAGGCGCTTTTCTTTCTGTACGCCCGGCTGAGCGTGGTTGCGCTGTCCCCGGCGGAGGTTGACCACTATCTGACCAACGTCGAGCAGAGCATTCAGGGCCTGCCGAACGCGGAGCACACTGCCGACGTACAGGATGTGCTCTCCGAGGTCAGGCGCATCCGGCCGCTGCTGGCCGGCGGGGCCCCGCTCACTACCCTGATGCCGGTCTCGGCCCGACACGACGACTTCTGGCAACTGCTCGACAAGGTCGCGGCCGTCATGGGGCCCCACGCGGTGCGCCGCATGTACAACGACATCGAGACCCAGGCCGACGAGGTCTTTGACACCGCGCTCGAGCAGGGCAACCTCTTCGCGCTGCTGATGTCGATGACCGCCTGTGCCTTGCCGAAGTTCATGCGCGGCGACCTGCGCGAGGTCGAGAGGCGAGCCCGGTTGACGCTTCAGGTAGCCCTCCGAAAGCGCGGCAAGCTACCGGAGATGGCCAGCATCAGCCTTGGGCAGACCGCGCAATGCGACTACGCCCGCAATCACCTGGCCCAGGTCCGGCGAACGCTGGACCAGATCGCCCAGGTCGACCCGAACCCGACCAGCACGAACATGCTCATCTGGGCGGCCATCATGCGATCCAAGGTCGAGTTCGCCGAGGGGCAATCGGCCGAAGCCCTGGCCACGTTGCGGACGGCGCGCGAACTGCAGCGCCGGCGCCCTTCAGGGTCGTGGCTCGACCAGGACCTGATTGCGTATCAGGCCTGGTATCTCGCGCGCCGTGGGGAGCTGGCCCAGGCTGAGGAATTGCTCGAAAGCGGTGAGACCGCCCGAACCCATCCTTTGTCGGAGGTGGTGCGGGCTGAGATCCTGCTTCTGCGCGGGCAGGCCCCGGCGGCTGAGGCGATCCTGACCCATCTCCTGTCGCTGTCGTCGTGCCATCTGGCGCTCGAACCGCTGCTGGTCATCCGGATCCTGTTAACGATCACGGCGCTCAAGCAGAACGACGGCCACCGGGCGGTCCAGGCCATGGCCGGCCTCGTGCGGTCCGCCGCGCCCGAGAACCTGCTCCGGCCCTTCCTCGATCATGGCCAGTCGATTGCGCCGCTGCTGACGCTCGTGCTGCACACGGAGCACCTCTCGGTCGAGGCCAGGACCTTCGTCGAGTCGATCCTGCACCGATCCGGCACCGGTCACCCAGGCGAGATCGCACGCTCAAGCGAATACCGGACGTTGTCGGTGACGGCCTCCATCACCCGGCGTGAACACGAGGTCCTGCGGCTGCTGGCCGCCGGGCTCTCGAACAGCGAGATGGCCCGCCAGCTCTCGGTGTCGGAGAGCACGATCAAGACCCATTTGGGCAACGTCTACGAGAAGCTCGGAAGCAACAGCCGCGGCCAGGCCGCCGCCAGGGCGCGTTCGCTCAACCTGGTCTAGCGGCTTGCCGGCGCCGAAAGCAGCCAGCCCCGGGTGACGAGTCATTCCGGCTCGAGCAGCGGCTCGACGATCCGGGCCACGCTGAGCGACCACGCCACGATGTCCGGCCCGTTCAGCGCGATCCACCAACTCGCGTTCAAGCAGGCATACGCGAACGTGAACGCCAGGACGCGCGGCAACGCGAGCCCCAGCGCCTCCGCCAGGATCGTGGCCTGGGTCAGCAGACGCTCCCGGTTGTGGACGAGCGCCGGGATCTCCGGATTGCAGAGGGTGTTGGCGCAGTCATACGTGCGTTCACCCACCAGGCCCTTCGGGTCGAAGGCCAGCCAACCGCGCGCGGAGCTGCGGATGTTGCGGTGGTGGATGTCGCCGTGCAGCACGCGGATATCGCGCTGGGTCGCCAGCAACCGTTCGGCCACGGCGGCGCCGCGGCGGTAGATCGACTCGCGCCCGGCCTCTCGGTCGGCGTCGGCCTGTCTGAACAGCGCCCTGAACCAATGCTCCAGCCGCACCAGGCCTTCACCGGGTGGAGGTGGCGGCGCACCATGCAGCTGCTCGATCACCTGCGCGATCACGCGGGTGGCCTCCGCATCGTCGCCGCGCTCGACCAGCGTCACAAGCTCGTCGCCGGCGGCATACTCCAGCAAGTGCGCGCCCTCATCCCAGCGCAGCAGACGCACAGCCCCCTGCCCCGCGAAGTGGCGGAGCGCCGCCGCGCCGCGCCGTTCGTCGGTCTCGGTCGCCTCCAGCACCTTCAGGACGACGATGTCGGCGTGGTGGTTGACGGTGTACAGGCGACTGGTCATCGTCTGGTTCAGCAGTCGTGGGTTCGCGAGATCCCACTCTGCCAGATAGTGGTCGAGGGTTTTGGCTGTCCGCATCATTGTGTCATATCCGATTCCGAACGGCGCGGCAAGTGAGCTCGGGCCACCGGGCAATCGACTGCGAGGCCAAACATGGTGCACGGCCCTATGCAAAGCCGATCCGCCGCGCGCTGAGCGCGACCGATTTTATCCACGCTTCACGCCGTGTCCATCGTGTTTGGTTCCAACTCAACGAAAACGCAACAGGCGGATTGTCGATACCCGTCTGGCCCCGGCGTTCTGGGGTCTGTCGCGCCGAGTGCCATTCTATTTCGCTGACCTCATCATGGCCGCCTTCAGAGTCGCCCTGCCGGCATGGAACTTCCAACGTGTGTCCTGGGCCGCCGCAGTCGGCGTCCTGCTCGCGTTGACGGTCACCACGTTCTCGCTGCCAGGCGGCAACGACCTTTACCTGTTTTACCTGCCCTTCGCTCAGGGCTGCCTGAGCTGCGGATATGTTCCCTACTTCGCCCAATGGCCGTTAGCGCCTCTGGCGTTTCTCCCGGCCGGGGCCGAGTGGCCGGTCTATGTGCTGGCCGCGGCGCTGGTCTGGCTCGGGTTGGCCTGGGTGGATCGCGCCAACCCGGCTGTGCTGCTGCTGTCGCTGCCGTTTCTCGGCGAGCTGTGGCTCGGCCAGATCGATTGGGTCCCGGCACTCGGCCTGGTCGTGGCGCTGCGGGCCCGCAGCCCCTACGTCCGCGGATTGGGGATCGCGCTCATGGCAGTGAAACCCCAGCTGGCGTGGCTCATCATCCTGGCCTTGCTCTGGCGCGATCGGGAGTGGTGGCGCGTCCTGGCTGTGCCCGCCGTAGTCGGAATCCTGAGTCTGTTGATCTTCGGACCGACCTGGCCGCTCGACTGGCTGCGGGCTTCATCCGGCCTTCCGGTCCATATCTGGCGCATCGCATCGATCGACATCTGGCCCCTGGGCGCCGCGCTGGTCTGGCTCCCGTGGCTGGCCCGCGAACGTCGAGCGCGCATTGAACTGGCCGCGTTGGTCGGCTGCATCGCTACCCCGTTCGTCGGCATCTACGCGTATGTCTTGCCCTTGCTGATCGCGCGCCCGCCCTGGTGGGCCCTGCCGCTGTCGTACGCCTGGCTGCTGGCCTATCCGTGGTTTGGGGCCGACGCCATCCGCTTCGCCTGGCTCCTGCCGCTCGGCCTGTTGATCGCCCGCCTGCCGCAACTCAAGGGCGCTGTGCGCGCTGGCTGGACGGGTCGGGATCGGCCGGCGTCCGTCGACAGCGCCGGCCACGAGCAGTGACGGCCCGCCAGTCAACGAGCAACAAGCGTTTCAGGACGAGCCTCGAATACGCGCTGCCTCAGGCGCGCACATAGCGCAGGTGGGTGGCCAGCGGTGACGGCAGGACCCGGTCGATGCGGAAGGCGGGCACCGTGTCGGCGACGTTGTCGAACAGACGCCGCCCGCTGCCGAACAGCACCGGCGCCAGCGCGATCTCGAGTTCATCCACCACGCCGGCGTTGAGGTATTGCTGGATCACGTCCGCGCCGCCGGCAATGCGGATGTCGCGCGCTCCGGCCGCTGCCCGGGCCTGCTCGAGCGCGCTTTCGATGCCGTCATTGACGAAGTAGAACGTCGTGCCGCCCGGCCGAACCCAGGGCTCGCGTTTCTCATGCGTGAGCACGTAGACCGGCGTGTGAAAAGGGGCCTCCTCCGGCCAGCCGCGCTCGCCGCCCTCGAACATGCGCTTGCCCATGATATTGGCGCCGATCCGCTCCGTGGTGTGCTTGAGTTGATCATTGACCGGGCCCGTCTCGCCGCCCGGCCCGAGCTTGAGGTTCTCCCGAAAGTACTGTTGTCCGATGATCCAGCTCATCAACGCCCCCCACTTGCCGGCCCACCCCTTGTACTCGGGGTCGTCCCAATGCTCGAGCGTCATCCCTTCCGGCGCCATATACCCGTCCAGGCTCAATGCGATGTTGACGAACACATTGCTCATTGCTTCTCCTGCCTTCTCTCGCTGCGGTCGTCGCCGCTTCTTCCGGATCGGCCCGAGACCTAAATGACGAGCGGCCGAGGCGCTTGGCTTCGGCCGCTCAGGGTCCTGCGTTCAAACTCCGGCCGCCGTGACTGAAGGATTATCGCATCGGCGCCGGTGTTTGACTGCCGGCTCGGCGGGTCCGGAAAGCGCCTCCTCAGCGCAAAAACGCTTCGGCCAACCCACCGTCGACGCTGACGATCTGACCGGTGGTCTTGCTGAAGCGCTGGGTGCTGAGCAGATACGCGACCTCGGCCTGGTCGGCCAACGTGATCGGGGCCTTGGTCAGGGTGCGCTGGGCGTAGAACCCGGCCAGCTTGCCGCGCAGGGCCTCGGTGCTCTCCGTCTCGTCGAACGCGATCCCGTACTTGGTCAACGAGCTGATGACGCGCTCGCGCGGGAACATGCTGCTACCCTCGACCACGGTCGCCGGCGCGAGGCCGTTGACGCGCACCAGCGGCGCCAGCTCGATCGCCAGCTCGCGCACCAGGTGGTTGGCCGCGGCCTTGCTGGTGTCGTAGGCCAGCGAACCGGGCTTCGGCACCGCCCCGTTGACGCTGGTCGTCAGCACCAGGCTGCCCTTCAACCCCTGCGCCTGCCAGATCGACCGCGCCTCGTCCGCGACGAGATAACTGCCGGTCACGTTGATCGCGTAGGTCAGCGCCCAGCGGTCATCCGGGATCCGGCCGGCCCGATCCGGCGGCACAAAGATCCCGGCCGTCACGATGATGTTGTCGATCCCGCCATAGGCGAGCACGACCTGGTCGATCAGCGCGCGCACGCTCTCGCGCTTGGTGATGTCGACGCCCAGGCCGAGGGCCGGGCCGCAGCCCGAGATCTCGGTGCCGGCCACCCCGATGCCGTGGCCATACAGCGCCAGCAGTTCGTCAGCGGTCGCCTGAGCGGCCTCGGTGGACAGATCGGCACAAACCACGTGGGCGCCCTCACGCGCCACCCGCTGCGCCACGGCCTTGCCGATGCCGCTGCCGGCCCCGATCAC
>JAEURK010000039.1 GCA_016789175.1 Anaerolineales bacterium
GACAAAGGCCTGTCGCATGCGCAGTTCAGTTTGATGATGACCATGCACTATCGCGGCGGGGCCAAGATCACGGACATCGCCGAGATGCTGGGTGTCAGCCCGGCCTACGCAAGCCAGATGATCGACAAGATGGTGCAGGGCGGGTTCCTCAGCCGCACCGAGGATCCGAACGACCGCCGCGTCAATCGCGTGGCGCTGAGCTCGGAAGGGCGCACGCTGACCGAGACCGCCATCGAGGTCCGCAGCGGATGGATCGAGGTGCTGGCCGAAGCTGTCGCGCCCGAGGAGCGTGAAACGGCGGCTCGACTGCTCGGACAGATGAGCCGGGCCATCCTGCCACTGGGTGCCCGCCCCGAGCCTAAACAAGATTGCAAACCAGAAGAGGGGGAAGCATGACCACAACGACCACACCACGCCGCACACGCGTCTCGGGCTTCGCACGCATGATGTTCGGGCTGCAGGTGTTCCTGCTGCGCCGCAACTGGATGGGCTCCATGGGCGACGAGCTCATGGTCATCACGGTGACCGGCCGCAAGTCGGGCCGCTCGTACAGCACGCCCATCGGCTTTGTGCGCGACGGGGCCGGCTACGTGGCCGTGTCGCGCGGCAGCCAGTGGGTTCGCAACGCCACAGCAGCGTCGGCGGTGACTCTCGAGATCAAGGGCCGGTCGATCAAGGCGCGGGCGACCCGGATCACCGATCCCGACGAGCAGCTCCGTATGGTCGAGCTCTATCGCGAGCAACGTCGCAAGAATTTCGCGACCTATCTCGGCGTAGCGATCGACGCGGATGCCGATGCTCTGCGAAGTGCGCTCGAGGCACGCGAGCTGGTGCGCTTCACGCCGCTTTCTAACTGAACGTTCAAGCTGCGATCGACTTCGGAGCCGATCGCAACGGCACACGACTGCTGCAACATACGGGGTATTCAATGTCCGTTCAATCATCTACGCCTGCTCTCTCCCAGGAGGAGGCGGCCTTCTACAAACGCCGCTGGCTGGCTCTCGTGTTGCTGGCCAGCAGCCTGGGCCTGATCGTGATCGATAGCACGATCGTCAACATCGCGTTCCCGACGATCCGGGCGACGTTTGGCGCTTCCTTCGCGGATGCCGAATGGGTCAACTCGATCTACTCGCTGGTCTTCGGGTCGGCCCTGATCACGTTCGGTAAGCTCGGCGACATGTACGGCCGCCGCAATCTATTTGTTATCGGCGCGATCGTGTTCCTGATCGGCTCGCTCGGGTCCGGCGTGGCCGCCAACATCGAGATGATGATCTTCTTCCGCGGCGTGCAGGGCCTGGGCGGCGCGATGCTCTCGCCCTCGACGCTCTCGATCATCTCGTCGACCTTCAAGGGCCGCGAGCGCGGCATCGCCTTCGGGGTCTGGGGCGCGACGGCCGGCGTGGCCGGCGTGCTTGGCCCGCTGCTCGGCGGTTGGCTGATCGAGTACGGCACGACCGCCTTTGGCGAGCCCTGGCGTCTGGCCTTCCTGGTCAATGTGCCGGTCGGCATCATCGCCGTGGCCGGCGCGTTCTGGGCGATCCGTGAGACCCGCGATGGCACGGTCAAGCATCGGATCGATGTGCTCGGCATCGTCTTGGCCTCGCTTGGCCTGGGCGCGATCGTCTTCGGCGCGATCGAAGGCCAGACCTATGGGTGGTGGGAGGCCAAGCAGGTCTTCACGCTCGGCGGGCTGCGCTACCCGAACGTCGTCGACGCCGCAACGATCCCGGCTGGCACGCTCAGTTTTATCCCGGCGGCCTTTGCCTTGGGCGCGTTCCTGGTGGCGCTGTTCGTGCTCTGGCAGATCGTCCAGGAGCGGCGCGGCGGCGAGCCGTTGTTCGAGATCAGTCTCTTCAATTACGCCAGCTTCCGCTGGGGGCTGCTCACGGTCGGCGTGGTTGCGTTGGGTGAGTTCGGCATCATCCTGGTGCTTTCGATCTTCTTCCAACTGGCTAAGGGCCTGGGCGCGTTTGAGACCGGCCTGCAACTACTTCCGTTTGCGATTGCGATCATGGTGGCGGCTCCGGTGGCCGGCACCCTGGCGTCGCGCTTCGGCGGCAAATGGGTGGTCACGACCGGCATGGTGCTCGAGACGGTCGGGCTGCTCTGGATGAGCCAGGTGATCGCGGCCGATGTGGATACGCTGACGCTGTCTTTGCCGCTGGCCGTCTACGGCGTCGGCATCGGCCTGGCCATCGCCCAGCTCTCGAACATCGTGCTCTCCGATGTCCCGACCGCCCGCATCGGCGCGGCGTCGGGCGCGAATAACACCATCCGCCAGGTCGGGGCCTCGCTCGGCATCGCCATCATCGGCGCCGTGCTCTTCGGTACCTTTGCCGCCGAGGCCAAGCCGCGCATCGATGCGAGCACCGCCTTCGAAGACTTCGGCGCGCGGGTTGCGGCCAACCCGGGCCTGAGCCAGGGCGAGAAGCTGATCGGGCAGGGGATCGCCCAGTTCGGCCCGCAGGTGAAGGCCCAGATCAAGGCCGGGCTTGACGCCAACGAGGGCTTCGATGGGAGCAATGCCGACATTGTCGGCACCGCGATCGACAATCTCCCCGCGCAGGCCGTGACGGGCTTGAAGCTGGCCGGCCTCGACCTGAGCCGGCCGGAGGTGGTCGCGCAGGTCAAGACCAACCTGGCGCCGGATGCCGCGATCCTGTCGGCCGACATCCAGCGCGCCTTGGCCGAGGGCTTCGCCGTAGCGGCCCGGGTGGATGCGCTGCTGGCGGCGTTCTTCGTCGGTTTGGGGGCAGTGGCGTCTTTGCTGCTGCCGGTGAGCAAACCGGAGCCTCAGCCCGCGGAGGTCGCGGTCGCGGCGCATTGAGCGCCCCGGGCCGGCGCGCGCGCTCGGGGGCTCGTCGCGATCGACAGAAGTCCTGCCGCTCGCGTCCACAGTTTGGGCACATTTGAGCCCGACAATCCACACAGCCAGTACAAGCCTGTGCCGCCTGACCGGGCACCCGCTTGAGAAGTTGATCCTGGACGTTTTCGGTAAGGTGAGAGGGAGTCACACCATGACTATGGGACGACCGGGTGGGCCGCGAGGCAGGCAGCCCGCCATCAGCAACAAAGGTTTGCAGCGCTCGCTGGCGTATCTGCGTCAGCAGGGCCGACGTGCGATCCTGCCTTATACATTCTTGATCATTGCGACCCTGTCGCAGTTGGCGGTGCCGCGCCTGGTGCGCGACATCATCGATGCCGTGACCAACGGCTACGTCGCGGGGCAGGTGCTTGAGGCCTGGGACAAGATCCCCGAGGCCTTTCGCTCGGCCGCGGTGGCCCAATTGCTCGCGACCTTCTCGTTACCGACCGGCTGGTCGCAGGAGCAACTGCTGGCCGAGATGCACACCCGCTTCGACGGCGCGCCGCAGGCTCTGCTGACCGCCTCGATCGCGATCGTGGTCTTCGCGACCCTGCGCGGCGTGTTCGCCTTCTTACAGACGTTTTGGGCTGAGCGGAACTCGCAGGGCGTGGCCTTCGATCTGCGCAACGACCTGTATGCCAAGGTTCAGCGCCTGTCATTCTCGTACTACGACCAGAACCAGACCGGCCAACTCATGATCCGCGCCACCGACGACGTCGAGAAGGTGCGGCTCTTCCTGGGCCAGGGCCTGGTGCAACTGGTGGGCGCGGTCGTGCTGTTGACCGGCACGCTGATCGTGTTGTTCACGACCAACGTCGCCCTGGCCTGGACCGCGATCTGGATCCTGCCGGTGGCGCTGGTGCTGTTCATGGTCTTCGGCATCGTCAGCCAGCCGCTCTTTGGCAAGGTTCAGCAGCGCCTCTCGACCCTCAACACCATTTTGCAGGAGAACCTGGCCGGGATCCGGGTGGTGCAGGCCTTCACGCGCGAGAAGCAAGAGCAGGCCAAGTTCCAGACGGCGGCCGACCAACTGCTCAGCCAACAGATCGGGCTCTCGCGGCTGTTTACGTTCCTGTTCCCGTTGGTCTTCCTGGTCGCCAACCTCGGACAGGCCACGGTGCTGTACTTCGGCGGCCAGCAGATCATCACCGGCACGCTCACGCTCGGCCAGTACCAGGAGTTCTCGCTCTACCTGGTCTATCTGTTCTTCCCGATCGCGCAGCTCGGCTTCATCATCACACAGCTGGGCCAGGCCGGCGCCTCGGCCGAGCGCATCTTCGAGATCCTGGATGCCAAGAGCGATGTGGTCGACAAACCCGACGCGATCGCCATGCCCGCCGTCAACGGGCGCGTGACTTTCGATAATGTCACCTTCAAATACTTCGGCGGCGGCGAGCCTGTGCTCAAAGACGTGAGCTTCACGGCCGAGCCCGGTCAGACCGTCGCGCTGCTCGGCGCGACCGGCTCGGGCAAGACCACGATCATCAACCTGCTACCGCGCTTCTACGACCCGACCCAGGGTCGGATCCTGATCGACGACCGCGACCTGCGCGACGTCCAGCTCGACTCGCTGCGGGCCCAGATCGGCATCGTCTTGCAGGAAACCACGCTGTTCACCGGCACGATCCGCGACAACATCGCCTTCGGCCGGCCGGACGCAAGCCTTGAAGACGTGATCGCCGCCGCCCAGGCTGCGGCCGCCCACGACTTCATCATCGGGTTCGCGCAGGGCTATGACACGCCGGTGGGCGAGCGCGGCGCGACCCTGTCGGGTGGTCAAAAGCAGCGCATCGCCATCGCCCGGGCTTTGCTGCTTGACCCGCGCATTTTGATCCTCGACGACAGCACCAGCAGCGTCGACCTGGCCACCGAGGCCGTGATCCAGGGCGCGCTCGACCGCCTGATGCTCGGTCGGACCTCGTTTGTCATCGCGCAACGGATCAGCACGGTCATGCACGCCGACCAGATCCTGGTGCTCGACAAGGGCCAGGTCGTCGCCCGCGGCACGCATGCCGAGTTGCTCGAGGACAGCCCGATCTACGCCGAGATCTACAACTCGCAATTGGTCGGCTCGTCGGCTGGTCAGCTCGTCGGCTCGTCCAGCGACTAGCCGACTACCCGACCAGCAGACGAGCCGACTACTCCGGAGGGACTTATGTTTGGTGGACCCGACGGCCTGCGCCGTCAATTCAGTCAGGATCAATTGAAGCCGCGCGATCTGAGCTACACGCTCAGCCGGTTTCTCGAATACTTCGGCCACGAGTGGCCGCTGCTTGTGTTGGTGGCCTTGCTCGTGGTCACCTCGACCTGGACCCAGGTGACCAACCCCGAGTTGACCGGTCAGGTGGTCGACTGTTACATCACGCCCGCGCTTGGGGCCGCCGACGGCGGCGGTTTCACGGCGGCGTCCGGCGGCAGCGGCGCCGCCACGTTGGCCGACAACTGCTGGCTGCCCTCCGATCGCGCCAACGGCGACGTCACGCATGACGTGATGCGCGGGTTGATCTATGTGGGCACGACGCCGCCCACGACCGCCGAGATGCTGACGCTCAGCGCGGATGAGCGCGTGGCCGGGCTGGCGCGCGTCATCGGGGCGGTGCTGGTCTTGTTCGTGGCCGGCGCACTGCTCACGGGGCTGTCGTTCTTCGTCATGAGTTGGGCCGGTCAGCGCGTGTTGCGTGACCTGCGCGTCGACCTGTTCAAACACATGCATCGGCTCTCGCTCGGCTACTACACCGAGCACGAGGCCGGCGACCTGATGGGGCGCATCACCAACGACAGCAGTGCGATCGAGCAGGCTTTCGGCTTTGCGATCATCAACGTCTTCAGCGGCGCGCTGCTCCTGGTCTGGACGGCTTACAACATGCTGACCAAGAGCGTGCCGTTTGCGCTTCTGAGCATGTCGGTGTTGCCGCTGATGGCCTGGGCGACTGCGTACTTCTCGGAGGAAGCGCGTAAAGCCTATCGTTCGAGCCGGGCCGAGATGGGCAGCGTCAACGCCGAGCTGCAGGAGGGTCTCTCGGCCGTGCGCGAGGTACAGGCCTTCAACCGGGCCGAGGAGAACATCGAACAGTTCAAGCTCACCAACGCCGCCAACCGTGACGCCAACGTCCGGGCCGTGTCGTTTACGTCGGCGCTGGCGCCGGCGCTCGAGGCGCTGGGCTATGTGGCGCTGGCGATCGTGACCGGGGTGGGCGGGTACTTCCTGCTGCAGGGTCAGGACCTGAGCCTCTTCGGCTTCACCACGGCGGTGTCGCTCGGCGTGGTGGTGACCTACCTGGCCTACGTCCAGCGCTTCAATCAGCCGATCCAGCAGATCGCGGTGCTGTGGACCAACATCCAGAACGCGGTCGCGGGCGGCGAGCGCATCTTTGGCTTGCTCGACACGCCGTCGCAGATCGCCGACAAGCCCGACGCGCGGGTGATGCCGACGATCAAGGGACGGGTCGAGCTGCTCGACGCGCGCGCCGAGTACAAGCAAGGCGTGCCCGTGCTCAGGGGCGTCACGCTGACGGCCGAGCCTGGGCAGACCATCGCCATCGTCGGCCCGACCGGCGCCGGCAAGACCACGATCATCAACCTGCTGCCGCGCTTCTGGGACGTGACCGGCGGCGAGGTCAAGATCGACGGCGTCGACGTCCGTGACGTCACGCTCGAGTCGCTGCGACGCCAGATCGGCATCGTGCTTCAGGACTCGTTCCTGTTCAGTACTACTGTGATGGAGAACATCCGCTTTGGCCGGCCCCAGGCCACCGATGAGGAGGTCTTCGCTGCGGCCAAGCTGGCGCGTGCCGATTTGTTCATCGAGCGCCTGCCCGAGGGGTATCAGACCGTGCTGGGTGAGCGCGGCAGCGGCCTGAGCCAGGGCCAGCGCCAGTTGCTCTCGATCGCGCGCGCGGCGTTGGCCGATCCGCGCATCCTGATCCTCGACGAGGCGACGTCGAGCGTCGACACCCGCACCGAGCGTTTGATCCAGACGGCGTTCGACGAGTTGCTGAAGGGGCGCACGTCGTTCGTCATCGCGCATCGCCTGAGCACGATCCGCAACGCCGACGAGATCCTGGTCCTCAAGGCCGGCGAGATCATCGAGCGCGGCAAGTTCGAGGCATTGCTGGCGCGCAAAGGGTTCTTCTACGACCTGTACATGAGCCAGTTCCGGGCGCAGGAGCGGGCGCAGGAGCGGGTCCAGGGAGCGGCTGGATCGGGCGCGCCTGGTCTGAACGGAGCGTCTGCGGCGGCGTAGGATTCTAACCTTCGACCTGACAGGTCCACCTGCGATTCTCTAGAAAACAAGGCGTTCTAGAAATCGACAGCTGTTGATTTCCCCGAAAAATCTAACCACAGCGGGCCGGCCGGCAAGCCGGCCCGTTTTGTGCATCGGGGCTTTTGAGTAGACTTATTGTGACGGCCGCTCGTCCCGGCCGGAGGATACCGATCATGCAGCGTCCCGCCCGCCATACACTTGCCGTCGTCCTCGGATCGGTTGGCCTGACGATGGCGGTCGTCGCCGGGGTCTGGTCGCCGGCCAGCGTCGCGGCCCAAAACGCCGCCACGACCACGGCGACGCTGACCGTAACCGCTACGGCCACGCAGACCCGCACACCCCGACCGACGGCCGGCCCGACCTTCACACCTACGCTCACCCCGGGCCCGAACCAGTATGTCGTTCAGTCGGGCGACTATCTGGCCAAGATCGCGACCCGCTTTGGGATCTCGGTCAAACGCCTGAAGGAAGCCAACAACCTGCTCTCTGATTTCATCTATCCGGGCCAGATCCTGGCGATCCCGCCCCGCGCGACGGTCGCTAACCCGACCCGCACGACGACGGCGCTGCCGCCGGGCGCGCGCACGCATGTGGTCAAGGAGGGCGATCAACTGATCAAGCTCGCCCGAACGTACGGCGTGCCGGTCGATCAGCTCCTCCAGGCCAACGGGCTCACCACCGACCAGTTGCGCGTCGGACAGGTGTTGTTTGTGCCGACCGCGATGCCGACCGCCACCAAGGCGCCGCCGACAGCCGTGCCCGCCGGCTGGGTAACGTATCGCGTCCAGGCCGGCGATCGGCTGCAGCGCATCGCCATCTGGTATGGCGTGACCTGGGCCGACATCATGGCCGCGAACGGCCTGGACGGCTACGGCACGATCCGGGTCGGCCAATTGCTGGCGATCCCAAACCCGCCTCGCCGACCGGTCGTGTACACCGTGCAGGAGGGCGACTCGCTCGAGTCGCTCAGCGAGCGCTTCCAGATCAGCGTCGACTTCATCCGGATCGCGAACTACAACTTCCGCGGCGACGTGCTCTACGCCGGTTTGCCCTTGATCATCCCGATGCGTCCAGAGATGATCCCGTAAGCGTCAGCCGGCCCTGCCTCCGCACTCTGCAGTCGGGCCGCCCTGGGGATCCCTGGGCGGCCCGGCTCGGGCTTAACACCGCACGCCGATCATCCGCTTTTCGTGCACCTTGGCCACGGTCTGCGCAGGTCGTTCCGCTATAATCTTTTCGATAGTCCGTGAAGGATTTCACGAGACGTCATGGGTGAGTCAGCGACCGCGCTGAGCCCAGGCTGTGCTCAACACCGGGTGTCTTGCGAGCCGGGCCGAAGGCCCCGGGGCGCAGGCCGCCCGGTTGTCGCCCATGCCGGCGGTGCAGTGCTCATGAAAAGGATCGGAATGACAGTGAATCTGCCCTACGGGCGCATCTACAACTTCAACGCCGGGCCGGCCGCCCTGCCGGTGTCTGTGTTGGAACAGGTCCAGGCGGAGCTGATGAACTATCGCGGCACCGGCATGTCGGTGATGGAGATGAGCCATCGCTCGAAGGCGTTTGAGGCCATCCTGCACGAGGCCGAGGCGGATCTGCGCGCCCTGTATGCGATCAGCGCCGACTATGCCGTGATCTTTATGCAGGGCGGCGCGTCACTGCAATTCTCGGCGATCCCGGCCAACTTGCGCGGCCCCGATCAATCTGCCGACTATGTGGTGACGGGTTCGTGGTCCAAGGCAGCCTACAAAGAGGCCAGGCGCCACGGCGCCACGCGGATGGCCTATGACGGCACGCCCGGCGAGTTCGTCCATGTCCCGCGCAACGGCGAAGCCGTGATCGATCCGCAGGCCGCCTACGCGTACATCTGCAGCAACGAGACCGTCAACGGCCTGGCCTTTCAGGACCTGCCGCATGTGCCGGAGGAGGTGCCGCTGGTATGCGACGCCTCGTCGGAGTTCGTCAGCCGCCCGCTCGACGTCTCGCGTTACGGCCTGCTCTACGGCGGCGCGCAGAAGAACGCCGGCCCGGCCGGCGTGACGGTCGTCATCGTCCGTCGTGACTTGCTGGCGCGCACGCCCGACACATTGCCGCCGATGCTCGATTACCGGCTGCTCAGCGAGCATACGTCGTTGTACAACACGCCGCCGTGCTTTGGGATCTACGTGACCGGTCTGGTGTTCAAGTGGATCCTGGGGCAGGGCGGTCTCGAGGCGATCGCGCGCCTGAACCGGGCCAAGTCCACGAACGTGTATGCCGTCATCGATCAGAGCGGCGGCTTCTACAAGGGCCATGCCCTGCCCGACAGCCGCTCGGACATGAACGTGACGTTTCGGCTGCCCGATACCGCACTGGAAGACCAATTCGTCAAAGCGGCCAAGGCCGAAGGCATCGAAGGCCTCAAAGGCCACCGCTCGGTCGGCGGCATTCGGGCGTCGCTCTATAACGCTGTGCCTGTGGAGGCCACGACCACCCTGGCCGATTTTATGCGCGAATTCCAGCGCAGGAACGGATGACATCCGGCAGTTGCCGGCGGCCCTGAAGGGCGCGCCCAACCGTTCGCCGCACCTTGGGCTATCTGACGAACTGATCGACGTAGTCGCCGCCCAGCCCGACCTGGCTGTAGTGGGCGCGGCACATGTCGATCTTGGTGAAGACGTCTTCGTAACCGGTCGAGCGCCCGGCCTCGTCGACGTAGTACATGCAGCCCGAGATGTTGAAGAACGTGATCATCTCGTCGTCGGTGTCGACCACCAGGGTGTGCGTCTCGCCCGGGGGC
Organism: Anaerolineales bacterium; assembly: GCA_016789175.1. Lineage (GTDB taxonomy): Bacteria > Chloroflexota > Anaerolineae > Anaerolineales > UBA6663 > UBA6663. The sequence goes on from JAEURK010000039.1 coordinate 9,907, forward strand.
TCGAAGACGTAGCTGCCGGCCGAGGCGCGCCAGTTGTGCTCGAGGTAACGCCACGAGCCCTTGAGCACGAAGCCGTGGACGGGCGCGGGGTGGAGATGACGGCTGACGACGCCGGCGCGTTTCACCCGCAGCAGGTTGCACCAGTGGCCGACCACGGTGTTGAGCATCAGCGGTCGGAACCAGACGTTGGGCGCCTGCGGCACCCAGATGCGATCGTCTTCCGGGATCGCCGGTGAGACCACGACCTCGAGCGGCGAGAGCGGGTGCGCCGACGGGTTCTTGGAGCGCGGGATCGGATGACCGGACACCATGAGGGCCTCCTGAGGATCAGACGGCCAGATAGCCGCCATCGACGGGCAACACGACGCCGGTGACAAAACCGGCGGCTTCCGAACAAAGAAAGAGCGCCGCGCCGACCAGGTCTTGGGGCGTGCCCCACCGGCCCATGGGTGTGCGGCCCAGCAGGGCCTGGCTGCGGGCCGGGTCCTCCTGGAGTGGACGGGTGAGCTCGGTCGTGATCCAGCCCGGCGCCAGGGCATTGACGCGGATACCGTCCGGTGCCCAGGCCGCGGCCAGTGACTTGGTCAGTTGGGCGATCCCGCCTTTGCTGGCGCTGTAAGCGGGCACGGCCGGGCCGCCGACGAAACTGAGCATCGAAGCCAGGTTGAGCACCGCGCCGCGGCGTGCCATCAGGGCCGCGCGGGCCGCCAGACAGACCCGCATTGTGCCGATCAGGTTGACCTGGATGACTCGCTCGAAGCTGTCGATCTCGAATTCGCGCCCACCGCGCAGGATGATCCCGGCGGCGTTGACGAGCACGTCCAGCTCCGGCAGCGTCGCGACAACACGCGCGACGTCATCGGCCTGGGTGACATCCAGAGCCACGGCGTGCAGGTCAGCGTGCGGAGGCGTGGCGGCGACCTCGGCTTCCGTAGCGCCGGTGACCGTCACGGCGTAGCCCTGGCCCAGCAGGCCGTGGGCCAGGGCCAGGCCGATCCCGCCTGTCCCGCCCGTGATCAGGGCCGTGCGCGAAGAGGAGTTCATAGATCCTATTTTACCCAGGAGGGGCGGCGCTTGTCGCGGCCGTGTCGCCGCCCGCCGACCCTGCCTTACGCAAAGGATTACAATCCAACCCGATGTCCCACAAGATCCTCATTTCCGATGGCCTGTCCCAGGCCGGTATCGATTTGCTCAAGGCCGCCGGCGACGTGACAGTCGACCCCAAGATCGCGCCGGACGCCCTGCTGGCCGCGTTGCCCGAGTTCGATGCGCTCATCGTGCGCTCGCGCACCAAGGTGACCACTCAGGTGATCGCGGCCGGTCGCAAGCTCAAGGTGATCGGACGCGCCGGGGTCGGCGTCGACAACATCGACGTGGCTGCCGCACTGACGGCCGGCGTGACGGTGGTCAACAGCCCGCTGGCGGCCACGATCGCTGTGGCTGAGCTGACGCTGGGCCTGATGCTCGACCTCGCGCGCCGCACCCCGGCCGCCGATGCGGCTATGAAGCGCGGCAAATGGGAGAAGAGCGCGTTTATGGGCGATGAGCTGTCCGGCAAGACGCTTGGCCTGATCGGCTTCGGTCGGATCGGGGCCGAGGTGGCCCGCCGGGCGCGGGCCTTTGACATGACGATCGTGGCGCACGATCCGTATCTCAGTGACGGCCAGATCCGCGATCGGGGGGCTGAGCCGGCTTCGCTCGAGGCCCTGCTGCAGTGGTCGGACTACGTCTCAATGCACCTGCCGCTCACCGAAGGGACGCGCAATCTATTCAACGTGCAGCGTCTCGGCCTCATGAAAAAAGGCGCACGCCTGTTGTGTCTGGCGCGCGGTGGCGTGATCGACGAGACCGCTCTGGCGGCCGCGCTCGACTCCGCTCACCTGGCCGGGGCCGCACTCGACGTCTTTGCGATCGAGCCGCCCACCGCCGGCTCGATCGCCGAACACCCGAAGGTCATCGCCACGCCTCATATCGGCGCGCAAACCCGCGAGGGGCAGGATCGCGCCGGGCTGGCCATCGCCGAGGAGGTCCTGGCCGTGCTGCAGGGCCGCGAACCGCATTTCAAGGTGCTGGCCAATGATTAGGCTATAATTTAGAGCGTTTGGCACAGGACGAAAGCTTAAGGACGAAGGACGATTGCGCGAGGCACTGCCTTCGTCATTGGTCTTTCGTCCTTTGTCTTTCGAGCGGGCCTGTAGCTCAATGGCAGAGCACGCGGCTCATAACCGCTTGGTTGCAGGTTCGAGCCCTGCCGGGCCCATTGTGGGCGGCCTTAGAGCCGCTCATGGCCGATGTATGACCGTTGACAAGTCCGTCGATCGCAAGTTGAACGCCGATCGGATCGCGCGTCCATTGGGCTCTTTCCCAGCCCGGGCGGCGCTGCCTGATCGGCGGCCGACAACTGCCAACGGCAACCTGGTTTGTGAGGAGAGACTGCTATGACCTGGGCTGAAGATCTGGCTTCCCTGAAGGAACGCGCGCGCGATATCCAGGATCTGGGCCACGCCCAGGCGGTGCTGGCCTGGGATCAGGAGACGCTGATGCCCCCGAAGGCCGGGCCGTCGCGCGGGCGCGTGCTCGGCGTCCTGTCGCGGCTCGCCCACGAGCGCATCGCCGATCAAAAGATCGCATCGCTGCTGGCCTCGGTTGAGTCGTCGGGCAAACTCAAGCCCGGTTCGGACGATGCCGCGTTCATCCGGCTGGTCCGCCGCTACCACGAGCACGCTTCGCGCGTGCCCAGCGAGCTGGTGGCCGAGATCGCCGAGCACGATTCGCGCTCGCAACAGGCCTGGGTCCAGGCGCGTCCCGCCAATGACTTCGCGGCCGTCGAGCCGTACCTGGCCAAGTCGGTCGAATTGCGCCGACGCGTGTCCGAGTACTTCCCCGAGCACGCCCACCCGCTCGACACCCACATCGACGCGGCCGATGAAGGCATGTCGGTGGCGGTGCTGCGCACTCTGTTTCGCCAGCTGCGCGACGAGTTGGTGCCGCTGGTTCAGGCGGTCACCGCCAAACCCGCGCCCGATGACGGTTTTCTGTCGAGCAAGTTCCCCAAAGCCAAGCAGCTGGCGTTCAGCCACAAGGTGCTGGCGCGCCTCGGCTATGACTTCGAAGGCGGGCGGCTCGACGAGAGCGCACACCCGTTCTCGATCACGCTCGGCGCGGGCGACAAACGCATCACGACCCGCGTTCGCAGCGACGAGAGCGACGTGCTCTACAGCCTGATGAGCACGATCCACGAGTTCGGGCACTCGACCTACGAGCAGAACATCAAGCCCGAGTACGACGGCACGCCCATGTTTACGGGAGCGTCGGCGGGCGTGCACGAGAGCCAATCGCGTTTGTGGGAGAACATCGTCGGTCGCAGCCGCGGCTTCTGGACCTTTTGGTACCCGCGTCTGCAGCGGGCCTTCAGCAAGGCCCTCAAGGAAGTCGATCTCGAATCGTTCCTGCGCGCGATCAACAAGGTCGAGACCTCGTTGATCCGCACCGAGGCGGACGAGCTGACCTACAACCTGCACATCATCATCCGTTTCGACCTCGAGTGCGAGCTGATGGAGGGCAAGCTGGCCGTCAAGGATCTGCCCGAGGCCTGGGGCGCCCGTTATCAAAGCGACCTCGGCCGCCGCGCGGCGGATGATCGCGATGGCGTGATGCAGGACGTGCACTGGTACGGCGGCTATTGGGGCGTCTTCCAGTCGTACACGCTCGGCAATATCCTGAGCGCTCAGTTCTACAGCACCGCGCTTCAGCAGCAACCCGAGCTGGCCGCCCAACTGGCGGCCGCCAAGACCTCCGGCCTGCACCGCTGGATGAAGAAGAACATCTACCAGCACGGCTCGAAATTCACGCCCACCGAACTGGTCCAGCGCGTCACGGGCAGCCCGCTGACCATCGCCCCTTACATCGCTTACCTGCGCGAGAAGTACGGGGCCCTGTACGGCCTGTGACGTTTTCCGGAATATGACGAGGAAAGCGGAAGGCCCGGCGCAAGCGCCGGGCCTTTTGTTGTGGGGCGGCTCGGTGACGGGGGGATCACCGAGCCTTGATGTGTCAGGTCACTCGCGTAACCTGGACGCGCTCTTGGGTGTGCGTTTTCACTCGGAGGGTGAGCGCGACGTTCTTAGGATCGCGCCAAAGCCTGAGAGCCGTCTATGGGGCAATTAAGAGCCAGCTTAACTCTTGCGGTCCGGCTTGACCTGGAACAGGCGTTCCCAGGCGGCGACCTCGTCGGCCGATAGGTGTGGCCCATCGTCCTCGCGGCCTGGCACGGCGCGCGCCGGCGCGCTCAGCTGGCGCGCGAAATCGGCCGGCGCCAGCACAGCCGCCCCCCGGCGCCGGGCCGCATCCTGCAGTCGCCCATCGCCGGTCACGAGGATCAGCCCGCGGGGATTGGGTTCCTTTGCGATCACATCCAGGATGAGGTCGTCTGCCGTCCGCGGTGGGCGGGCAAACGTGACCCCCAGGGTGGGGGTGGCCAGCGTCGGGGCCCGCCCGACCGCGCCCCGGTCGAAGATCACGCGGCCCTTGCGCCGCGTGCGCGCCAGAAAACCGCGCAGCAGCACGACCAGCCGGGCTTCATCATCGACGTCCGTCAGACTGAGCCCCGAGAGCGCGCCGATCAAATTGTGCCCGTCGAACAGGTATGCCACGCGCCCGATTCTAGCAGCGAAGAGCGTGAAGCGTTGTGCGCAGTGCGTGGGAGCGTTGTCGTTCCACGCGCCACGCTCTTCGCTCCAGGCTCTTCGCCTTCACTGGCGCCTCGGGTCCTTTGTGCTACACTCCGCGGCTAATATGTACGTTGATTGGCGTCGATTCACCCCATATCTGGCGCTCTCGATCGTGGTCAACATCGTGGTGACGTTGGCCGTGTTGTGGATTTGGGATCGCAACCGCCCCAGGATCGTCGTGGAGGCCCCCGCGATCACGGCCACGGCGCCCGCCGGCGCCACTGTTGCGGCCCTGGTGCGCACGTCGACCCCGACGGCCCCGCGACCGACGGCGACCGTGCATGTGGTTGCGCCCGGCGATACCCTCGGCTCGATCGCCGTCCGTTACGGTGTCTCACTTGAGGACCTGATGGCGGCCAACAACCTGACCGACCCGGATGTGCTGACGGTCGGCCAGACCCTGGCGGTGCCGATCGGCGGCCTCGAGCCCACGCCCACCGAGCCCCCGCCCGATGTCCCGACGACCACACCCATCCCGACCGCCACCACTGACCCGAATGCGCCCGCGCCTGAGGTCTCGATCAGCCGCGTGCAATCCCCAGGTGTGTTGGCGCAGGAGACCATCGTGCTGATCAACACCGGCGGGCCGCTCGAGCTCACCGGTTGGACCTTGCGCAGCGCCGACGGGAAGGAGTTCACGTTCCCGTCCCTCACCCTTTTCCAGGGCGGCGCCGTCAACATCCACACCATGGCTGGCGAAAACTCGGTTGTCGACCTCTATTGGGGCCTGACGGCTCCCGTCTGGGCGTCAGGTGCCCAGATCCTGCTCTCCGATCAATCCGGCAAACTTCAGGCCGAGTACACCATCCCCTGAAGACACGGAGCGATTCACGCTGCTGCTCTCGGCTTCACGCGCTACACTTTGGATATGTTCGATCGTGTCATCGAGCGCCTGCTCGAAGCGGCGCGCGCCGAAGGGAAGTTCGACAACCTGCCGGGGCAGGGGCGGCCCCTCCATCTGGACGGCGACGAGAACGATCCGGAGTGGGCGGCCCAGCGTCTGCTCAAGAACAACGACGCGCGCCCGCCGTGGCTTGAGGAAGACCTTGCTCTTCGAGATGCGGTAGAGGAAGTCCGCGGCGACCTGGCGCGGGCGGCCGCCTATGTGCGCGCCCACCCGACCGAGACGGCGGTCTGGCAGCGCGCGGTCGAACGCTTTCACGCGCGCGCGGCTGAACTCAACCGGCGCATCCGCGATTACAACTTGAGCACGCCGCTCGATCGTCTGCAGCGTCCGCGGATTGCGATCGAGGCCGAGATCGCCAAAGCCCGACCGCTTTGAACCGGTGCGCAGCGCACCGCGACACAGCAAAGCGCCCTGGCTCGGCCAGGGCGCCTGACTTATTCAATCGATTGAAGAACCGCCGGACTCAGGCTGTCTTCTCTTCGGACTTCTTTTCCTCGGACTTTGCGGCGCGCTCCTCGTCGGTCTTCAACCCTTCGCGGAAGTTCTTGATGGCGCTGCCCAGTTCGCCGCCGACGCGGCCCAACCGACCGACCCCGAAAATCAGGATCACGATGACCAGGATGATGACGAGCTCAAACCCACCGAAGTTCATGGCCGATTCCTCTCTCTGACGCTGCTCGGGTCGGTTGTGTGTCTGCAATGTGCCCGAACAAAGTCGACCCAAGAATTATAACATGCGGCCCGGCCATCTCCAGACGCCGCGACCAGGGCTATCGCATCGTATTCGCGAGGACCGGATTCTTTGTCACGAAGTTCGTACCTTTTCAGACCTGTTGGGAGAAGACTTGCGACGAACGAGGGGGTGCGCGGGTCGGCCCCGACCCTCGCACCCCCTCGTTCGTCGCCCAACCTCCTGCTGGCTGTGCAGTCACCGAATTTCACGAATGGCGACCGTTCGTGCCAATCCGATTCAATTCGCGAAAGCGTGGCAAAAATCGCACCGTTTCACTTTGGATGGGTAAGGCCTGCCCTCCGCGCTCTCCGCTCCACGAGCTGTGCTAAACTGATTCAATGTCCGCTCAGGCCCTGTATCGTAAGTGGCGCCCGCAGCTGTGGGATGAGGTCGTCGGCCAGGATCATGTGGTTCAGACCCTGCGCCACGCCATCGCCCATGAGCATGTGGCCCACGCGTATCTCTTCTCGGGCCCGCGGGGCTGCGGCAAGACCACGAGTGCGCGACTGGTGGCCAAGGGCGTTAATTGCCTGAATGCGGACCCGGCTCAGCGCCCGTGCAACGCCTGCGCGCATTGCCTCGCCGTCAACGAAGGCCGTTTTCTGGACCTGATCGAGATCGACGGCGCCTCCAACAACAGTGTCGAGAACATCCGCGATCTGCGTGACAAGATCAACTTCTCACCCGGTCAGGGCCGCTACAAAGTCTATATCATCGACGAAGTGCACATGCTCTCGCTCGGCGCTTTCAACGCCTTGTTGAAGACGCTCGAGGAGCCGCCGCCGCACGCGATCTTCATCCTGGCGACGACCGAGAACTACAAAGTGCCCGCGACTGTCGCCTCGCGCTGCCAGAAATTCGAGTTCCGGCGCATCCCGGTGGTCGACATCGTCACCCGTCTGCAAACCGTTTGCGCGCATGAGGGGATCACGGCGGAGCCGGCGGCCCTGGAGCTCGTCGCGCGCCAGGCCACCGGCGCGTTGCGGGATGCCGAGAGCCTGCTCGATCAGCTGATCGCGGCCGGTTCGGCCTCGACCGGCGGCGGCGCTGCCGTCACGCTGGCACATGCGCAGGCCCTGTTGGGTGCCGCCCTGAGCCAGACCGTTCAGGATTTGACGAGCGCGTTGGCCGTGGCCGATACCGCCCGTGGGCTGCGATTGATCCAGGCGGCTGTCGACGCCGGCGCCGATCCGCGTCAATTGGCGCGCCAGATGGTCGACTATCTGCGGCAGTTGATGCTGATCCGCCTGGGCAATGGCGCCCTGGTCGATGCCACAACCGAAGTGCGCGCCACGATGGCGCAACAGGCGCAGGGCTGGGCGCCGGCCGCGTTGCTGCGCGGGATCCGGCTGTTCAACACCGCAGCCGGCGAGACCCGGGCGGGCTGGCAGCCTCAGCTGCCGCTGGAGCTGGCGGTGCTCGAGTGCGCGACACCGCCCGAGGAGCCAGCGGCCGTTCAGCCGACCCTGGCGGCGTCGACGGCTTCAGGTGCCGCGCGACCGCAGCCGACCCGTGCGTTCAGCCCCGAGCCCGATGCGCCGGCAGCGGCCGGATCGGCGTCGGACGATCCCCGGGACCTTGGCCAGGTCTGGCGCCGCGCAGCCGATCTTTTGCTCGAGCGCCGCAAGATCACGGCGTTGACGAAGACCGATCTCGATCGCTGCGGCGTAGTCGGGCTGCATGAGGGCGAGTTCCGGGTGCGCGCCACCCGCGCGTTCATCGACCGCCTTCAGAACCGCCCCGAGTTTGCGGGCACGTTGGGGCAGGCCGTGACCGAAGTACTCGGGCGCGCCGTGCGAATCGTGTTTCAGCAGGGCGACGGCCCGGCCCGCGCAGCGGGCGGCAGTGCGCCGCCGGGGTCGCTGGCCGCGGCCGCGATCGACCTGGGCGGCGAATTGGTGGAGTAGCCCAATCGCGGGGATCCCCGCGTCAGCACAGTCGCTTGACCCTCCAGCAGTCACGACACACAGCGGGGTGCTCCGCCGGCGGGGCAAATGCCCTGCCGACGGGACATTCCGCTGTGTGTTTTCGGCGTGGCGGGCAAGCGGTCGAAAGGGGACACTTATGACGTTCATGCGTGGCAATCGGCCCCCGCCGGGGATGAACCAGGGCCTGGCCGAGCGGATGCAGAAGCTGCAAGAGGACATGCGTGCGATGCACGAGGCGCTGGCTGCAGAGCGGTTTTCGGCCACGGCCGGTGGGGGCGCGGTCAAGGTGACGGTCAGCGGGCAACAGCGCGTCGTGGCGATCGAGATCGTGTCGGAAGCGTTGGGCGACGGCGCCCTGCTGGCCGACATGATCGTTGTGGCCACGAACGCGGCGCTCGAAGAGTCGCAAACCGTCGCGGCCGAGCGCTTGCAGGCCCTCGGCCCCGCCATCGGTTTGCCGGGTCTCGGCCTGTGACGATGACGCCTGCCCGCTAGCGATACAACCCATCCACCATGCCGCATCCTGCCCTTCCCTCCGCCGTGCAACGGCTGATCGACGAGTTCAGCCGCTTGCCGGGCATTGGACCGAAAAGTGCCTCGCGTCTGACGTTTTTTCTGCTGCGCCAGGATCATGCCGATCAGATCGGCGCGTTAGCGGAGGCGCTGCGCGAACTGCGCGAACGCACGCGCAGCTGTTCGACGTGCTTCAACATCACCGACGACGACCCCTGTCGCCTGTGTAGCGACTCGAACCGTGATTCGACGGTATTGTGTGTCGTCGAAGAGCCACTGGACGTCCTGGCGATCGAGCGCACCGGGCGCTTTCGCGGGCGCTATCACGTCCTGGGCGGCGTGATCTCGCCGGTCGAAGGCGTTGGCCCTGAAGATCTGCGGGTGGCTGAGTTGGTCGAACGTGCCCGCACGGCGCAGCCGCCGTTGCGCGAGATCATCCTGGCGACGAACGTCAGCCTGGAAGGCGAAGCCACGGCCATGTACGTGCAGCGGCAGCTGACCGCGATCGATCCGGGTTTGCGGGTCACGCGTTTGGCGCGCGGGCTGCCGGTTGGCGGTGATCTTGAGTATGCCGACGAGACCACTTTGGCGCGCGCATTAGAGGGGCGCCAATCGATGTGAACCCGGCCGAAAGGGCAAGGGGCGGGGCGCTTGAACGCCTCGCCCCTTTTTGATTTCGCAGCTGATCAAGCGTTAAGCGAGGATGAACACCCCAGGGATAAATTTAAGGTAAAAGGTATTGACTCTTGAGGTCGAAGACGTATAATTCCCCTTCGCTGACGGGGTTGAACAACAGCAAGTCTGCTCGCCCCTAAAAGCGCCCGAGCGTTTACCGCCCAGGACGTTTTCAAAAGCGAATAGGGCCAAAGCACCGGCGACAAGAGGCAACGAAAGATCAAATTGCCCCTTGACAACTTCTGGTGAGGGGGGTAAACTCCCCTGCGCTCTGGGGACGGGCAAATCGCCCAAAAAACGAGCCCCAAGCTCTGTGAACCTTAACAACTGAAGAGTGACAGGAAATCTGTGAGAACAGGAATCCGTTGATCCTATCGATCACTTCGGTGATCGAAGAAGTTCAATTACGGAGAGTTTGATCCTGGCTCAGGATGAACGTTGGCGGCGTGCTTAACACATGCAAGTCGAACGAAGAATTTGTAGCAATACGAGTTCTTAGTGGCGAATGGGTGAGTAACACGT
>JAEURK010000150.1 GCA_016789175.1 Anaerolineales bacterium
TGAGTGCGCTCCGCGAAGCGCTCACGCCCGATGCGTACATCGTCGTCGAGGCCGAGACCGTGCGGGCCTTCGAGCGCGCCAGCACCGCGCTCGAGACCGGCCGTTCCTTCTTCGAGGCCATCAGCGACTTCCTGACCGATCGGCGCGACGGCCGCCCAATCAGCGATTACGGCCAATCGGAACGCATCACACCGGCGGTCCGGCAGGGCACGCCCTGGATGGGCGTGACGCAGGCCTGGGAGCAGGCCCGTCCCTCGTTCGACGCCCTGACCCGCGCGCTCACGCGCGTTCGCACCTATCTGGTCGAGCTGGTCGAGGGCGATGCGGATGTCGAGCGCGAGACGTTGGAGGAACTGGCCGCCGACGTCAACAACCAGGCGCGCTTTTTTACGCGCCTGCTCGAAAACCTCGACGGGCTGGTGCTCAAACCGGATCCGACCACGATCTACTGGGCCGAAGCCGACAATCGCGAAGGCCGAGCCAGCGTGCATGCGGCGCCGCTGCACGTCGGCGCGCTGGTCGAGAAGCACTTGTGGCAGGAGAAGGAGTCGGTGGTGATGGCGTCGGCGACGCTCACGACCGGCGGCCGCTTCGACTACTTGCGCGGGCGCCTGAACGCCACCGATGTCGCCGAGGTTGTGGTGGGTTCGCCTTTCGATTACGCCGCGTCCACCCTGCTCTATCTGGCGACCGACATCCCTGAGCCGCAGCTCCGCCAGGACTATCAGAAGGGCGTCGAGCGCGGCCTGATCGACCTGTGCACGGCGACGCGCGGGCGGGCGCTGGTCCTGTTCACGTCGTATGCCCAGCTCAAAGCAACCGCCAACGCCATCCGCGGCCCATTATCCAAACTCGGCATCGATCTGTACGATCAAACCAACGGCAGCTCGCGCAGCGCCCTGCTCGACAACTTCAAGGCCGCCGACGCAGGCGTGCTGCTCGGCACCAAGAGCTTCTGGGAAGGCGTCGACATCCCCGGCGACACCCTGTCGTCGTTGGTGATCACACGCCTGCCGTTCGATGTGCCGGACGACCCGATCATCGCCGCGCGCTCCGAGACCTTCGAGAAACCGTTTGAGCAATACAGCGTGCCTGAGGCCGTGCTCAAGTTCCGCCAGGGCTTCGGGCGCCTGATCCGCACGCAAAGCGACCGGGGCGTGGTGGCCGTCTTCGATCGTCGGATCCTGACCAAGACTTACGGCCGCGTCTTCCTCGAGTCGCTGCCGGCCTGCACCGTCAAGCGCGCGCCGTTGGCCCAGATCGGGCCCGAGGCGAAGGCGTGGTTGGAACGCCCGCGGTGAGACAGGCGCGTGGGGTGAGGAGCGCAGGGCGAGGAGAACAGCTTGCTCAGGGCGCAAGGGCGTCTGCCAGGAAGGCGATGACGCGCGTTTCGTAGGTCGCGGGGTCGAGCCGGTATCCGCCAACATGGCGGGCTCCGGCGATGATCCACAGCGCTTTTGGCTCGCCGGCAGCGGCGTAAAGACGCGGTCCCGAGTCGGGCGGCACGGCGGTGTCGTCCGCCCCATGGATGATGAAGATCGGCCGCGGCGCAATCCGACTGATCTCGTCGATGGGCCGCACCCGATCGACGCTGATGCCCGCCTCGGCCTCGGCAAACGGCCGGATGAAGGGGCGCAGCACGGGGATGGGCACTGCGGTATTGATCGTCTCGGCCAGGGTCGTGAAGACCGAGTCGACGATCACGGCCTCGATCGCAGGTTGCTCGGCCGCCGCCAGGATCGCGGTCGCCCCACCCATCGATTGCCCCCACATGACGACGTGTCTGACGCCGGGTTGAGCCTGGGCATACGCCAGGGCCGCAGCCGCGTCCAGGCGCTCGAAGTAGCCCAGGCTGGTGAAGTCGCCGCCGCTGGCGCCGTGGGCCCGCGCATCCCAGGCCAGCACCCCGTAGCCGTTCGTCGCAAACAGAGCGTAAATCTCGGGCAGCCGGGCCGCGGCATGGCCGTGGGCCACGAGGACCACGGTGTCGTTCGCGGAAGCCGTGTACCAGGCCGCCAACGCGATGCCGTCGGAGGTGGTCAAGGTCACGTCCTGATAAGGCACACCCAGGTCGGCCGGGGTGCCGATCCGGGACAGATCCTGTCGTTGCGGTCGGAGGTACCCAAGCGCCATACTGCGGCCCAAACCGGCCAGCAGCAGCCCGAACCCGAGGGTCAGGGCAGCACCTGCGAACAGGAGTATTCGCAGCCAGTAACTGCGTGATCGATGAGACGTCGCCCGGGGTTGAGACATGGATGTTGGTGTCGGCCCGCGGCGCTGCTACTTGCGATCCGGCCGGGGCCGCACGTCAATCCTATCGCGAATGACGGCTGGGCCGGGCACCACGCGGCCGTGTGCACCGGGCTATCGCACCTTAGTGGTGAGGCCCCGCTGTCATTGCCACGAATGTCGTGATGGTTCAG
>JAEURK010000180.1 GCA_016789175.1 Anaerolineales bacterium
AAGTCCTGGTCTTCTGATAAGGCGCCGCAATCGATGACGATCTCATCCCCGATCTACCTCGATTACAACGCCACCACGCCCGTCGATCCAGCCGTGGTCGACGCCATGCTGCCGTATCTGCGCGAGCACTTCGGCAACCCCTCGAGCGACCACGCCTACGGCTACGTCGCCCACGCCGCTGTCGAGCGGGCGCGCGAACGGGTCGCCGCCCTGCTGGGCGCGGGCCCCGGCGAGATCGTGTTTACGGGCGGCGGGAGCGAGGCCAACAATCTCGCCCTGAACGGCCTGGCCGAGGCGTTGCGTGAGCGCGGCGACAGCCGTCGCGGCGACCACATCATCACGACAGCGATCGAGCACCCGGCCGTCCTGCAGCCGCTGCGCGCCCTCGAGGCGCGCGGCCTGCGCCTGACGATCCTGCCGGTCGACGCCGACGGCCGGATCGATCCGCAGCAGGTCGCTGACGCGATCACGCCGTTGACGATCCTGGTCTCGGTCATGCACGCCAACAACGAGGTCGGCACGCTGCAGGACCTGGCCGAGATCTCGCGAGCGGCGCATGCCCACGGCGTGTGGGTCCACACCGACGCAGCTCAATCCGTCGGCAAGATCCCGACCCGCGTGGCCGACCTGGGCGTCGACCTCCTGTCGATCGCCGGCCACAAGCTGTACGCGCCGAAGGGCGTGGGCGCCCTGTATGTCCGTTCGGGCATCAGGCTTGAGCCCCACATCCGTGGCGCCGGGCACGAGCGCGGCCTGCGCGCAGGCACCGAGAACGTGCCGTACATCATCGGGCTTGGCGCCGCGGCCGATCTGGCCGCGCGTCGTTTGGACGTCTTCCCGGCCCAATTGCGTGCCTTACGTGACGCGCTCCATGAAGGGATCCTGGCGTATGTGCCCGACGCGCAGCTCAACGGACACCCGACCGAGCGATTGCCCAACACGCTCAACCTGGGTTTTCCGGGCGTCAACGCGGCGGCGCTGCTGGCGCGCATCCGCGAGCGTGTGGCCTGTTCGACGGGCTCGGCCTGCCATGCCGGGCACGCCGAGCCATCGGGCGTGCTGCTGGCCATGGGCCGCGATCCGGCCCTGGCGGCGGCGGCCTTACGGCTCAGCCTGGGCGCCTGGACGACGGCTGAAGAGGTCGCCGAGGCTGCGGCCGTGATCGGCGCCGCCGTGCATGAGGAGCGTCGATGACGCCGCCGATCCTGACCGATAAGGACTACGCCGCGCCGTCGGTCTTCGATGTCGATAAGCTGCTGCGCGAGGCGCGCCGCCAGAAGCGGCTGCCCGACCTGCCCGTCCCGCGGGTTTGCGTCCTCGATCCAGACGGCGATCTGGTTGAGCATCTGCGCGCGGCGGGACGGTCCGAACGCCATCGCGGCTGGGGCTGCTACCACACCGACCTGGAGGTCTTCACGCTCGGTGATCAGGAGGTGGGTGTCGTCGGACGGGCGGTCGGTTCGTCGTTCGCGGTGCTGGTGGCGGAGGAACTGTTCGCCTCCGGCTGCATCCTGCTGATCAGCGTCACCTCGGCCGGACAGATCCAGCTCCTGGGTGATCCGCCCTACTTCATGCTCATCGACCGGGCGCTGCGCGACGAGGGCACCAGCTATCACTACCTGCCGCCGGCCCGGTACAGCCGGATCGACCCCGCCTTGCAGACAGCCCTGTGGACCCACTGGGATCAGGCGACGCTGCCCCTCCACTGCGGCTCGAGCTGGACCACCGACGCGCCGTTTCGTGAAACGGAGTCGGCCCTGGCGAGCCGGCTGACCGAGGGGGTCGCGGCCGTGGAGATGGAAGCCGCGGCGCTCTATGCGCTGGCCGAGGCCAGGCGGTTCGCGATTGTGTGCTTCGCGCACATCACCAATGACCCGACCTCAAACGGCGAGGACTTCGAGAAGGGGCCGGCCCAGGGCGCCACCGCGACCCTGGCCGTGATCACCGAGGCGATGCGCTGCCTGGCGGTCGGGTAACCACCGTCGCCGTTCGCCCGCGCATCACATTGATCAGCAGGCGACGAGGCCTTCGCTGATTCAACGCCCGGCCGATGCAGGCGTGGCCACGATCGAGTGGAACATACCCAGAATGCTCCGGCGGCTGCCCATCAGCTTTAGATCGGCTGCGTGAACCAGGTCCAGCGGCTCCTGGGTCCAGCGGCAGCCGGCGTGAGCCTGGTAGTGCGCGTATTCATGGTCGTCCTGGTAACGCGCCAGCCACGGGATGCTGCTGTGGCCGTGCTCCAGCAGCAGGATCAGGCCACCGGGCCGGCAGACACGAGCCATCTCACGCAACGCCTGTAGCGGCTCAGGAAACGTGCAGGTCGACAACGTGGAGACGACGGTGTCGAAGGATCCATCCACGAAGTCCAGTTGTTCGGCGTCCATCGCCTCCAGGCGGACGCTGAGCCGGCGCGCCTCGGCCTTCTCACGCGCGACGTCCAGCATCTGCGGGCTGAGATCCACCGCCGTGATCTCGCCGTGAGGTGGATAATGTCGGAAGTTGATCCCCGTTCCGCACGCCACCTCCAGGATCCGGCCCGTCGCCTGGGACAGCAGCCTTTTCCTCTGCCGGGCCACGCCGAGGACGTGCTCGTTGAACCACGTCCGTCGATCGTACTCTGCGGCCAGGGTGTCGTGGGCCATCTGTAACTCCCGCGAGGTCATCCGGGCGGTGGACGGGATCCGGCGTGGCGGACAGGCTTTGGGCTGAGGGGCGAAGGTCGTTTTCATGATTGCTCCGTTTTGTTATTCCGTGTAACAATCATGAGTGTAGCCAGCCGGCCACCGGGTTCAATCGCGAATTCGGCTCATGGATGACAAAAGTGATATCCGGCGGCCTTTTGTAACAGAGCGGTGGTCATGCCCGGTAAAGCTTCTCCCAAACACGTCGACCCGCGGGTCAAGCGCACGCGCCGTTTGCTGCGCGAGGCGCTGGTCGGGTTGATCCTTGAAAAAGACTATGCCGCGATCTCGATCAAGGAAATCACGACACGGGCTGAGGTGGCCTACATCACCTTCTACCGGCACTACGAGAGCCGCGATCAGTTGTTGATGGAGGTGCTCGACGAGGGGCTGGCGGACCTCAGGGTCCACATCGATCGGTTGGCCAAACAGTCGGACGAGGTCGCGTTGGAGACAGAAGGTCGCCTGATCTTCGAATACATCCAGCAGCATGCCGACCTCTTTCGCATCCTTCTCAAAAGCCAGAGCGTGGCCCGGATCCGCTCGCGGGTGGTGCGGACCATCGCGACGACCTATCAGAAATCGTGCGCGCCGCTGGAGCGAGTCGGCGACCGAACGACCGTGAGCCTCGCCACTCACCACATCGCGACATCCCTGCTGTCGCTGATCGAGTGGTGGCTGGAGCACGATCGACATCCCTCTCCGACCGAGATGGGCAAGGTCTACAAGAGCCTGATCATCGACTCCACGCTGCGGGCCGTAGGCGCACTGTCCGCCAGTTCCGTATAGCCAGAGGCACCCAGAACAGGAACACAGGGCCTCTGCACCTGCAGGTTACGTCGGGTTGCTGAGCCTGGCTTATTGACGCCACATCGGATCAAACGTCACTGAGTTCAAGCCGAGCGTGTCTTCTCGCGCTGCCACTTGGTCAAGTAGGGCAGGAGAAAGAGATACGCACCCGTGATCGCCAGGATCAGCATCAGAAGCGATTGGGCCATCTCAAACGACTTCAAAAACGCCTGCCATGATGGATTCCCGGAGAATCGGATCACCACGGCCATCGGAATCAGGAGTGCCGTGGGAACGGCTAACCAGCGGTGCGTCTTTCGGAACCATTTGTTGAGAACTTTGTTCATGGTGTGTTCTTGACTTGAAACCATTTGCGCTTGCTACCAGTGAGAGGGCCAATCCTCGGTATCAACCCTTTCGATTGACGTCAGCAGGAGCGTGCACTGAAACCTCGCTGATCGAAGTCAACCTCATCAAAATGCCATCCAATCCTCTGCGACGCATCCTTTGACGCTCGAGAAGCATCGTGCCGTGTAGGCGGATTCTTCTCGCCGCTATTACTCCGTGACGGTCGGGATGCGATGTCTCTAGCCTCTTGCTTGATCTCTTCACCACCCGCTACGCCTGGCGCGCGGCTGTCAAACGACCACCTGGTCAAACGGTGTTGTTCCGACCAACAGGTGTCACCCGGATCTGCCTTCAGTCACTCCTGGAAGGACCAACCAGAGCCTTCCGTGAAGGTCATGACCGGGTCCATCGGCAGGACAACATCGCGGCATGCTTTTCGGGCGGCTCGTATTGAGCCTGATTCGCACAATCGACAATCCCAGAAGGATTGTCGATTGTGCGAATCAGAAGACCTCCGCCCAAAGCAGACTACAACAGTGGGTCCAGATCGATCTCACCCAATGTCTCAAGCGGCTTCAACAGACCAGCCAAAACCGACGCGAAAACCGCTTGGCCCGATCGGCCGGCACGTGGCAGTTTGGCTGGAAGAACGCCGAAGGCGATATTGAGAATGGCCATCGATTTGCCAGGCACATGGGCCAGCCAAGGCTCACAAAGGGGGCTCGCGTTATGAACCACAATCTGGGCCTCTTTGCCGGGCGCGAAGCCGTGCAGATCAATCGAGACACGAGCCAAAGCATGAACGCGGCCATCAGCCCAGGCCCGTACCACGCGGTTGGCTGGGTCATCTTGTCTCGGGAGATGCCCGAACCATGCTCCTTCTGGCCCAACCCGATTATGTCGAAGCCGGTCCCGCTCGCGCGGCCAGAAAGGCCAACCGGGTGTCGGCCTCAATGCCGCGCGCGGCTCCATCCGGCACAACCACCGTGGCGCCCGGGCCGATGGCAAAACGCTCGTCGTTCACCGTCATCCAACCGGACCCCTCAAGAACGTGATACATCGCTGCGGCTTCGGGATGCACCGGCAGTCGCTGGCCAGCTTCCAATCCGGCAACCAATACTCGGAAATGGGGCGCCTCAAAGAGAAAGCGGGGCACCGGTCCATCCGGCGAGAAACGAACGATGTCCTGCCAGTTCGGGAAGAGCGATTGAGCCACGAAACAGCCTCCTCATTGTCGTGAGTTGTTGCGACAACGGGAGGTTACCCGAATGGAAGCGCGTTGTCGCCGACTTAAGTCGGCCCAGGCCTGCGACGTGTCGGTTTTTCAGGAGTGCCTCGGGAGGGGCCAAACAGGCGGTTGTGATGCGATGGCGTGTCGATCGTCGCTGAGTCGGCGTCTCTCGGCGCAAGACGGCTATAATCTCTGCTGTTTCCGATAAGCTCGACGCGTGCATCCCGTCTTCGATGTCAAAGCCAACCCAAATCCGACCCGGCCCAGTTGCCGACGTGCCTCGTGCGCGGCAGGTTTTGAGGTCCACGCCCGTCTTCGCGAGCCTGTCGGTCAAGATCCACGAAGCGTTGGCCAGCACGATGGCCCCGCGAGATTATTCCGCCGGCCAGATCCTCTGCACCGAGGGCGATGCCGGCTCCTCGTTGTTCGTGCTGGAAACGGGCTGGGTCAAGGCCGTTCGCATGACGGAGGGCGGGCGTGAGCAGGCCGTCAACGTCATGCGAGATGGCGAGGTCTTCGGCGCGGAAACGGTCTTCACCCAGGCTCCCTATCCACTGACGGTCATCGCATTGGAAAGCGTCACGGCCTGGAGGATTGACGGCGCCGCGCTGACCGCCTTGGTCAGCCGCCATCCTCCCCTGGCGCTGGCCTGCCTGGATCACCTCGGCACGCGCGCACGCTACTACATTCAGTTGGTGGAAGACCTGAGCCTGAGGAGCGTCCCCGCTCGGCTCGCTTCCACCCTCTTGAGCCACGCTGAACCCAGGGATGGCCAGTTCGTTGTCCCCCGGCGGGCCTGGACGACTTTGGATGAAATGGCTGCTCGCCTGGGAACCGTGCGCGATGTGCTCAGCCGGGCGATCAGCACCCTCGAGGGTGAGGGCCTCCTGCGCCTCGAACGTGATCGGATCATCCTCGTCGATCCGAAAAAGCTGTTGGACCGCGGTCGAGCCTAATCGCATTCCACTTTGACAACGCCGTTTTCCGGGAATGTACGACAAAAGTCGTATGAACCGCAGGCGTCGGCTCCTACACTTGTGCAGGAAAGCACAAGCCCGCCCACTGGCTCAGGCTGACAGATCACGGCAGCACCATGGCCTCCTCGCCATCAAGCCAGTGCGGCGCTCCGGGTGGCCTTCATCCCACCCAGGAGAAGGACGCTATGAAGAACAACAGAAAGCTCGGGATGGCGCTGGCGGTTCTCGGCTGTTTGGCGGGGTTGCTGACGTTCTATCTTCTGGCCTGGCAATACAACCTGGTGATTGACAGCAAGACCCTCGCCGGGCGCTCGGACGAAGCGGCCTCTGTCACGGTCACCTATGCCGTGCTTGGCTGGCTGGGCATTGCCGCCGGGGGCCTATGGGCCGCCGTGCTGTATGGCTTCGTCCACCGGCAATCGTGGGCCTGGTTCTGGGGAGCCGTCGCCGCCACGATCCAACTGCTGGCGGGTTTCTTCCCCGCCATCCCCGCCGCCGACAGTGATCTGCCGATGCCGACGATGGCGGTCTTCGCGATCGCGGGTATCTTGTGGCTGGGGATGCTATTGATCGGGGGCGTGAACTGGAAAGTGATCACGCTCACCTTCTTCGCTGGGATCGCGTACGTGCTGACCTTTATGGACGGCGTCGCACCGATCGCCAAGTACACCACCTCGCACGATGATCCGTTCTGGAATGGCATGTACGTGATGTCGCAGCAGGTCGCCTGGTGGGGCGCGGCGGCCTGGGCTATTTTCATCTTCGCCGTCTTCCGCAAGCAAAGTTGGGCCATCCCGGTCGGCATCTTTGGCGCAGCGCTGTCCATGATGGCGGGTTACCCGCTCGGGCTGCACAACGCCATCTTCGAGGTCCAGCGCTTCTCGATGTTCCTGCCCGCACCGCTGTTGAGCACCGTCCTGCTGATCTACCTGCTGATCCCTTCGACTCGAAAGATGCTCGACACCTGGAACGCCTCCCACTAGCGTTTGACGCCGGAGGTCGGCGATGGCATTCGTCAGCGACCGTTTCAACTATCTGTTCAAGACCAGCAAAGGGTTGATCCTGGTGGCGATCGCCATGATCAGTCTGGTGACCGCCGTCTGGGGCATGCTCTCCGGGCCGATGGCGGAGCTGGGCACGCGCACCTGGCTGGTCGAGCGCCTCGGGATGGACCTGGTCCAGGCTGAACGCGAGGGTCGCATCGTCATCCTGTACCACGCGATCGCGATGGCCGTCGTCGCCATCGAGACCTACATGATCACGGGCCTGCTCAAGATGCAACCCTTTCTCAAGACCGCCGTCAACCTGTTGATCACGGTCGGCTATGTGTTGGCGATGGTCTTTGGGATGGGCTTCGCCTACTTCGGGCACAACTGGGCTTTTCACGGGCTGTACATCGCGGGGCTGTCGCTTGTCTTCTTCGCGGGCATCCTCTTGTGCGCGGCCCTCTGGCCCTGGAACCCGGCCTACCACGTCGTCGACCGAGCCTATGCCCATCTGCCCGGCGGCGTAGACCTGGAGCGGGTGGCGTTCTTCGCCGCCGCCCTCACCACCGTCCTCTCCGCATTGTTCGGCGCGGTGCCGGGGGCCTACTTCGGCAACGGATTCGAGGCCTTCCTGGCCGAAAACATCATCCGCTACCCCGAGAAGTCTGTGCTTGAGTATTCGGTCATCGGCCATCTGCACATCATGCTGGCGCTCATCGCGGTCATGATCACGCTCATCATCGGGCGCTGGCTGAACTTCAAAGGGCCCTGGCAGAAACTGGCCATGCCGCTGATGATCCTCGGCACAGTCGTGTTGAACCTCGGCGTGTGGGGCGTGGTCACGCCTCTGGAGCCGGTGGCCCACACGGTCATCTACGTCGGCGCAACGCCCTCCATGCTGGCCGCACTCTTCCTGCTCATCTGGAGCTGGAACCACCTGGTCCGGACCGGGACAGCCCAACTGGGTCGACCCAGCATCGTGCAAAAACTGGCCGCCCTTGTACGCGACCCGCTCACGTTCGGCCCCACCTGGCAGATGTTGTTCATGAACTTCACCACCAGCGGCATTGGCATCTTCATGGCTATCAAGCTCGACGAGATCTTCCGCGTCTGGCCGGCGCGCGAGGAGCGGATCGAGCTGACCGGCCACTGGCATGCCCTGTCGGCCATCATCGCCACCATCATCCTCTTTTACTATGGCGACATGATCGGCCTCAAGGGCAAGGTCCGCCAGTTCTATGGTTGGGGCATCATCCTCTGCTCCGACCTCGCCCTGGCCGCCGTGACTGTGTTCGAGATGAAGCGGCTCGTTGTGGCGGAGGCCGTCCAACAGCCCCTGGTCAACGGCCTCATGACAGCGATCGAGATCGGGCTCGGCGCGTGGCTGGTCCTGCTGGCCGCCGTGATGCTGTGGCGCCTGGGAGATCTGTTCCGGCGCCGTGGACGCTGGACCGTCGAGACCGAGCAAAGCCTGGCCGAGGAGGTCCATCCATGAAGCGGCTCCTCCCCATCTGTTGCCTACTGCCGGTGATGGTGGCGGCCTGTACGCCCGTGGATGTCCAGG
>JAEURK010000347.1 GCA_016789175.1 Anaerolineales bacterium
CCCGCCGACCAATCCAAGCGCTTCATGCAACGAGGAAACGCTGAAAGGCAGAATGTTTCACGTGAAACAGGCGTGCGCATCGGCCGCAGAGGCCTACAGGCCCAATCATGCCCTCCCCACAGGCAACGCTCGCCGAACACCAGGCACCGCAGGGATAACCTACCCAACCGCCCTCACACAGAACACAAGGCAATGGCACAGGCGCAATCAAATTCAGCCACAGCCACCTACCACCGAGTGAGTCGAGTAAGGCAAGGGTAATAAACAACCGCGGAGCGCGAACCGGCACGCAAAAGCAGAGCGTCCTATATCCAGTTATGTATTGACATAATATTATGTCGCAAACACATCATCAACGAGTCACTTTGCCGACCGGACCGCCGGTCATCGGAGCAGCCCGGACCAGGGAGCCAGACAGACAGGGCACAGCCAGATTCCGGGCACATGCATGCAGTCTCCAGGGCCCCCATACACCGAGTACAATCACAGTCGCGAGCTGAACAGGAACACGCCTGCCCCGACCAACAGCCTCCAGTCTCGTGGTCGGGCAGCCCAGACCCATGACCCAACATCCACCCGTTTGCGACTACGAAGGTTCAACGTATCAATCGACGTTTTGGGATACCGGCGAACGCGCCTACGAAGACGGCGCTGAGGCCATCGCGCTCAAGGCACAACTCCCCGAGCACGGCAAGCTACTCCTGGAGGTCGGCGCGGGCGCCGGACGGAACACGCCGCGCTATGCCGGCTTCGATCGGATCGTCCTGCTCGACTACTCGCGCACCCAACTGGAACAGGCCCAGCAACGCCTCGGCCGCTCCGACCGCTTCGTGTACGTCGCCGCCGATGTCTATCGACTACCGTTCCAGCCGGGGACCTTCGACGCGGCCACCATGATCCGCGTGATCCACCACATGGCCGACGCGCCGGCCGCGCTCGCTCAGATCCAGACCGCCCTCGCACCCGGGGCTACCTTCATCCTTGAGTTTGCAAACAAGCGGAATTTCAAGGCGATTCTACGCTACTGGCTCGGTCGACAGCACTGGAATCCCTTCACACCCGAGCCGGTCGAGTTCGTGGCCCTCAACTACGACTTCCACCCCGACACGATGCTGACCTGGCTGAGTCAGGCCGGGTTCATCGTCCGCGGGGCACGGGCCCTGTCATATTTCCGTTTAGGGCTGATCAAGCGTCTATTTCCAACCGGATTTCTGGTGGCCCTGGATGGGATGCTGCAAGCCATCGGCGGCCGGGTCGCTTACTCACCCAGCGTCTTCGTTCACGCCCAAAAAAACGGGCCTGGGACGCCGGCAACGATTGACGGCGATGTCCATTTCCGCTGCCCAACCTGCAGCGGAACGACCTTGTATCCGATCGCCGACGGCCTTGAATGCCCGGAATGCCAATCAGCCTGGAGCTTCCGGGACGGAATCTACGATTTCAAGACGCCGCTCGCGCCTCCGCGTCCGTGAGGATCCGCCAGCCGCGGGCAACAGCGACAGTCCGGAGCTCCGCGTCGTGGTCGACAATCACGGCTTCACCCGCTATCTCGAGCATAGGGATGTCACCAGCCGTGTCGCCATAAGCTCGATCAACCGGGATCTCGCCCAGGTAGGCCCTGAGACGCTCGGGCTTGCGCGGACCGAACGTGAAGGGCGCCGCCAGATCGCCCGTCGAACGTCCATCGGCCCAGGCGATGGGCGTGCCGATCGCCTCAAACCCGGCTTTGTGCGCGATAGCCTCCACCACCGGCTGGAACGCGCCTGAACAGATCACGACCCGGGCGCCGGCGCGCTGCGCGTGCTCCAACTCAGCCATCACCCGCAGGTGGCGCTCCGGCCAGACCGTTCGCTCAACCACCCATTGGCTGGCGTCAGACCACTCCGCCTCCGTCATCCCGCGCATGAGCTTGAGCAGATCCAGCATGAATTGCAGTCGGTCACGGGCCGACCGGCGCAGGCCAAGTCGCCCGAGCAGCCGCAGCGGCACGTAGGGCAACAACATCCAGCGAACCGCCCAGGCCCGGCCGTGTTGCTGCAGGTAGTCGGTCAGCCCACGCCAGGTCTCCCCGGCCGAGAGCGTCCCCTCCAAATCGGTCACCACCACCATAACGCCTCCAGAGAACGTGGATGTAACACCGACCGTTGGCGGACGGTGCTGAGGTGTTACTGAGAGTTGTTTATGTTTACTTGACGGGTCAAGGTCGGCTGCTATGATCTTTTCGTTCAAGGGAGCACACGTCGTGGTAGAGACCCCTGGCGATTCGCCGCACAACCCTGGCCCCGACTCCCCATCGCAGGAGTCGGAGTCGCACAACCTGAGCGCAGCCGCGCCGCAGCCAGCCGAGCCCTCATGGCCGTCACCAACCCGGCTGTTTCGACGTGAAAACACCCTGCAGATCGGCGCCGTCAGCCTGGCCGGAATCTTCCTCGTGGGCGCCCTGGCCCTGACACTCCTGCAGCCTTCACTGCTGTCGCCAAACGCCACACCCACAGCCGGTGCAACCTTGAGCGTGACCGCCTCGACCGACGGTCTCGCCCCGATCACGTTCAAACCCGAATCGCTGCCCGCCGGCGCCTCCCTGCCGACCTTCGGTTTGACCCCGGAGAGCAGCGATCTCTCCCGGTTCTCGCGCAGCGCCAACCTCGACACCACCATCCCAACCCGGGCGCGGCTCGAAATCGAGCAGTACACGGTTCAAAGTGGCGATACCGTCTTTGGCATCGCCGACAAGTTTAACCTGGAGCCGGAGACCATCCTGTGGGGCAACCCCGAGCTAGTCGACAGCCTCAACCTGCTTCGCCCGGGCAAGGTCCTCAATATCCTTCCGATCAACGGTGCCTTGAGGGTTGTCCAACAAGGCGACACGATCGAGAAGGTCGCCGAGGTCTACCACAGCAGTATCGAGGACATCCTCGGTTTCGCCGGCAACGACGTCGACCCCGAAAATCCGCTCCTCACTCCGGGCCAATCGATCGTCATCCCCGGCGGCTGGCGCGAGACCATCCAATGGCAACTCCCGGTGGCCAGCCGCAACACCACGGTCGGCCCGAGTGGCAGCGGCGAGCCGGGCTCGTGCTCGGGTACGCTCTCAGGACCTTCGGGCGGCTACAACTTCATCTGGCCGGCCAACAACCATTACCTCTCGGGCTGGGATTACAACCCGAACACACACCCTGGGCTCGACATCGCAGCCGGCCTTGGCGCGCCGATTTATGCTTCAGAGACCGGCGTGGTGGTGTTCTCAGGCTGGAGCACACGCGGCTACGGCAACCTGATCATCGTCGACCACGGCAACGGCTGGCAAACCGCTTACGCCCACCTCAGCCAGATCAACTATGGTTGCGGTCAGGCTGTGGCCCAGGGACAGCTCCTCGGCCTGGCCGGCTCGACCGGCAATTCGACCGGCCCGCACCTCCACTTCGAGATGCGGAGCGCCGATTACGGCCGCGTCAATCCCTGGGACTTCCTGCCCTGACGTTCCGGCGGCGGACGGTGAACGTCAGACCACAGCACCTACGCTTCGGTCGGCTTTCACGGTCCGCCGGCCCTGATCGGCCCTGGACGCCTGCCGCTTTTCGCGTACGATTGCGCAATGTCTGAAACCTCCTCACCCGAGCAGGGCGTATCGCGCGAGACCCGCATCTGGATCGCGGCCGGAACCTTTGCGGCAGTGTTGCTGATAGCGGCTCTGGCGCTCGTCCTCTGGCAACCCGGGCAAAGCGACCAGGCCGAAGCGCCGACGCCCGCCCTGGCACTGACAACCCGACCGACAACTGAAGCCGAAGCGCTCGGGCTTTCCCCGTTCACGTACGACCCCGAGCCGCTTCCGGCGGGCGCAGCCCTGCCGCAGTTTACGATCGTGGCCGACTCGCCCAGTTCCGTCGAGCTCCCCCGCCAGGCCAACGTCGACACCAACATCCCGACCCGGCCGCGCTTCGAGATCGAGAAGTACACGATCCAGGACGGCGACACGGTCTTCGGCATCGCCGCCAAGTACAACCTGGAACCCGACACCATCATCTGGGGCAATCCCGAGCTGGCCGACAAGCTCAACCGCCTGACCACCGGAACCACCATCAACATCCTGCCGATCAACGGCGCCTTGCGCGTGGTCCAGGACGGAGACACGCTCGAGAAGATCGCCAGGGTCTTTCACGGCAAGGTTGAGGAGATCATCGCCTTCGCGGGTAACGACATCGACCCCGAGAACCCCGAACCAAAGCTGGGCCAAACGATCATCATCCCCGGCGGCTGGCGCGACAATGTCGTGTGGACCCTGCCGGATGTGCCGATCGCAACCGGCGCCAAGCGAACGACCAGCTCGGTCAGCCGGAATGAGCCGGGCTCCTGCGCGGGGCCGTTCTCGGGCCCGACCGGCGGTTTCAATTTCGTCTGGCCGGCCAACAACCACTTCCTCTCCGGCTTCAATTACTCAGGCAGCCACCCCGGCCTCGACATCTCGGCCGGCATGGGCGCCCCGATCTATGCCTCCGAGACCGGCGTAGTGGTGTTCTCGGGCGGCAGCCTCTACGGCTACGGCCTGCTTGTGATCGTCGACCACGGCAACGGCTGGCAGACCGCCTACGCCCACCTCAGTCAGATCAATTACGGCTGCGGCCAGGCCATCTCTCAGGGCGCGATGCTCGGCCTGGCCGGTTCGACCGGAAACTCGAGCGGCCCGCACCTGCACTTCGAGATGCGCAATGTCGACTACGGCCGCGTCAATCCCTGGAACTATCTGCCTTGACGCACTGGCCGAGACCGACACCCAAGCGATGACCGACCCGACCCCGACCCAGAGCTCGCCTTTGGCGCGCATCTGGCGCGACATCGTCGCAGCCGGTTGGCGCGAACCGCTGCTGCGCTTCGGCGCGCACGGTCTGATCCTGCTGCTCCTGGCAGGCGGGGTCTGGCTGGGCCGGTTACCAATCGTCGGGCTCTCGCCGCTCAACGTGGTCGAGCAGCTCGACAGCAGCGGACAGGCCTTCGTGCCGGCGGCCACCCCGACCCCGGTCAACGCCGGCGTGGTCGTCACAGCCGCGGCGCCGCCGCACTTCGGCCAGATCGTGGCCGAGGAATCCGCCCTCGATCGCCAGGTCAACCCGCAGACCCTCTTTCCGGAGCGCACGCGCGGTGTGATCGAGACCGTCGTCGTGGCGCCCGGCGACACGCTCTCAGGGATCGCCGCGCGCTTCAACATCGACATCGCCACCCTGCTCTGGGCCAATGCCGACGTCCTCAACGACGACGTGCATGCCCTGCGCGCCGGCCAGGCGCTCCAGATCCTGCCGGTCGACGGTGTGTTTCACATCGTGGCTCAGGGTGAAGACCTCGAGGCCATCGCGCGCGCTTACGGCGTCACGCCTCAGATCATCGTCGAGTATCGTGAGAACGGCCTGACCGACGCCAGCGCCGTGACCCGACTCAGTGCCGGCCAACAACTGATCATCCCCGGCGGGCGCCGGGCGCTCACGCTCTGGACGATCCCAAGTCTTCCGCGCGGTCGCCAGGCCGATCCCGATGCGTCCTTCGGCGAGTGCGCGGGCGGATACACCGGGGCCGTGGGGACCGGGACCTTGATCTGGCCGGCTGAGTCACGCGCGCTCGACGGCTACCCTTTTTCGGTTGTGCATTTGGGGATGGATCTCCGCGCCGCCGAGGGCGACCCGGTCCTGGCTGCCGATGCCGGAGTGGTCATGTACGCCGGCCCCAACGACCGCGGCTACGGCAACCTGGTGGTGCTCGATCACGGCAACGGCTACGAGACCGCCTACGCCGAGCTCAGCGCGATCTCGGTCGCCTGCGGCCAGAGCGTGTTGCAGGGCAACGTCCTCGGCGCGGCCGGGAACAGCGGCCGCTCGGAACACCCCAACCTTCATTTTGAAGTACATCTGGAGGGCCAGCCGGTGGACCCGCGGCCCCTCTTGCCCTGACGGCGTTAGGGAGTGGCCGTGGTCACCAGCGGAAGCGCGACGCCGAAGGTGCTGCCCAGGCCGGGCTCGCTCGACACCCAGAGGCGTCCCCCGTGTCGCTCGATCACGGCCCGCACGATCGCCAGCCCGAGCCCGGTGCCCGTGATCCGACGCGTGTAGGCGTTCTCGACGCGGTAAAACGGCTCGAACAAGCGCTCCTGATCGGAAGCCGGGATCCCCGGGCCGGTGTCGCTGACCTCGCAGATCACCTCACCGCCCAATTCGCGCGTGATCACGCGCACCTGTCCGCCGGCCTGCGTGTACTTGACCGCGTTCTCGATCAGATTGTCGGCGGCGCTGCCAAGCCATTCCTCGTCACCCAGCACTCGGCCCTCACCAGGCGCCCGCTCCAGCAGGAGCGTCACCGATTTCGAATCGGCCGAGTGAACGTGACGCATCATCGCCTGCTGGAACACGTCCGCCAGCGAGAGCGGATGCATTTCGCCCAGCGCGGTCGGCGACTCGACCCGCTCGACGGCCAGGAGTCGCTCCACCAGTTTTCCGATCCGATCCAGCCCCGTCTCGAGCAGGCGAATGTATTCGGCCTGCATCGGGTCCGGAGGCGGAGACACTTCGCGCAGCATGATCAGCGCGCCGCCCGCGAGGTGCAACGGGTTCTTGAGATCGTGAATGACCGAATCGATGGCCTGGGCCTTCCAGCGCTCGGACCGGGCGATGACGATCATCCAGCCCCAGATGCGACCGTTGGCATGCGTCAATGCAGTGGCGGTGACTGTGGGCTGGCCGTCGAGGTTGGGTGGCGGCGTGACCACGCTCTTGCCGCGTGTGCGACGGTTGGCCTCGAACCAGTCGCCGAGGCCGTGGTGCAAAACCGAGAGGGGCGAGCCGATCAGGCCGGCGGCGGAAGCGCCAAAGAAACGCTCAGCCGGCGGGTTGAGATGAAGCAACTGGCCGGCCGGATCCAGGATGACCGCGGCATCGGTCAACGGCGCCAACAGCGTCTTGAGGATCTCCGGAGAAGGGGTCCTGGCCATCCGGCGGGTCTCGTCGTAGCGGGCTCAGGGGCCCGAGATCGGGCCACGGTTGACGAAGCGCTGATACCACTGCAGCAGCCGGCCCCCGTCTACCGAGTCGAGTGGCATTTCATTGCCCCAGGCCAGGGCCATGACCGGCGCCGACATCTCGCCCAGGTAACGCGTGATCACGGCCTTGCGGACCCCGTACAACGGGTCGGGCGTGATCGACGTCTTGTAGAACTCGCGCAGCTGCGCTTCGATCTCGGCGCAATCCGAGTCGCAGGTGTACAGATACACGACCCAGCCGCGGGAGAGGTTATTGAGGTAATAACCGGGGTCGATCGGCGTCTCGGCAAAACCCGATTCGACGCCGACACCATAATGCGAGCCGGAGGATGGCGGCTCATGTCTGAACGTCAGGGTGGTGCCCTCCGGAACGATCGCGCGGCCCTCATCGGCGATGGCCACCTCACCCGGCAGCGTGTTCACGCGGGTGACCATCGCAACCAAGAACACCACCACCAGTACGACGGCGACGCCCAGCGACCCCAACAGAATCAGGTTCCAGGTACGCGACGAGCGCTGCAATTCCGAGCGCCGCTGCTCGCGACGCGTATTTCGTGTGAGACGATCCTTGTTCGACACCACCACTCCTCAAGAGCCGACGGGCGGCACACGCCCGTCCTCAACCGGCACAGCCAAACGCATCTTCAACATTAAGACTTAAGATTGTAACATGCCGGACGCGGCTACAATCGGCGTCATGAACCTCACTTCGATCAACCTGAGCGCCGGGAATGACATCCGGGTGGGGCAGCGTGTCTTCCGAACCGGGATCCACAAGACACCGGTCGCGTCCGCGCAGGTCGAGCCGCTGGGCCTGGTTGACGATGTCGTCGTCAACGCCAAACATCACGGCGGACCCGACCAGGCTGTGTACGTGTACAGCGCTGAGGATTACGCCTGGTGGTCCGAAATGCTCGGGCGGCCCCTGGCCGCCGGCACATTCGGCGACAACCTGACGCTGAGCGGCTTCGGCCCTGGGCCGCTTCGGATCGGCGACCGATACCGGATCGGCCCGGTGGTGCTTGAAGTAGCCGCGCCGCGGATCCCCTGTTCGACCCTGGCCGCACATCTGGGTGACCCCGGTTTTATCGACCGTTTCCGCGCCGCCGATCGGCCGGGCTTCTACGCGCGAGTGATCACGCCCGGCCTGGTCACGGTCGACCAGGCTGTGACGCTGGAGCCCACGACGGGCGATGTAACGGTCTCGGAGTTGTTTGCGCTGTGGTATGAGCGCGCACCGGAGCCGTCGGTCCTGATGCGTGTGCTGGCGACACCCATCGCGATCCGCATGCGCGAACGCTGGTCAGCGCTGTTGAACGATCAACGCGGTTGACCGAGCGCGCCCCGACTCAAAAGCAAGCGACCCGGCATGTCGATCGACATGCCGGGTCGCTTTTTGTGCGCCTGAAGGGATTCGAACCCCTGGCCTTTTGCTCCGCAAGCAAACGCTCTAATCCAACTGAGCTACAGGCGCATATTCATTTGGTGATTGAGTGACCTGGCGAATGTGTGATTGAACTTGCATTCACCCAATCACCAAATCACCCAATCACCCATTGTTCTGGCGGGGAGGGAGGGATTTGAACCCTCGGTACGGGTTTTAAAGCCGTACAAGCACTTAGCAGGCGCTCCCGATCAGCCGTACTCCGGCACCTCCCCGGGAGTGCTTGGCGACCGTAGCAGGCGGAGGGAGAGGGATTCGAACCCCCGGTGAGCTTGCGCCCACAGTTGTTTTCAAGACAACCGCCTTCGACCGCTCGGCCATCCCTCCGGTTCGAGGAGGTGACTGCCTCCAAGCCTGTGAATGATACCAGATCCAGCGAGAAAGAGTCAAACCGGTTTCGCGTGGTGTGCACGAGCGAGTTGATGCTGTTGGCGAACCCGATCGCACATTGTCAGGAGCCTCGGAACGGACCGGCCCTGTACACGGATGTACACGGATCACACGGATCGCACAGATACATCTCGAATGCCTCCGTGCCATCCGTGAACATCCGTGTGATCCGTGTACAGGGCCAGCCGTCCGAATCCGGTTCGCCAACAGCATCAACTTGTGCTTGCGCACCAGGCTCGACCCTTCCTTCGCCCAACGACTCGCGATAACGGTCCGTCGTTCTTTGTGCTCAAAACGTGCCGCAAACGGCCTTTGCCAACTCGGGCCAACCATCCCCACCTAATCAACACGCAGAATTTACGGAGGCTGGCATATCTTGAAACCGGCGTCAACCGTTTTGCGGAGGCGCCCACGACGAAAAGATTGATGGTTATAGGGACGTTTGATTGAGGCGAAATGAGCCAAGTCATGAAGCGGTGGTTTCTGGTGGTGGTGTTGGGGATGGGCCTAATTGGGCCGTGGGTGACGCCTACGGGTGGGGCAGCGTCTGCCCGCGTACAGCCCGTGTTGCTCGCTCTGGCCGAGCAGCAACCGGATGCTGTCCTCCGCGTCATCGTGCAGAACAATGCCAGCGGCTCCATGGAGGCCGAAGACCTGGTCGCCCGGTTGGGCGGCGTCGTCACCCGTGATCTGAAGATCATCAACGGCTTTGCGGCCGAGATCCCGGCCTCGGCTGTGCATGAACTGGCCCGCACCAGCACGATCACGTGGATGTCGCTCGATGCGGTGGTCAACGACGCCGACGAACCAGTGGGATATTGGCAGGAGGATTTCGCTTTCGGCTCCGTGTCCGCGCAGGAGCCCGCAGCCTGGCTCAACGGCCCGAACTGGCCCGTTGGTGCCTGGACCGAGATCGGCGAGGCCGATGGCCCGGTGGCGGGCGACGTCGCCATCAGCAGTTTCTTCTCGGGTTCGTACCAGGGCCTCCGCCTGCAGGGCGCCGGGCGTGGCCTGCAGACCGCGGCCGATCTGAGCACCCTGGCATCAGCCCAACTGACGTTGGCCTTCCGGCGCAAAGACCTGGCCGACACCGACTGGGTGAGCGTGCAGGCCACGGCAGACGGCGGCGCGACCTGGACCGAGCTGGGCCGGCTGTCCGGGCCGGCCACCGACGACACGCTGCAGACGGTCTCCTTTGACCTTGGGGCCTACATCGCTCCGACCTTTGGGTTGCGGCTGATCACTGCCGACTCGTTCCAACCTACCGCGCGGATCTACGTCGACTATGCGCGTATCGACCACAACCTGGCGCTGCAGCAGCCCACCGAACAGATCTTTGAGGGAGCTCAGACCAACCTCCTCTACCTGCCGACGGCGCTGAACGACACCGCCTCGACAGCGGTCGACGCGGCGGCTGCGGCGGAGCTCGAGTCAGCGCAATATGGCTTCAACTGGTTGTATGCGTACGACGGTTTTGATACGCAATCGTTCGGCAACAATATCGGCAATGTCAATTGGGAGACCGACTGGATCGAGGATGACGTCGCCGGCAATGGACCAAAGAAGGGCAATGTCATGGTGTACGCCGGCGAGCTCTGGCTCGACGACTACCCCGAGACCCAGACCACACCGGGTGTGCGCCGCGAGATCAACCTGACAGGCGCGCTTGAGGCTTACCTCTCGTTCAGCTATCGCACCACCACCGGCGTGGATTGGGATGATCGGGTGGTGCTCGAGATCTCGAAAAATAAGGGTCTGACGTACACCACGCTGGCCACGGCCGAGTACATCGTGGGCGCCACGAGCGGCTGGCAGTCGTACGACATCACGCCTTACATCTCCGCCGACACCGTGGTGCGATTGCGGGTGATCTCGGGTTACGGGGCCGCCAACGAGAGCTTCGTGATCAGCGACGTGGCCGTGAGCTACACCCAGGTCTGCCCCAACTGCGTCGACACGAGCCGCCTGGTTGGTGCGTCGATCCAGTCGGTGGGCGCCGACAAGGTCTGGAACGAGGCGCCGTATCGTCAGGGCCAGGGCGTGGCTGTGGCCGTGGTTGACAGCGGTATCGCCTGGCACGATGACCTGTGGAGCGAGAACTGGGACGCGCGCATCGTCGGCGGCGTCAACTATGCCGACGACTGGTACGTGGACGACCTGAACGGGCACGGCACCCACGTGGCCGGAATCATCGGCGGCAACGGCTACATGTCGGATGGCGCCTACATGGGCGTCGCGCCGCAGGTCAACCTGGTCGACGTCAAGGTGCTCAACGACTCCGGGTTGGGTTATCTCTCGGACGTCGTGGCCGGCCTGCAATGGATCAACGACAACCGACAGATCTACAACATCCGCGTCGTCAATGTGTCGCTCAACAGCACGGTCGAGGAGTCATACCACCAGAGCCCGCTCGATGCCGCGCTCGAGATCCTGTGGTTCAACGGGTTGGTGGTGGTCGTCTCGGCCGGCAATAACGGCAGCAACAGTTCTGCCACCCGCGGCGTGCTCTTCCCGCCGGCCAACGATCCCTTCCTGATCAGCGTCGGCGCCGCCGAGGACCGCAACACGACCACGATTGCGGATGACAAGCTCGCCCACTTCTCGGCCTACGGCACGGTCGACGGCCAGATCAAGCCCGATCTGGTCGCGCCCGGATACGACCGGATCAGCCTGCTCTCTTCCGAAGACAGCAACCTGGCCGTCGGGCATCCGCTCAACAAGGTGGCCGGGTGGGGCGGTTATACCTACTTCAAGATGTCGGGCACATCGATGGCAGCCCCGGTGGTCAGCGGCGCGGCCGCCCTGCTTCTGCAGGACGAACCCAATCTGACGCCCGATCAGGTCAAGTACCGTCTGATCGCCACAGCCAGCAGGAGTTGGGGAGGGTATGCGCCGGCGACGGGCGGGGCGCCCTATCTCGACATCTACGCCGCCGTCAAAGGCACGACCACCCAGAACGCCAATACGGGGAACACGGCCAGCCAACTGCTGTGGAGTGGTTCGCAGCCGATCACCTGGGGCAGCGTCAACTGGAACAGCGTCAACTGGAATTCCGTCAATTGGAACTCAGTCAATTGGAATTCGGTCAATTGGAACTCGGTCAATTGGAACAGCGAAACCTGGGAACCGTAAGCCGCCGAGGCTAATGGGGGGATCGGAACGCCCAGAACGGGAGATCCGTCCTGGGCGTTCTCGCTTGGGAACGCGTCGCTCGGGCCATGGCAACGGTCGCCAACCATTTCTGCCCGAGCATAACGCCGAATCGCCCACAGCCGGGTTATCTTCAAACCAGGGCTAGACCGTTTTACGGATCAGGCTTCAACGGATCGGTGGGTCGCGCAACGATCGCGGTCAGCCGATAACGAAATTCGAAGGAAGTTGGCGGAGCGGTCGCCTCAAAAGGATCTGTCGTGAAGCACTTTGGACGCTGGATCTCCTCGCTGCTGATCGGTTTGAGCCTGATCGGACCGGTTGCGCCCATCGATTCGGCCCAGCCCGCCAACCTGCATCCCTACCTGGCCGAGCTGGCGGCGCATACACCGGAAGCCTTGGTTTCGGTCATCGTCCAGAAGACGGGCACGGGGCCAGCCGTCGAAGCGCAAGTGCGCGCGTTGGGTGGCCAGATCGTCGCAGAGCTCGACATCATCCACGGATTCGCCGCCACCCTGCCGGCCGGACAGACAATCGCACTCGCTCACACGCCCGGTGTTCGGGCCGTGTCGTACAACGCGCCGATGGCCGAGGCGGCCTGCGGCGACTGCACCACCACCGGCAAACTGGCCAATACATACATCAAGTCCATCCGGGCCGACCAGGTCTGGAGCAGACTGCAAGGGCAGGGCATCGGGGTCGCGGTGGTCGACAGCGGCGTGAACTGGCAGGCGGATCTGTACACCAACATGGGGCAGAACCGTGTCGTCGCCAATGTGGGCTTCCACAACGGCTACAACGCCACGACCTTCGATGCCTACAGCCACGGCAGCCATGTGGCCGGGATCATCGGCGGAAACGGACGAAGCTCTGACGGTGCGTACATCGGCGTGGCGCCGCAGGCCAGCATCATCAACGTCAAAGTCAGTGACGATCTCCAGTCGGGCGCAGGAACCGCCCTGAGCGTCGTCCAGGGCCTGCAATGGATCCTGCAGAACAAGGCCCTATATAACATCCGGGTGGTCAATCTGTCGCTGAACAGCGCGGTGGCGGAGTCCTATCACACCAGCGCCATCGACGCTGCGGTCGAGGTGCTGTGGTTCAACGGCATCGTGGTCGTCGCGGCGGCCGGCAACAGCGGCCAGGGCGCTGACTATCCACCCGCCAACGACCCGTTCATCATCACAGTCGGCGCGGTCGAGGACAAGGGCACCACCAGCATTTCGGATGACGCCGTCGCCGTATTCTCGACCTATGGAACCACCAGTGCGGGATACAAGAAACCCGAACTGGTCGCCCCGGGTCGAAACATCGTCAGCCTGATGGGGAACAGCGGGCAGGGGCTGCCGGCTGCCCACCCCGGGAACGTGGTGAGTTACAACGGTTCAGCGTATTTCCGCATGTCGGGCACCTCCATGGCCGCTCCGATGGTTTCGGGGGCAGTGGCACTTCTCTTGCAAGATGAGCCCCAATTGACGCCGGATCAGGTCAAATACCGGCTGATGGCCACGGCCAACAAGAGCTGGGGCGGGTATGCGTCGGCCAAGGCCGGCGCCGGCATCCTCGACATCGCTGCCGCGGTCAACGGCTCGACCACCCAGAGCGCCAATATGGGCACCCAGGCCAGTCGGCTCCTATGGTCCGGCGCGCAGCCGGTGACCTGGAGCAGCGTCAACTGGAACTCGGTCAACTGGAACAGTGTGAATTGGAATTCCGTCAACTGGAATTCCGTGAACTGGAACAGTGTCAATTGGAATAGCACGTATTGGGGTCCCTAAACGCCGCCCGGACCGGTCGCGTGAAACGCCGCCGGGCCCGCGGAGGGGCGCTTATGGGGTCGAAAGCGGGTTCGGGCTCGTGATTTCGTCCGCGCAGACGCTGCAGCCGCTGAGGCACACGTTGACCGAGACAAGAGGGATCGGATGAGCAAGCTGACGCTCTCCGCCAGACTCTACGTCCTCGGGTCGATCGTGGCCGGCTTCTCACTTCTGCTGCTGGGGCTCAGCCAGTTGCGCCCCGAGAACGCCTGGATGCTCTCGACAGTCGGCATCCTGGGCGCCCTGGCCCAGGTCTTCAAAGTCGAGGGCACCACCGAACGCTCCAGCTACAACGTCAGCTGGGTGGTTTACGGGTTTTCGTTCCTTCTGCTCGGCGCGCCCGGTTTGGTGTTCGTCATCTTGTTGGGCCACATCGTCGAGTGGGCCAAGCATCGCTACCCCTGGTTCATCCAAAGCTTCAACATCGCCCAGTTCGCCCTCGCAGCCTTCGCGGCGACCGTGGTGCAATCCTGGGTGCGCGCGACCACGGCCGCCCCAATTGCCGAAGTATTTGCTTTGCTGGCTGCCATCAGCGCCTTCACCGGCGTGAACCACTTGATGGTGGGGCTGGTCGTCAAACTGGCCCGGCGCCAGAGCTTCCGCGAGTCGGGCGTCTTTGACCGGCTGCCGCTGGCCATCGACTTCACCCTGTTCGGCATCGGCGCGACCAGCGCCATCATCTGGCAGGTCAATCCCTTCGCGATCATCCTGGCCATCGTGCCGCTCTACCTGATCTACACGACCCTGCGCATGCCGGCGCTCCAGCGCCAGACGCAGATCGACGCCAAAACCGGCCTATACAACTCCCGGTACTTCACACAGGCCCTGGAAGGCGAACTGGCTCGGGCCGACCGATTCGATCGACCGTTGACGGTCGTCATGGCCGACCTCGACCTGCTGCGCAACATCAACAACTCCTACGGCCACCTGGCCGGCGACGCCTGTCTGGTGGCCGTGGCCGACATCCTCAAGACCCTGGTGCGCGATTACGATGTCGTGGCGCGCTTCGGCGGTGAAGAGTTTGCGATCCTGCTCCCCGAGACCACGCCGCAGCAGGCTCACCCGCGCATCGAGGCGATCCGGGCCGCGATCGAAGCCGCGCGCGTCACCGTCTCGACCAGCCCGGTGCCGCTGCGCGTGACGATGAGCTTCGGCATCGCCGGCCGCGACCACAGCGGCCAGAACGCCAACGATCTCATTCATACAGCCGACCTGTCGGTCTATCAGGCTAAGCTCTCCGGCCGCAATCGGATCTGCCAACTTGCTCCGGGCGATGACCGCAGCATCGGCACAGCCCCGTCCGAGACCGTCAACGTCGCGGCCAAGCGCACCACTGCGTCCCTGACGCCCCAACAGGCCCAGTCTTCATCCGCGCCGCTGCCGGTGCCGTTTGCATCCAAGCTCAAACCCAGGCCCACCTGGGTGTTCCACGCTTTTGTCACGGCGCTGTCGGCCGTCGTCTTCGGGTTGAGCCTCTGGCTCATGCCTGGATCCTGGAACGGCGATTGGTTGGGCCTGGTGCTCTTTGCCGCCCTGGCGGCCGCGGCCGAGTGGATGTCGATCGAGATCTACGTCAAGGACTCCTCGGTCTCGACCTCGGCGGCCGCGATCATCGCCGGCGTGATCCTGTTCGGGCCGGTCGGCGCCATCACGTTGGGGCTGACGACGGCGACCGTGGCCTGGCTCAAGAGCCGGCCGCCGTTTGAGCGGTTCTTCTTCAATGCCGCCAACCATATCCTCGCCGGCCTGCTGACGCTGGCCGTATTCCGAGCCATGGAAGTGCTTGGCGGGGGCGAGTTGGCGCTGGCGCAGATGATCGGCGCCACGCTGGCCGGGATGTCGACCTATCTCAGCACGACCGGTCTGCTGGCGCTGGCCATCGATCTTCGCACCGGCCAGGATATGGCGAGCGTCTGGAAACAGCGCTTCCGCTGGCTGGGACCATACTACGTCGCCCTCGGCGCGCTCGGGTTCGTCTTCGTCACGGTCTTCCACGCCGCCGGATGGGTCGGGGTGTTGGTGGCCTTGGCACCGCTGGCCATGCTGCGCTATAGCCAGACCCAGTACATCGACCACACCAAGACGATGGTAACCCAGCTGCGGGCCAGCAACGCGGAATCGCAGCAACGCGCTGAGCAGGTTACGGCGCTCAACGAGGAAATGCTGTTCGCGCTCTCGCAGGCCATCGACCTGCGAGACCCCGACGTGGCCGGGCACTCGATGCACGTTGCGCGCTACGCGATGGTGATCGCTGAGGAGCTGGGGCTGCCGGCGGAGCGCGTCGAGTTGGTGCGCCGCGCCGGCTTGTTGCACGACATCGGCAAGCTCGGCATCCCTGAGTCGATCCTATTCAAGCCGGCCCGGCTGACGGCCAGCGAATACGAGTTGGTCAAAAACCATGCCGGGCTGGGCGCCGACATCGTCGGCAATGTGCACTCGCTCCAGGCCCTTGGCCCGGCGATCCGGCACCACCACGAACGCTTTGACGGCGACGGCTACCCGGCGGGTCTCAAGGGCACCGACATCCCCCTTGAGGCGCGCATCCTGAGCGTGGCCGACACCGTCGAGGCGATGGCGTCCGATCGGCCCTATCGCCAGGGCTCCGACGCGGCCACGATCGTGGCCGAGGTGCGGTCGCAGGCCGGCCGGCAATTCGACCCCGGCGTCGTCGACGCCTTTGTGCGCGTCGTCCAGCGCGAAGGCGCGAGCGTGATCATCGACTCAAACCGCTCCAACAGCCAGGGTCAATCCGTCCCCGGGGCGGAGTGGCGCCCGGTGCCCGTTGTGAGCGAGCCGGTCTCCGTGCCGGCCACGCTCTCTCAGTCGTGAGCGCACACCACCTGCCCGTGGCTTGTCGTTCCGCGTAGTGGCGCCCTCTCGGACGGCCTCACCTCCAAGTCAGCTGCGCGCATCGCCTCTATAATGGCCGCCTCGGAGACATCCAATGGCGTCCAAACTCAGATGGGGTATCCCGATCGCCCTGCTCGCGGTCGCGGCCGTTTTCCTCTGGCCTGCGCCAACTCAGCCGTTCCCGACGATCTATGCCCGGGTCGACCCCGCCGTCGTGGCAAACCTGCAAACCTATCGCAACACACACCCGGAGCGGGTCGTGACGGTCGCGGCACTGACCTGGACCTATCGGGTCGTCGGCGCCGGCCCGGAGGCCGTCGTCTTCCTGCATGGCATGACCGGGGCGGACGATATCTGGTGGCAACAGATCGAAGCGCTGCAAGACGACTTCAAGGTGGTGGCCGTAACCTATCCGGAGGCACAGAGCCTGGGCGAGATGGAGCGCGGCCTGCTGGCCGTGCTCGACCAGGAAGGCATCGAGCGCTTCAGCGTGGTCGGCTCCTCGCTGGGCGGCTACTTCACCCAGTACCTGATTGCGCGCCACCCGGAGCGGATCACACGCGCGGTCCTCGCCAATACCTTCCCGCCCAACGACCTGATTGCCGAGAAGAACCGCGCGATCGGGACGGCCCTGCCGTTTCTGCCGGAATGGCTGGTGCTCTCGACGCTACGCGACAGTTTTGCCAACGGCGTTTACCCGACCTCGGGCAACGATGCATTGACGCTGGCCTTTCTGAACGAGATCGCTTATGGCCGCGTGAGCAAGGCTCAAGTGCTGGGGCGTTACCGTTGTGTGGTCGAGCCGTTTGAGGCCCCGGTCACCGCTATCCCGTTGTTGATCATCGAGTCAGACAACGATCCTTTGGTCGAAGCGGCCCTGCGCGAACAACTCAAGGCGACCTATCCGGAGGCCGAGGTCCACACCTTCGCCGACGCCGGGCACTTCCCGTATCTCAACCACGCCGACGCGTACACGGCCGTGCTCAGGGCGTTTCTACAGAACCCTTAGGACCCGTCACCACCCCAACGCCAGACCATCGGCGCGCGGGTCGCTGCCGCCGCACAGCACGCCGTCAGGTCGGCGCTCGATGATCTGCCCGCGCCCGAAGAGCCCGCGCGCGTCGCCGGCGATATCGGGCACGATCGGATGACCGAGGCGCGCCAGGCCGTGCACCAACGCATCCGGAAGTCCGGCCTCGAGGCTGACCACACCGCCCGCCAGGGTTGGCTCGATGCAAAAGCGCAGCCGATCGAGCGCGGATTGCGGGTCGAGGCCGTCATCGAAGAGGGCCGAGGCGACCTGGACGTGCCCCTGCGGCTGCATGAAGCCGCCCATCACACCGAACGGCCCCCACAACGAACCATCGGCGCGCGTGATCAGGCCGGGGATGATGGTGTGATACGGCCGCTTGCCCGGCGCGAGCGCGTTGGGGTGCTCGTGGTCCAGACTGAAGTTGTGGCCGCGGTTCTGCAGTGGAAAGCCCCAACCTTCCGGGACGATGCCGGTGCCGAAGCCCATGTAATTGCTGTTGATGAACGAGCAGGCGTTGCCGGCGCCGTCGACGACACACAGATAAACCGTGCCCGAACTCGACGTCGGTGTTCCGCGTTTCGGATCGACCGTGGCCTTGCGCGGGTCGATCAACGCGCGCCGCTCAGCCGCATAGCCGCGCGAGAGCAACTCGGCCAGCGGGGCCTTGAAGAAGGCCGGGTCGGCGACGTAGTGGCGCGAGTCGGCAAAGGCCAGACGGAGCGCCTCGATCAGCAGATGCCAGCGCTCGGTGCCGAGCGGATCGAGGCCCTTCAGATCGAAGCCCTCCAGCAGGTTCAAGGCTAACAGGGCCGTCAGGCCTTGGCCGTTGGGCGGGCACTCCCAGATGTGCTGCCCGCGATAGGTCACGCTGAGTGGAGTCTCCCAGGTGCTGCGGTGCGCCGCGAGGTCGTCTTCGGTCAACACCCCTCCCGCGGCCTGAACCGTTGCGGCCACGGCTTTGGCGATGGCGCCGGTGTAGTAGGCTGGCGCGCCGCCGTCGGCGATGGCACGCAGCGCGCGCGCATAGCCGGGATTGCGAAAGACCTCGCCGGCGCGCGGGGCGCGGTCGCCGATCAACAGAGCCTGGCCGCCCCGCGCGTGACGTAGCTGCCGTTCGGCGCCCCGGGCCCACGCCAACGCCGTGAGCGGCGCCACCGGGAAGCCCACTTCGGCATGATGAATCGCCGATGCGAGCACGTCACGCAATGGCAGCGCCCCGAAGCGCGCGAGCAAATCGCACCAGCCCGCCACCGCGCCGGGGACCGTGATCGTCAGGGCGTGATACGGCTTGGCCATGGGCTGATCGGAGGCGGTGAACAAGCCGGCCCGTTGCACGGCCTCGAAGTCGAGCGCAGCCGGAGCGCGGCCCGAGCCGTTCAGGGCCGAGACGGTACGCGTGCGCGCCTCGTAGTACAGGGCAAAACAATCGCCCCCGATGCCGGTCGACCCCGGCTCCGTGACAGCCAGGGTCGCGGCCGTGGCAATGGCCGCGTCGGCGGCAGTGCCGCCCTGCATCAACACGGTCAACCCAGCCTGGGTTGCCAGGGGTTGGCTCGAGGCCACCAGGCCGCGACGCGCATAGAGGGTCGAGCGGCGACCCGCAAAATGGAGATCCAGGCCGGAGGATGAGGACGAGTTCTGCACGTAAAATCCGATCTTCTTTGACGTGTCTTCGGGAGTCGATTACAATTCTATCTGGCCCTTGAGCCGGTCAAACAACGTCTTTTCGGGGAAATCAGCATGCAGTCCAAACGCTTGATTCTGTGGATCGTGTCGGCCCTTTTCGGCGCCGCCGTAACGGCCGCCACCATCTACGTCGGTTTCGCCACCACACCGGAGCGGTTCGCCTATAGCAACGTCCTG
The DNA here is from genome assembly GCA_016789175.1 of Anaerolineales bacterium. Lineage (GTDB taxonomy): Bacteria > Chloroflexota > Anaerolineae > Anaerolineales > UBA6663 > UBA6663. Next base: position 19,566 of record JAEURK010000347.1, read on the forward strand.
CTCCTGTTTCTATCCTTTGGTGCGGTTGCCTTTATCTGGCTCGACTACATCTTGAAAACCGATTATCTCAAGCGCTGAAGTCCGTACTGTGCTCAGCCCCGGGCCCGTCCCGGGGCTGTTCTTTTTAAGCGCGCCGAGTCGGATGGGCTGAGTCAATGCTGCTGTGCCGCGAAAACACCGTATTGAAGTTGATTTCCGGGGTAACGTACGGCGTGTGACCGCTAGCGGCTTCGATCGTCTCAAAGAAGAACGAGCTCGCTGTCGTGAATGCAGACGATGCGGTTGTGCTCAGTCAAGGGCCAGGCTGCGCCGACATTCATCGGCGACTATCGCGGCTGGAAGACGCAGGCCCAGGTTGACCGAACACATCTGGCGCGAGTTTCGTCGACGACGCCTAAATATGAAACGCGGGCTGGGCGGTGTAAGCACGCAGGCTTTGGGCGGCCCGATCACGGGGCGACAGGATCGGAGTCTCAATCGGCCACCGCACACCGATGTCGGGGTCATCCCAGGCGACCGACCCCTCGGCCAGCGGTGTGTAGTACGACGAGCACTTGTATTGAAGATCGGCGACGTCGGAGATCACGGCGAAACCGTGGGCGAAACCAACCGGCACCAGGATCTGGCGCATATTATCGTCGCTCAACTCAACGCCCACCCAACGACCGAACGTCGGCGACCCGATGCGCAGATCAACCACGACGTCGTACACCACACCTCGGGTGCAGCGAACCAGCTTGGCCTGGGGCGCAGTCAGGTTTTGATAGTGCAGGCCACGCAGCACGCCCCGACGCGAGCGCGAGTGGTTATCCTGCACGAAGTCCAGCGTGATCCCGAGTTCGCGGAAACGATCCGCGTGGTAACTTTCAATGAAGAACCCGCGTTCGTCCCGGGGAAAATCGGTCTCGATCACCCAGACGCCGTCGAGCTCGGTTTTTTCGATGCGCGATTTCATGAAATAAGTATGCCCTGTTGTAGCCCTCCGACTTTACGTCAGAATTCCGGAGGAGGCAACGCTACGTCAGTACCGGTTCCAACTGGCAGAGATCGACCCTGGAATTGGCCGGATATCCTTCGACGTCCAGCCATTCCCGAGATCGAAGCTCAAGCCCTATAATCCTCCAACCATGTACGCCGAAATCGCCGTCAACGTGGCCAGCCTGGCCGGCACGTTCCATTTTTATGTTCCGCGCGATCTTGAGGACGCGCTCCGCGCCGGCCATCTGGTGACTGTGCCGTTCGGCGGTCGCGACGCGCAGGGCGTGGTGGTGGGGCTGAGCGATGACGCCCCCGAGGAGATCCCGGCCGAACGGATACGCCCGATCATCGACCTGATCGACCCGGCGCCCGTGCTCACCCGCGCCCAACTCGACCTGGCATATTGGATCAGCCACACCTATCTGACGCCCCTGATCGACGCGATCACGCTCATGTTCCCGCCCGGCCTGGCGCGGCAGGCCGAGACCGTGTTCTGCCTGTCCGAAGCAGAGACATCGCCGGCCGAAATGGCGGCAGTCGTCCCAGCGCGCTCGCCGCAAGCCGCAGCCCTGCAGGTGACACTCCTCGAACTGCTAGAGAAGCGCGGCGGATCGTTGCGCTCCGGCCAACTCGACCACGCCCTGCCCCGGCAGAATTGGCGCGGCGCGGCCGAGGCCTTGGTGCGCGCCGGCCGGCTGACCAAGTTCTCTCGGCTCGAACCACCGTCGCTGCACGCCAAACAAATCCGCACAGCCCGGCTGATCGCCGAGCCCGGCCTGCTGGCCCGCGCCCGCGAACGGCTCTCGCGCTCGGCCGCCAAGCACGAGCGCCTGACCGCCGCGCTCGATTTCCTCTCCCAACAGACCCGTCCGGTCGACGTGTCCTGGGTGTACGCCGCCTCGGGCTGTACGCTTGCCGATCTGCGCGACCTGGCCGAGCGCGGCTTGATCGACCTGGGCGACGCCGAAGTCTGGCGCGACCCGCTCGCCGGGCGCGAGTTTGTGTCGGAAGACGCACCGCCGCTCACTACCGCCCAGGCCACAGCCTGGGAGCGCATCCGCACCGCGCTCGCGCTCGATGGTTCGGGGGCTTTTCTGTTGCATGGCGTCACCGGCGCCGGAAAGACCGAGATCTATTTGCGCGCGCTCGAGGCCGTGCTGGCCCAGGGGCGGCGCGCGATCGTGCTGGTGCCCGAGATCGCGCTCACGCCGCAGACTGTGCGTCGTTTCGCTGCGCGCTTTCCGGGCCGTGTGGCCGTCTGGCACTCGCAGCTCAACGAAGGTGAGCGCTACGACACCTGGCGCCGGGCCCGCTCCGGCCTGGTCGACGTCGTCATCGGCGCGCGCAGCGCTTTGTTCGCGCCCCTGCCGGACCTCGGTCTGATCGTGCTTGACGAGGAGCACGACGAGGCTTACAAACAGGATCCGCCCCAGGGCGTGTCGTACCACGCGCGCGAGGCCGCCTTGCACTATGCCAAACAGATCGGCGCGGTCTGTCTGCTCGGCTCGGCCACGCCCGACGTCACCACCTACTTTCGCGCGCGCCGCGGCGACCTGACCCTGCTCGAGTTGCCGCGGCGTGTGATGGGGCACACCCAAAAGATCCAGGAGCAGGCCGCACGGCTCAACCTGACCCCGGTGTTTCGCCCGGCCGGCGAGATGGCGCAGTCGATCGACCTGCCGCCGGTCGAGGTGGTCGACATGCGCCAGGAGCTGCGCGTCGGCAACCTCTCGAGCTTCAGCCGGCGCCTCACGACCGCCTTGCACGACACGCTGGCGGCGCGCCGGCAGGCGATCCTCTTTCTCAACCGCCGCGGCTCCGCCAGCTTCGTTTTCTGTCGCGATTGCGGGCAACCGCTCAAGTGTCCGAACTGCGACATGCCGCTCACGCATCACGCCGGCGCACAGGAGCTGCAGTGCCATCACTGCGGTCATCGCCAGCCGCAGCCCGAGACCTGCCCGCAGTGCAACAGCCGTCGCGTCAAATACTTCGGGCTGGGCACCGAGAAGCTGGTCGACGAAGTGCGTGCCGCATTTCCCGAGGCAACCGTGATCCGGTGGGATCGCGATGTGACGCGCATGCGCGGCGCGCATGAGTTGATCCTGCATCAGTTCACGTCCGGCCAGGCCGATGTGCTGGTCGGCACACAGATGATCGCGAAGGGGCTCGACCTGCCGCTGGTCACGTTGGTCGGTGTGATCTCGGCCGACGTCGGCCTCGGCCTGCCCGACTACCGCGCCGCCGAGCGCAACTTCCAGCTGCTGACACAGGTCGCGGGCCGCGCCGGGCGCAGCCTGCTCGGCGGCCAGGTCATCATGCAGACTTTTCAGCCCGAGCACTACGCCATCCTGGCTGCCTCCGAGCACGACTACGCCGGCTTCTACGCGCGTGAGATCGCCTATCGCAAGGACCTCGGCTATCCGCCCTTCCGTCGCCTGGTACGTCTGCTCTACCGCCACGCGCAGGCCGAGCGCGCCGAAGCCGAGGCCGGCGTTGTGGCCGCACAACTGCGCCTGCGGATCAAAGATCAAAAGATCGTGGGGGCCGAACTGGCCGGGCCTGCTCCGGCCTTTTTCGGTAGAATTGCGAATGAATACCGCTGGCAGATTCTCGTGCGCGCACCCGACCCCACAACCCTGGTGCGTGGTCTGGCACTCAACAAGGGCTGGATCGTCGACGTCGATCCGTTGACGGCGCTGTAGTTCGACGAGAACACATCTCGCTACGGTTGTGCCGTTTACTTTGAAAGTGACCCTGTCAAGGGAGTGACTGCCGGCTGCTGCACACGGAAGCTCACCGTGTGTCCATTACATCGGCGGCCTACGATCTCCCTGAGCCCGAAAGGTCCGCGATGCGAAAAGCGCTCCTGTTGCCGCTCGTCCTGGCGTTGGCCAACTTCGGAAGTTTCGCGTATGCCCATATCGCGCGCTATGTGCTGGCGCTGCAGAACCCATACGGGCTGTCGGCCACGCCGCCCGACCTGCTCGGGTTGTACGGCCGATACGTGGCCGACCTGGCGCGCGGCGAGTTCGGACGCCTGCCGTATGGATCTGAGCCTCCGATCCTGCCTTATCTGCTGGAGGGATTTGGGGCGAGCCTGGGCCTGATCGCGCTGGCGTTCAGCCTGAGTGTGATGCTCGGGATCGCGATCGGGATCGCGGCCGCGCAGGTCGATCCACCTCGTCTGGCGCACTGGTTGGCGCCGCTCACCAGCGTCGGTCTGGCGCTGCCGGGCTTCTATATCGGCACGCTGGCGATCGTGCTCTCGCTCTGGCTGGTATTCCGCGGACTGGCGACGCCGCTTCCGGTGGGGGGGTTTGGGTGGGATTTGCACCTGGTGCTGCCGGCCCTGGCGCTGGCTTTGCGCCCCACGGCCCAGATCGCGGCCATCACAGCCAACCTGTTGGTCGACGAACTCAAGAAGCAATACACGGTCACGGCCCGCAGCGTCGGGCACACCTGGCGCGGCGTGCGCTGGCGCCACGCACTGCCCGCCGCGCTCTCGGGGGTCGCGTTAACGATCGCGGGCGGCTTTCGCCTGACGCTGGCCGAACTGGTGTTGGTGGAGTCGCTCTTCGCCTGGCCCGGGTTGGGGCGCGCGATCGCTCAGACCTTGGTGGCACCCTCGGTGTTCTCAGCGGGCGGGGCCGATACCGGCACGCTCTTCCTGCACGCCGAAATGCTGACGGCGCTCGTGACGCTGTTGACCACCGTGTTCTACCTCACCGATGTGATCGCCTCACTGGCCGCGCGCGCCGCCGATCCGCGTCTCCGCCAGGTCGAGGCGCTGAGGGCCTGAGCCACGCCATGAGCACTGCTGTCGCTTCAACTGTCCTGTCTGCGCCGCGTCGGCGCCCGATCCTGTGGTCGTTGTGGATCGGCGCATTGCTGGTCGGATTGACGTTGGGTCTGGCCTGGCTCGGCCCGGAGCTTGCGCCGCGCGATCCGTTAGCCGACACCTTCATCGTGCGCACGGGCACCGGCGACTTCATCCGGCCGCCCTTTACGCCCGGTGAGGTGTCAGGCTTTCCGCTCGGAAGCGATGAACTGGGCCGCGACACGCTCAGCCGATTAATGTGGGGCATTCGCCCCACATTGACACTCGCGCTCAGCGTCGCATCGGTCCGTCTGTTACTCGGTCTGCTGATTGGCCTGTACTCGGGCTGGTCGACGGGACCGGGCGCGCGGTTAGCAGCGACGCTGACCAACAGCGCCCTGAGTGTTCCGGTGTTGTTCGTCGCCCTGTTCGTGCTGGCGTTGACGGGGCAACGCCTGGGCGTCACGGCCTTCATCCTTGGCCTCTCGCTTACCGGTTGGGCCGAGCCGGCGCGCGCGTTGCGCGAACAAACCCGCCTGATCCGCAGTGAGCGCTTCATCGAGGCAGCAGCCGCGCTCGGCGCGGGCGGCCCGCAAACGGTGTTGCGCCATGTTGCCCCGCACTTGCTCCCCATGATCTGGGTCTTGCTTGCGCTCGAGGTCGGCGGGGCCTTGTTGACGTCGGCCGGGTTGGGCGTGCTGGGCTACTTCCCCTACGCGATCTGGCTGCAATCCAACACCAGCGACTTCGCTGCCATTCGCGCGAGCGGCCTGCCCGAGCTCTCCCAGATGCTGGTCGCCGACGGGCCCTGGGCCGCGGCTTTCTCGGGAGCCGTGATCCTGACCATGGTGCTGGGCTTCAACCTGTTGGGCGACGGCCTGCGGCAGGCCTTTGCTCCCGAGCGGCGTCGGTCAGGTTGGCTCGAACGCCTGGCCGGCCAGGCCGGAGATCGAATCTTCCTGGCACTGGCCGAATGGGAACGCCTGGCCACGGTCACGGCCATGACGCTGGCCCTGGTGGCCATCGCAGGCTTCGGCGGATGGTGGCTGTGGTCTCAGGTCCAGTCCGGCGCGGCCGGGGGCGGCGCGGCCGCGGCCCCTGTGCCGGGCGGCCACCTGTGGAGCACCGGCCGCCGTGACCCGTACGGCACGCGCGCCGGCGGTGAGCCCGGGCCGCTCAGCGGCGCTGTGGCCTGGAGTTTCGAGGCGGAAGCACCGCTGTTCGGGCCGGTCGTGCGCGCTGATGGCACGTTGCTGGTGGTGCAGACGGGCAAGCCCGCAACCGTGATTGCGGTTGGGCCGGACGGTACGGAGGCCTGGCGGCTCGCCTTGCCGTTCGAGCTTGCGTATCAACAAAACGCCTATCAACTGCGGCCGGTCGAGGTCGGCACCCCGCTCCCGCCGGCGCTTACGCCTGATGGACGTCTGGTGGTGCTCGATGCCAAATCCAACGTCTATATCGTTTCGCCCGAGGGCGAGCTGGATCTCACCTGGATGAACCCGGCCCCGGCCCGGCCTGTGACGGCCCCGATCGTCAGTCTGGAGGGCACGATCTACGCAGCCGGCGAATCCGGGCTGTTCGCACTCGACCCGGCCGGCCAACTGCTCTGGTTGACGCCGCTTTCCTCTTTCAGCTTCAATCAGCCGGCGCTGCGTCTCTCGCTCGACGGCAGCCGCCTGCTCTTCCAGAACTTCATCTACGCCACCTCGAGCGGTCGGATGCTGGCGCGCTCGGATGACTCCTTCGACGCTTTCGTCACCGGCAGCGACGGCCAGACGTACCAGCGCACCCTCGACGGTCTGCTCCAATGGCAATTCACCGAAACCGGAGCGACCATCGTGCCGTTCGTCCGGATCGACACGCGCACCCTCGGCCTGTTGGTACGTAACGCCACAGATGGCGGCGTCTCGCCGTCGGGTCGGGTGTGGCTGTACTACGGCGGTCAGTTCAACACCGCGCGGTTGGTGTGGGCTGATGCGGGCGGCACAACGCCGATCGTCATCGATGCGCCCACGATCGGGCTCGAGCTGCTCGGGTTGGACGGGCGCGACAACAGTTTCTGGTGTGGGGGTGACGCGCAGGGCGTTGCCAGCAGTCGGGTGGCCTGCCAGGCCTATGCGGGCGATGGGCGCATTCTCTGGCGCCAGGAACTCCCGTCCGGGACGCGCGGCAGCACACTCGGCGGCGCGGTGATCGCCGGACGCCTGTTCGTGGCGACCACCTCCGGACACCTCGTCGCGGTTGGCCCGAGCGGCGACTCACCCTGACGCTCAACCACGTCGAACCTTCACCACCGAACCCAAACAAAACAACGGCGCTCGCGCCGTTGTTTTGTTTGGGTTCGCACCATCTCAACGCGTAATCGTGTCGAGGAGCGTGCCATCCTGCTTGATCGCGCGCAGTGTGATCTGAGCGCCGATCACATCGATCTGCACGAAGTGATAAACGCTTTCGCGCACGGGGATCAACGGGTTGGCTGCCCGGAACCCGTGCAGCGGCGAGCCGCCGCCGCCGGTTGTGACATAGACAATCCCGTTTACGTCATCCCGCACACCGGTCGGCGAGGACGGCGACACCACGATCGGCACGCTGCGCTCATACACGTGGTTGTGCCCTGAGAACACCATCCGCACTTTGTCGTTGTTGCTAAATTCCTCAGCCAGGATCTGCCAGGATGCGTTGGCGTAATGCCCGTCGGAAGTCGTAAAGATCGGCGCATGGATGAAGACGAAGACATGATCGATCGCCGGATCGGCCTGGGCGGCTGCCAGGTCGGCGCGCACCCAGTCGTATTGGTGCCGATAGTAGAAGGCATCGTAGTTCGTGGGGTCGTTGCAGCCGTTATAACACTCCAACAGGTTGTGGTAGTCGCTGTTGAGCCGCATCACGACAAAATGTGCGTTGCGATGCGTGAACGAGTAGTACATGTAGGTGGGATAGACGCTCTCGTCGCTCGCGGAACAAGCCAGCGAACGGAATTGATCGTCGGTGTAGTGCGTCACCCGCGCAGTCTGGTCGAGAAAGTACGGCTGCCGCGTGTGGTTGGGCACAAGCGCGGGCATGTCAAACACGTCACAGATCGTGTCGTCGTACGGGTCGGGATACCAGGCGCTGCCCCAATTGTCGTCATGGTTTCCGACCACCGGAAACAGGAACATCGGCAGGCCGGATGCAGGCGCCTTGTTCTGCAGCGGCGCCACCAACTCCGAAAAGCTACCCGAACTGGCGGTATCCGGGCAGGCCCCGCGCTGTGTCCAGTTGGTGTTAGCGTTGTAGCCGACGATCATGTCGCCGAGGTGAAAAGCCAGAGCCGCCGACACATTTTTCATGCGGGCGACCAGGTCCCGGTGCACGGCATTACCGGAACAATCCGAACCGGCCCGGCTGTCGCCATATGCCAAGAAAGTAAAACCGCTCGAGAACCAGCCACTCTTGGCAACCACCGGGAGGTGGATCGTCGTTGACGCCTGAGCCAGGGCCTCGTCGGTCGGAAGCGCGTGGAGACGAGGAGCCCCCAGGCCCAGAACCGCCAGGAACAGAGACAGGGCCACACGCCCTGCGGAGTGTATCCGGGAAGGCATCGCTTTTCCTCCACGCCGCCGATGTTGTCGTCGTCGGAGCA
>JAEURK010000351.1 GCA_016789175.1 Anaerolineales bacterium
GCCGCCGCCGATCAGGGCCACGAGTACCATGGCCGAGGCGAGGTACAACGTCGTCAGGCGCCAGCGCAGCCCCTTAAACATCCAGCTCACCCAATCGATAGCCGACGCCGCGCACGGTCTCGATCGGATCGGCGCCGCCGCCGGCTTTGAGTTTGCGGCGCAGGTACGAAACGTAGACGTCGACCATGGTCGGTTGGACGTCGCGCTCGTATGACCAAACGTAGTCGAGCAGTTGCTGACGCGTCAGACTCTGTCCGGGATGTCGGAGGAAGCATTCAAGCAGATTCCATTCGGTCGACGTGAGGTTCAACGCCGTCTCACCGCGCCGCGCTACGTGGGCCCGCAGATCAAGCACCAGTTCGCCGTGGCGGAGCTCGGCCGCGTCACTGGTGGGGAGCATATAGCGTCGGCCGAGGGCCTGGATGCGCGCCAGCAGTTCTTCGAAGGCGAAGGGCTTGACCAGGTAATCGTCCGCACCGCTGTTCAATCCGGTGACCCGGTCTTCGACCTGGCCGCGGGCCGTGAGGAGCAGGATCGCCACGGGGAGACGAGCGGCCCGAATGGCGCGGCAGATCGACGGGCCGTCGCGTCCGCCCAGCATCCAGTCGATGACCGCGACGTCATGCACGCCGCGCAGCGCCCATTCGAGGCCGGTGTCGCCATCGTGGGCAACGTCGACGGCATAATGCTCGTCCACCAAAACGCGTTTGATGAGCAGGGCCAGTCGTTGATCGTCCTCTATCACCAATATCCGCATCACACACCGCCGTGCCGCTGCAACCCGGTCGATCCATGAGGGTAAGGCGCTGCAGCCGCGGCTTGTCCCCCTCAGCAACGTTTCACATCGTAACTGACATTTATTGGAGTTGGATTGGAAATCTGCCCGGGCCTTCCAATGAGTTTTCAAGGCCGCGTCGGTACGCTCAGATCCAGCCCGCCCGGATCCACAAGACCGAGCGGAAAGACACTGCTAGACGAAGGAGATCTATCGTGAAACAACGCACAGCCATCCTCATCGCCGCCGTCGTGACGGCCTTCTTGCTGGTGACCACCGGGGGCGTCCTCGCCCGTGTGACGCAGGTGATGAGCAGCGCGGCCACGACCAGCGATGAGACTGCGACAGCGCCCGCCCCGGAGGGGACGGCCACGCTCGATCCGCAGGTCGAAGCTCTGGTCCAAGAACGCGAAGCCCAGTACCGGCAACAGTTGGAGGCGGCCAACGCCCGTCTTCAGGAAGCATACATTCAGCAGCAGGCCCTGGCTGATCAGCTGGCGCAGTCGCAGTCCCCGGCTCAGTCGGCCGCGCAGCCGGCGGCGGCTCAAGCCGTTCAACAGCCCACCGGCTACGCCGTAACACCCGAACAGGCGCTGCTGGTAGCGCTCGGTGCAGCGCCCGGCAACGCGCCTGGGGCCGTGCCGGAGTTGGTGAGCTTTCAGGGGATCGCGGCCTACGAGGTCGCTTTGAGCGGCGGCCTGGTGTATGTCGACGCAACCACCGGGGCCGTGCTGTACAACGGCGCCGTCGCGGCGGCGGTTACTGCCCCGCGCTCCGGCGGTGACGACGACGATCACGATGAGCATGAGGACGACGATCACGACGACGACCATGGAGACGACGATGACGACTGAGACAACGCGTCGCAACCCCACAGCGGCCGCCCGGCCGCGGCCCGCCACTGGGGCGCCCGGCGTCAAGTTGCTGGTCACGCTCGGCACGGTCTCGGCCACCGTTTTCGGCTGGCTGACCCTCACCGAACAGGGCCGGATCTCGCAGAAGGAGATCCCGCCGGTCGCGCCCGTCGTCGTGGACTCCAGCGCCGCCGTCCGTGAGCTGGCCGCCGGCCTGCAACCCATCCCGACCCTGGTGCCGCAACCCGCGATCGACGTGGCCGGGATCGTCAATGCCCAACCCGCGGGTGGGGTCGTGCAGAGCGCTCCGGCGGTCGTGGTTCAGGCACCTCCGGCGCTGCGGGTGGTCAACCCGCCGCCGGCCGCGCCGGTGACGACCACGCAAAGCAGTCGGTGAGCCTGACTCACCCGTCTCAGAGGGATCCGAAAGCTATGACTGTTTCCAACCCCGCCAACGACCTGGATACGCTGCCGCCGGCGATGGCGTTCCAAACGCTGCTGCTGCTCCTGCTGGCGGTTGTGGTGGGCGCGATTGCGGGCGCCCTGGTTCTGCCGCAATGGGCGCCCGCGCTGAGCGAGACTCTGCTCGGCCCCGCGCCCAAAGCCTACTGGTACCTGTCGCGCGCAAGCGCGGTGGTGGCCTACGTGCTGTTGTGGATGTCCATCATCCTGGGCCTGACCCTGACGAACAAGATGGCGCGGATCTGGCCCGGCGGCCCGGTGGTATTTGACCTGCACCAACATACGAGCCTGCTCGGGCTGGCGGCGGCGCTTTTCCACGGCCTGATCTTGATGGGTGATCGCTATATCGCCTACTCGCTCACCACCGTGCTGACACCTTTTGCCAGCGTCGACTATCGGCCCTTTTGGGTCGGCCTCGGGCAAATCGGTTTCTACTTATTGGCCCTGGTTGGTTTGAGCTTTTACGCCCGCAAGTGGATGGGTCCGCGCCTGTGGCGTGTCGTGCATTACCTGAGCTTTGGGGTCTTTGCCCTGGCATTGTTGCACGGGATCATGGCCGGGACGGACACGGCCGCACCGGCTGTGGCCTTCATGTATTGGGCCTCCGGCGGGAGCGTGGTGTTCCTGACGCTGCAGCGCGTGCTGGTAACGGGGGGGACGCCAGCCCGGGGCCGGTGATCGGGGGGGGCGGCCCCTGCTGGCCGCCCCTACTGGGTCAACAACGGCAGGATATCGGCAGCGACGTCGGCGGGATCGTAATAGCCGACATGAATCGTGGCCACCGTGCCGTCGCGGTCGATCAGGATCGACGTGGGGAAGGCGTCGATGCCCAGACCCACCAGGACGTTGGTGCCCGGGTCGAGCAAAACCGGGAATGAAAATCCCATCTGCTGGATGAAAGCATCGGCCGTCGCCGCATCCTCGCCGGCGTTCACGGCAAGCAACGTAAAGCCCTGGTTCTGATAGGCCTGATAGAACTCCTGCAGCGCCGGCATCTCGGCCCGGCAGGGCGGGCACCAGGTCGCCCAGGCGTTGATGAGCACCACTCGGCCCTTGAGGTCCGCCATCTGATGCGTGGCCCCATTGAGATCGACCAGCGAAAAGTTCGAGATGGGGCTGCCGATCTCGGCCCGCTCGACCGTGTCGGTACGCGGCGTCAGGATGGCCGCGGCGGCGACGAGCAGGATGAAGGCCGCGGCACCCAGCGCCCAGATCGCCTGGTTGCGGCGAGCATCGCGCTGGCGCGACTCACGCAACTGCGCTCGGCGGGTATTGTTGGGTTCGATGGTCATGGTTTTGCCCATAGTATGGTAGATGCTCGCCGCGGCCAAAAGTGACAACCCTCACAGCATTACGCCGATCGCCCGGTCTTTGTAACCTCTGACCGCCAACCGCATCTAAGGACATGGACCTCGAAACTGCAAGGAGTTTTCCATGTCTGTGTCCACCAAACCCCAGCCCCGTGTGATCGTGTTCTCCACACCCACCTGCGGCTTCTGCAACCAGGCCAAGTCCTACTTTCGCCAGAAGAACGTGCGCTATACCGACATCGACGTCAGCCGCGACCAGGCCGCCGCCCGCGACATGGTCCGACGTTCCGGCCAGCAAGGCGTGCCCGTGATCGACATCGGTGGGCAGCTCGTGCTGGGGTTCAACCGCCCGAAGATCGACCAGTTGCTGGGCCTCAAGTAAGGCCCGTCCCCGCACCATCATCTATCCTGAGGAGATCATCTCATGAGCAAGAAAACCGCAACCCCCGCCATTCAACCGCTCGGCACCCGCGTTTTGCTGCGCCCGCTCGAGGACGAGTCCAAGACCGCGTCCGGCCTGCTGCTGCCGGAGACCGCCAAGGAAAAGCCGCAGACCGCGCTGGTCGTGGCGATCGGCGACGACGAAACGATCAAGGTCAAGGCCGACGACAAGGTGCTGTTTGCCAAGTACACCGGCACCGAGGTCAAGTACGATGGCATCGCCTATCTCCTGATGGAGAGCAACGACATCCTGGCCCGCATCGTCGCCTGACCGCGTTTCAAGGACACACCGTTATCATGACCGACACCGCCCCCCAGTCGCGCTTGATCTTGTATGGCACGCAGTGGTGCAAGGACTGCAAGCGTTCGAAGTCTTTTCTGGCCGAGCAGCGCATCCCCTATACCCTGGTCGACATCGAAGAGGATGCCGAGGCCATGGCCCTCGTCGAGAAGGTCAACAACGGCACGCGCAGCGTGCCCACCATGGTCTTTCCCGATGGGTCGACGCTGGTCGAGCCGTCGAACGCCGAGCTGGCCGAGAAGCTGGGCCTGCACACCCAGGCCAAGAAAGACTCGTATGACGTGATCATCGTCGGCGGCGGTCCGGCCGGTCTGACGGCTGCCCTTTACCTGGCACGCGAGGGCGTCGACACCCTGGTGGTCGAGAAGTCGGGCCTGGGCGGCCAGGCCGGGATCACGCAGGTGCTCGAGAACTTCCCGGGCTTCGACGAAGGCATCCCGGGCGCCGAGTTCGCCGATCGTCTCGGCCGGCAGGCGCGCCGCTTCGGGGTCGAGATCCTGACCGCGCAGGCCGTGTCGGACCTCTCGCCCAACGGCGCCGACTGGCGCCTGACCACCGGCGACGGCAAGAGCTACGGCGCCAAGGCCGTGCTGCTGACGACCGGCGCGCGCTATCGTCGGCTCGAAGTGCCCGGCGAGTCGGACCTGGTCGGCGCAAACATCCACTTTTGCGCGACCTGTGACGGCGCGTTCTACAAGGGCAAGAAGGTGCTCGTCGTCGGCGGCGGCAACAGCGGCTTCGACGAGGGCCTGTTCCTGACCAAGTTCGCGTCACGGGTCGACATCGTCGAGTTCCTGCCGCAAGTCAAGGCCAGCCAGGTGCTGCAAGACAAGGTGTCGGCGCGGGGTGATATGTCGGTCACCGTCAACCACGCCGTCAAGGAGTTCAAGGCCAACGGCCACAAACTCGAGGCCGTGGTCGTCGAGGACCGCGCCACCGGTGAGACCAAGGAATGGCAGTACGACGGGGTCTTCATCTTCGTCGGGCTCGCGCCCAACGTCGATCTGGTCAAGGACAAGGTCGACATCGACCGCTTTGGCTTCGTGTTGACCAACAAAGAGTACATGACGACGCTGCCCGGCCTGTTCGCGGCCGGCGACGTCCGGGCCGACTCGACCAAGCAGGCCGCTTCGGCGGCCGGCGAGGGCGCGGCCGTGGCGCTCAAGATCCGGCATTACCTGAGCGATCGCCAGGCGTGATCGACTGTCCGCGTCCCTGAGCAGGGATTCGGGTGAAGAACGGGGACCTCCGTGGGTCGGGCTTTCGCTCTGACCCACGGAGGTCCCCGTTTTCCGCTATGCTTTGTCATCGTCCTGCGAGCGCCATACGGCTCAACGGCTAAGGGAATCCCGATGGCATTCATCGATCCTCCTCGACACATCGCCTGGTGGCTGCGGATCGGCCTGTGGGCCGCGAAACGCGTGACCGGCCGCGACCTGTTGGTCGGCAGGCTGTTGGCCTGGGCTCCGAAGGCCGCCCTCAGCTCGGGCATCATGGAGGCCCTGGTCGAGCACGGGCACGGCGCCTTCAACGCGCGTCTGTTGCAACTCGTGCGCATGCAGGTCTCGTACGCCGCGGCCTGCCCGTTCTGCGTCGACATGAACGGGGCCGGCCACGATCGACAGGGGATTTCGCCTGACGAGGTCGAAGCTCTGCAGGGGCGGCGGGCTGCGGAGACGGTGACCTCGTTCACGCTCCGTGAGCGCCTGGCGCTGGGCTACGCCCGCAAGCTGACCGAGACCCCGCTCAAGTTCGCACCCGCTGACGTCGAAATCCTCAAACCGCACTTCACTGAACACGAGATCGTGGTCCTCGCCACGACCGCGGCCCAGGTCAACTACTGGACGCGCCTGATCCAGGCGCTGGGCGTTCCGCCGGCCGGTTTCTCCGATCCGGTCTGAGGCCGACACGGCGTGTCGCCGACACGGCGTGTCGCCGTCACGGTGTCGCCGTCACCTTCCCCCGTTCGCCGCATCTATTAGGTAGGTTGTTGAGCAGAGGGCATCCCGACGCCCGGCCGGCGGCGGTACGCCCTCTGCTTCATCGGTATCTGGAGGCACAATGTCCCTCGACTTTGATCTGTCGGCCGCGGCCGACGACAATGCGTACGACGTGGTCATCATCGGCGGCGGGCCGGCCGGCGCGACGGCCGCGATCTCCACCGCGCGCGCGGATCTCAAGACCCTGATCAGCGACAAGGGCCTCACCGCCGGCGCGCTCGGCCTGACCAGCAAAATCGCCAATTACCCCGGCATCGTCGGTGAAATCGGCGGCGCCGAACTGCTCGAGCGCATGCGCCAGCAGGCCGTATCCTTCGGCGCGACCCTCGCAACCGACAAGGTTCAGGGCGTGGACCTTGAAGGTGAGGTCAAGACCCTGTACACCAACCAGGGCACGCTCACGGCTCGAGCCGTCATCATCGCGACCGGCTCAATGGGGCGCGGCCAGCGGGTGGCCGGTGAGGATCGGCTGCTGGGCCGCGGCGTCTCCTACTGTGCGACCTGCGACGCGGCCTTCTTCCGCGAGCAGGATGTCGCGGTGGCCGGCAACAGCGATGAGGCGGTCGAGGAGGCGCTCTTCCTGACGCGTTTTGCGCGCAAGGTTTACCTGCTGTCGCCCACGCCCGAGCTCAAGGCTCCGGAGCACCTGATCGCTGAGGTGCGTGCCAACCCCAAGCTCGAGCTGCGCCTGGGCGTCGCGTTGCGCGAGATCCTGGGCGCAGAGCGGGTCGAGGGCGTCCGCGTCGCCGTGCGCGGCCAAGGCGAAGAGACCCTGGCTGTGACCGGCGCGTTTGTGTACCTTCAGGGTGGCAAGCCCGTGACCGATTTCCTGCAAGGTCAGTTGGCGACCAGC
>JAEURK010000394.1 GCA_016789175.1 Anaerolineales bacterium
AACGCAGCGCTGGTCGCGATCAAGACCCGCAATCCGGCTTGAGATTCCAGCTCACGGGCTAAGAAAGACGCAAACTCGGCGTCGCGGTCGGCAATTAGGATCGTGCGCATGACCATTCCGCCATCGTTATCGGTCGGTTATAACCGGTAATTGATTAATCCGCCAGGAGGAATGGTTAGGGCAGGTTCGGGTCCCACCGGGCAGTCGCGTGCTCCCGCCTGCCCGACTCTTCACCGATCGGCCAGCCGTTCGGCCTGCATGCTCCAGGCGCCGGCCTGGGTGATCGTGACCGGCACGGTTAGTCCGCGCAAGTTGTGCCCGGGCGCTTCGGGGGTCGGCCCGGCCTCGAAGAACACGAGCTTGTTGTTGCGCGTCCGGCCGCGCCACTTGCCCTTGTGCAGATCCTCGACCAGCACCTCCAGCCGGGTGCCGACGAAGCGGGCGTTGATCTCGCCCACGACCCGCTCCTGTAGGTCCTCGAGCACCTGGAAGCGTCGGACCTTCTCGGCCTCGGGCACATCGTCGACCATGCGGCGTTGCGCCACGGTACCCGGCCGGGTCGAGTAGCGGGCCAGATGGGCCACGTCGATCTTCAGGTCTGCGAGCAGCGTGTAGGTCGCCTCGAACTGCTCAGCCGTCTCGCCCGGGAAGCCGACGATGATGTCAGTGCCGATCGAGACGTTCGGGATAATGGTGCGGATGCGTTCGACCAGACGCCGGTAGTCGCCGTTGGTGTAGCCGCGCTTCATGTTCGCGAGGACGGCGTCGTCGCCGGCCTGCACGGGTACTTCGATATGCTCGCAGACCTTGGGCAGCTCGGCCACGGTGCGCAGCAGGTCGTCGGTCATCCAGTTCGGGTGCGAGGTCAGAAACCGGATCCGCTCGAGCCCTTCGATGTCGTGGATCGCGCGCAACAGGCCGGCCAGGGTCGGGCCATCGTCGATGTCCTGCCCGTAACGGTCGACGATCTGGCCCAATAGTGTCACCTCGCGAACGCCCTGCTCCACCAACCCGCGCACATCGGCAGCGACTTCGCCCACCGGCCGCGAGCGCTCGACGCCGCGCTTGAGCGGGATGATGCAGAACGTGCAGGCGTGCGAGCAGCCGTAGACGATCGGCACGTGCGCGCTGACGGCCCGCCCGCGCTCGAACGCCGGCAAGGTGTAACCGCCGGTTTGCGCGTTGAGCACCGTGGTGGCTTCATCTTGATACGCGAACCGCTGCAGGCGTTCGGCCTCGGCCAGGTCGTGGCCGTCGCGCTCGAGCAGGTAGCGTACCAGCGGGCCGGGCTCGGAGGGCGGCGAGAACACATCCACCATCGGCAACTTGGTCCGCAACGCGTCAGCGCCGCGCACGCCGACCAGACACCCCATCAGGTTGATCACCAACTCGGGGCGCTTGCGCTTGAGCGGCAAGAGCGACGTCAGACGACCGTAGGCCTTGTCCTCGGCGCTCTGTCGTACGACACAGGTGTTGAGCACGATGACGTCGGCCTGTTCGGCTTCGGATTCGGCGACGTAGCCCAGGGCCTCGAGCGCGCTCGCCACGCGCTGCGAGTCGGCGACGTTCATCTGGCAACCCTCGGTCCACACGTGATACTTCATGGCGCGGATTTTAGCATACGGCCTGCTGACTTAATCACAACATGACCGCGTTTAACGACGACATCCCGACGGAGCGTCGGGATGTCGTCGTGAGGTTGGCGTCGGAGCGGGTCAGCAACCCTGTTTGCGCAGCATAGGCACGTAGACCCGATTGGTATATGTCCCGGGGATCGGCGGCGGGTTGATCGTCGCCGGATCGAGGATGATGCCCAATGGCGCGGTCGGCGTGAAACCCGGGAAAACCGTGCTGGTATTGCCATTGTTGAGCCGGTGTTGCAGGATCTCGGCGAGCACCTGGCGATAGTCAGTCGTCACGGCCAGGTCGGCCCGATCGTAAAGCTGATCGGTCGCCAGGCCGGGCCAGGCGCCGTAAACCGCGCCGCCACGAATTCCACCGCCCAACACCAGCATGACGCTGCCGTGGCCGTGATCGGTGCCGTTGTTCTCGTTCTGAGCGACCCGGCGCCCGAACTCGCTCATCACCACCACCGTGGTTTTGTTGGCCCAGTTGGGGCAACTCCCATCGAGGTCGACCATAAAGGCCTTGAGGGCATCGGCCATCGGCTTCAGCAATTGGCTGCCCATGTACCCGCCATTTGGGTCGCTGCTCGTCGGCGAGTTGCCCTGGTTTTCGTGCGTATCCCACCCGCCCAGGTCGACGGTCGCCACGTTAAGCCCCAGATCCATCTTGATCAACTGGGCGATCGACTGAAGATTGTCGCTAAACGACGTATTGGGATACTGCGCGCCGTTGGCGGGCGAATAATCGCCAGGGGCCGTGCTCTCAATTAAGTCGATCGTGTCCAGCGTCTCGCGGGCAGCACCGTCAAGGAAGCTCGGGCCGGCGTAAAACGTCCGGAGCGCGGTTCGTTGACCGGCCACGTACTGCGACCACCCATCGAGGTTAAACTCGCCCGGCGAGCTCATCGCCACCGCACCATTGAAGCCGGCCAGCGACATCGCCTGGCCACCGCCCGTGGAGAGCGCCGGGAACACGGCCGAGCTCGGGCTGTAGGGCGCGCTCTGCAGGTGACGCGTGATCCAGCCCGTGCTCGACGATTTCGCGCCGGGCGTACCGAGCTCGATAAACTGCTGAGCATCAAAATGGCTGCGCGTGTCGGAGGTGAGGCCGGCTGCATGCACGATCGCCAGCTTATGCTGTTGATACATCTCGAACAGCGCGGCCATCGAAGGGTGCAGCCCGAATTGGCCGTTGAGGTTCAGGGCCGCGCCGGCCCCGCTGGTTGGAATCTTGATATTCGGGCGCAGGGTTTCATAGATCCCGCGATCGCCGCCGCCGATCACCGGCACCACGTTCAGCGCATCCCACCCACCTCGCAGGAACACCACCACCAACGCGCCTGGGAAGTCCGGGGCCGAAGAGTTTGGCGCGCCAAAAGCCAGATTGGTGATCCGCGAACCCGCCAGCGCCGCGATTGCCGCGGAGCACCCCATCATGAAACCACGTCGACTGAGTTTTGCCATCTTGCTCCTCCGTCACCGCCACTGCCATTCGGACGTCATGTAGATCAGAGCGACCGTGTGCCTGAGCCGCGCCCGGAATTCGTTGGTGTTCTTGTTGGGGACCGTATTCGGTGCTGCTCCGTTGCCGAGGATCCGCAGCAGTTCGTCACGATGCGCGCTGTTCGACAACGGCCGACCCAGGACCTTGAGCACCCAGCCGTCGACCATCTCGGCGATCGTATTCCCGGGGGTCTGGCCGATGATATCCACTTCTACGACATTGACTGTCGCGCCGTTGACCCATTGATCGATGTAGCCCAACATCGTCCGGTTGGCGAAGTTCCAACGGGTCAGCAGGCCGTTGGTGTTGATCCAGGCTGAGGCTACGTCTGGATAACCGTTCGGAGGGCGCCAGGCAAACATCGGCTGGTTGAGATCGTCATAGTTCCAATACAGGGCGTCGAACTCGGGATAGGTCGCGGCCAACGTCGACCGCAAAATGCCCATAGCGTACTCGAACGGTCGCTTGAACTTCATACCCCAGGTCGTCTTGAAGTCATCCGACAGCAGGATGTGCCGGAGCGTCAACGCGATCTGATTCGGCGCAGCGGCATTCGCTATGAACACAGCCGCGGCGGATTCGACCAGGGCTTCGCCGGGGGTATCGGTGATGAAGCGCCGGATGAGCTTGCGACAGATGAACCGCGCCGTGCCCGGGTGCGCGGCGATCAGATCGAGCACCTGCCGGCCGTGCGCATCACTGGCCGGATCGGCCGTCATGAATTGACCCAGCACCGTCTTTTGGAACCGATCGCGCCAGTCGGGATAGAAATAGTACGTGCCGTTGTCCAACTGAACCTGGGCATCGTAAGGCCACATGCCGTCGCGCACGCGCCACCCGGCGAATGCCCGCGCAGCCTCATACACATCTGCATCGACATAGCCGGTCGGCGCGGTCGGATAACCTGGCACCTGGCTCTGCTGCAGGGCTGAACCGAGGTAATTTTCGGCGCCCATGCCGTACACCTCGAACAACTCACGGGCCCAGTTCTCGTTGGAGCCCTGATCATTGAGGTAGTTGTCCATGTAGAACAGCATCGCCGGGCTCTTGGCGACGGCCTCGAGAAACGTCCGGAAGTTACCCAAGGCGTTGGCCCGGATGACGTCGCGATCGTAAGCCATCCAGGTCGTGGAAGCGTAGCTGTAATCCCAGGCGTAGATCGTGAAGTGGTTGTGCCAGAACTCCACCATCATCTCGTACAACTGGCGCCGGCTGAACACGGCCCGAGCGACCGTCAGCGTGCGCACATCCTCGAGCGGCCGGGTGCGGTCGGCGCCGCCCGTGTTCATATAATCGACCCACTGCTGAGTCTGTGTCTTCGGGTACGACGGGATCACGTTCGCGGTCTGCAAACGGGCCAGAACGCTGTCGAACTCCGGTTCAGGAATAGCCGTTGGGTTGAGTTGCCAATCGACCCAGGCGACCAGCTTGTCGGCATCGGTCGCGCCCGGCATGGCGCGAAAGCTGCTGTAATCGAAGGCACCGGGCCGCGGGCCATAGGCCAGGCGGTTGAGCACGATGACGGCCATCTCAGGCGGGGTCTGAGGCGTCAAGTTCGTGATCGAGTCGAGGAAGATCGTCGGACCGGATTCCTCAGCAGCGCCGGCCGGGACATCGGGCCCGGTCGCCGGTGCCTCAGGGGCGTCATCCTGAGCCAGCGCGGAGCCATGCCTGGCAGCAACTGCAGCCAGACTGGCGGCCGTAAGGGCAGCACCCTTCAACAAGGCGCGTCGATCCAGAGTTTTATGACTTGTAACGTCTGACATAGGGCTATCCCGCTCACGAAAAGACATCCCCCCCGAAGAGTGGCGGATGCGCTTTCAAATGTAGTGGGGGCGCCGATCGTCGACAACCAGAGAAATCGGGCCGTCGTCTCCGCATTTCTTCTTACTGTCAGCGATCAAGGTTGGTGGCACACTGCAAGGGTATGGCAGCCAGCCCCGGCGCTCAGCCTCGCCCAATCTCTCGGGCCCTGGCCGGTCGGGACCCGTGTGCTAGAATCATTTCCTGTTCCGGCACCCAAACCGGGGCAACTACCTTAACTATGAAGAAATCTGTGCAATCTCTGCTGCCGAGGCGCCGCAGCCCGGTCGTGCCCGTTATTTTCGGGGGCCTGATCGTGCTGGTGGTGATCTTCGCGTTGTTCATGGTGTGGACGTTCTTTACGACGGGCCCGGGCGTTGCGCTCTTCGCGACGGCCACCCCGACCGCCAGTGCAACAGCAACGGTCACCGCCACACCGACCGCCACCGCGACGGCACCGGCGACCGACACCCCGGCGCCTACCGATGGGCCCTCACCCACGCCGACCCAGACCACCTACACGGTCGGTGAGGGCGACAACCTGTACGATATCTCGCTGCGCTTCGGCATCCCGATCGCGTCGATCCAGGCTGCAAATAACCTAACCAGCGACATCCTCACCGTGGGCACAGTTCTGATTATCCCGTCGGCTGAGGAATTTCCAACACCGACGCCTTCGCCCTCACCAACCGGCCTAATTCGCGGCCAGCGCCTGACGCATCAGGTGCTGTTGGGGGAATCGCTGGAGTCGATCGCTTTGCAATATGCGACCACGGTCGACGCCATCGTAAACGAGCGCTCCAACCGCGACGACCTGTCCAGTCAGAACCTGCAGGCCGGCGAAGTCATCACGGTGCCGTTCGGCCTGGCGACCCTGACGCCGACGCCCGCCCCCGCCACGGCGACTGCGCTGGCGAACGCCAGCGCAACGGCCGCCGTCGTCCTGACCAGCGGCGTCAGCGCACCCACCGGCACACCGACGCCTTGAGTCGGCCGCGAGCCCGCCGTGCAACGCCCGGAGAGGCGAAACATGGTTGACGATCGGACCTTTGAGCAGGAACTCCAGCTGGGGGATTCGATCTCGCCCGTGCGAGCGAACGTGCTCTTTGCGCGCGAGATCGCCTATCCCTCGCTGCTGCCCAGCACAACGCTCAAGGACCTCGACGATCTGGCCCGGATCGCCGGCGAGGTGATCCCGGTCACCGGTTCGCACCGCGACCGCGGCGCGCTGCTCTCGGAGTGGCTCTTCGGCCCCTCGGGCTTTCGCGGCGACCCCGGCCACTACCAGGATCCTCGAAATTCCTATCTGAACGAAGTCCTGGTGCGCAAGCAGGGCCTGCCGATCACGCTTTCGACGGTTTTCATCGCGGTGGCCGCCAAGCTTGGCATCCACGCCCATGGAATCGGCCTGCCGGGTCACTTCATCGTGCAGGTCGCGGATGGCGAGCAGGTCGTCTACCTCGATCCCGCCAACGGCGGCGGCAGCGTCGGCCTGGCCGATTGCGAGCGCCTGGTCTCCGAATCGACTGGTTTCCGTGGCGCCTTCGATCGCCGCTGGCTCAAGCCGACGGCTCCGGTCGAGATCGTCGGCCGGATGCTAAACAACCTCCGCAATCTGTACACCCAGGCCGATGAATGGGAGCTTGCCCGCCGCACGATCGAGCGGCTGGCACTCGTCCAGCCCGATGTCGCCTCGCACCGCCGCGACCTGGGCCTGATCCACTATCGGCTCGGCGAACGGGGCCGGGCTTCGCAAGAGCTTTCGGTGTACCTCTCGGCCGCCCCAAACGCCGATGACGCCGAACAGATCAAGGTCTTGCGCGAGCAGATGCTGATCGAGCTCGGTCGCTTGAATTGAGTCGGCCGCATTGTAGAAACGCAGCGGGCCCGGCGTTGCCGGGCCCGCTGCGTTACCGCGACGGCGAACGCGTCCTCACGGCCGGCTCGCGAGCGATTGCTCGATCTCGGCCGCGATCATGCCGGCCGATTCGGCCGGCGCCAGGCGCGGCTGGAAATTGTCAAAGATCTGGATCGGGATTGGCGTGACCTCAACGATCTCCGAACCCCGCAAGACCACTTTCAACACGATCCCTTGAATCGTGAACATCGAGCCGTCGGACCACTGCTGGTCGAATACGAAGTTGCCGAGGGCATAAGCCACGACGGCGCCGGTCGGCAAGGTCTCGATGGCCTGCACGCGATGCGGGTGGTTGCCGACAATCAAATCGGCGCCGGCCGCCGCCAGGGCGTCGGCGTGCGTGATCTGGAGCCAACTCAATTCGTTCTTGTATTCCTGACCCCAGTGGGGCAACACCACGACCAGGTCGGAGTCCGCCGCCGCCGCCTGGACTGCGGCTGTGTAGACCTTCTGGTCGAGCGGCCCGGTGCCCGGCGTCTCCGGACTCGCCCACAGGCTGGCATCGATCCCGGAGAGGCCGAGGAACGCGATCCGAACGCCCTTGACCTCCAGGATCACGGGCGCCAGGGCTCCCGCCAAATCAGCCCCTGTCCCGACCGGCTGGATGCCGGCGGCCAGCAGGTTCGCGCGCGTATCCAGCAACGACTCATAGACACAGCCACGCACCAGGCCGCAATCGCGGGCGTGGTTGGTCGCCGTCGTGATCACGTCGAAGCCGGCGCGGGTCAGGCCGGGGAGCATGGCCGTTGGGCCGAGCAGGTTGCGATGGTCCTCCGCGCAACGCCCGGGCGGGTTGACATCCGAGATCGTGCCGTCCAGGCTACCGATGGTCAGGTCGGCGGCGCTCAGCGTGTCGGCCAGGGCCGCGAAAGGCGAGGTCAGGTCGCCGGTGGCCTGGGCCAGGGTGTAGACGCACCGCCCGAGCTGGATGTCGCCGGTGAACATCAGCGTGATCGTGGGCTCGGGCGAGGGGCTGGGTTCGATCACGGCTGTCGCGGTGGGCCGCGCGACCGGGGCCGCCGTCGGCGCGCTCGTAACAGCCGCCGTCGGTAGCGCCTCAGTCGGTTGAGGCAAGGGGGTCGCCGTGGGCGCATCGACAACCGCCGCGGCCGGAGTGCAGGCCGCGAGCGTCAGCGCGCTGATCAGGAGCCAACGGTGCAGGGTCATGAAGCCGTTAGGATACCAGAAGCCGGCGCCGCTCGACGGTAATTGCGGTGGTGGGGGCCGGGGCTTACGCGTCCAAAGCGAACCAACAAGCGTTTTGACCACCGCTTCACGAACTGGATCGAATGCGCACGAACGGTCCCGATTCGTGGGAGTGCGTGACCGCTTCTTCCCTGTCCCACTCGAGGCAGGTTGGGCGAAAGACGCGGCGCGGTGGG
>JAEURK010000422.1 GCA_016789175.1 Anaerolineales bacterium
ACGTTGCTGTATGGGTTCGTGGGCTCGCAGATGGCCTGGCGGCTGAGCCCTTTCATCGGCGAGGCAGGTCGGCCGGCCGAGTGGGTCCAACCGTCGCGCGATAACTTCTACGTCGACGTGATCCGCGCGGTGCAACACGTGGTCGGGGTGGACGACTCGCTCATCCTCCCGGTCGTGGTCGGCGCCGGCCTGGTCGGGATCGCGCTTGTGGCGCTTCTGGCGCTCAACGGCGCCAAGTCACGGCCAACACTGGCCGAGCCGGCGGCACAGGCGCGGGTGTGAGCTACGCAGGAGGAGAGGGCGCACGTGAATCAACTGAAGATCCACATCAGTCGTGGTTGAGCCTCTTCATCCTGGCGCTGCTGGTCAGCGGTGTCACGGCTTTTCCGCTGGTGTGGGAGGTCACTACCCTCCAGGCGTGGTTGGGCTCCGGATCGACGGCGGGCACGACCTGGCCTGAGCTGGCCCGCTGGATCAGCACCGTGCCCGCAGGGCTGACCGACGCACAGGCCCAGTATCCGTTTCTATTCTACGGAACCGATTGGCTGGCCAGCGCCCACATCGTCATTGCCAGCGCGTTTTGGGGGCCGTTGCGTGACCCGATACGTAATGTGTGGGTGGTCGAATTCGGCGTGTTCGGGATCATCCCGCTCTGGCTGGTTCGATGCGACATTACCCGTCTGATTGCGCAGACCGCGGGCAGGGCACCGTGAAATCGGTGCACGCACTCGAGACCTGGCGCGCACCGCTGTGGCGCGCTGGGTCGCGGCTGTCATCCTGATCCAGGTGGCGTACCTCAAAATCGTGCTCTGGCAGGACCCGACCGTCCTTGGCCGGGTGTTGTTGGCGACGGTCGCGGCGCTCGCGGTCCAGCGCGGTGCAAAGGCCCGCGCAGCGTCCAATGTCTGAGCGCCAGTGCGTGCCTGCCCTGTCTCCCGGCCGTGTATCGCCGATTTCCCGCAGGCTCGCCGCAGGTGTTACCATCCGATCTGGAACCCTTGCGCCGACCAATGTGAGCCGGCGCAGATTGGACGTCGGTGATGCTCGCAGGCCGTCTGGCCCGCGCATCTGCCCGTCGAGTGGCGATGAGCATGGCCTCTGGTGACAACACATATTGGCTCGATCAGAACGATCGGATCGTAGGGGTCGCGGATGGATGGGATGCGTTTGCCACCGAGAACGGCGGTGAGGCTGCGGCGTTTCGACGTATTCAGGAGAAACCCATCCGCGAGTTCATTGCCGACGACGTGACCCGGATGTGGTTTGATGTGGTCCTGCAGCTGGCCAGGATTCGGCAGACGCCGGTCGAGCGAAGCTATCGGTGCGACACCCCCGCCTGCCGGCGCATGATGAACATGTGCCTGAGCGTCGAACCCTCGGGGCTCATCCGCGTCGAGCATAGCCTGGTGGCCACCACGCAGCGCCCGCATTCGGTCTTTATCAATCACGCGCGCTATGCGGAGCCGGGAAGCACCCTCCATACCCGATGCAGCATCTGCGGCCGGATCCAGAGGGGCGAGTCGTGGATTGAGCCAGACGCTGGGACCGCTCCGGGCCAGCCGGCCCTCGCCGTCGTGTATTCCGTGTGCCAGGAATGCAGCCTCGGGATCCTGACCTAGGACGGCCCTTGCGCACAATCGTGGATGCAGGCCCGAACAAGAACCCGGACCGCCCGACCGGGTGGCGCATGCCGTCTAGTTGTGTGAAAAGGGCGCGACCGGTTGCGGGGCTCCTCCCTCGAAGGCGCGGACGTGATGTTCGAGCAGTTTCCAGCCTCGGCCCACCGCGCGATAGATGTTCACGGCCCGCGCCTGGATGATCCCCCCGGCCTCACCGGTCTCGACGTTTTCCAGACAATGCACTTCGGCCGTCTGGCCGAACAGTCGCACCTCGACCTCGCTGGGCCAGACATGGAGCGGGCCCTGCTGGGCCAGGATCGCGCGCCAGCTGGAGCGGACCGCGTCCCAACCGTTGAGCGCGGGCTGGCCGGGGTGCACGCACACGGCGTCCGGGCTGGCCAGCCAAATGCGGCACATCGCCGGATAATCAGCCACGGCCAGGGCGTGATAGAAACGCCGGTTGACGTTGAGTATGGCTTGGGTCGGGTCTTTCATGTGCTCTCGCGAACCCACAGGCTAACCAAATCAGCCGCTTTCGTCAAATCCTCGGCGACGGCCTCGGGCACGATGGTCTCGCGATGCGCGACGTTGGCCGGATGATCGGCGGCTGCCGTCAGCCAGATGTGGCGCATGCCGAGCAGCTGCGCCCCCAGGATGTCGGCGCCGAGCGTGTCGCCGATCATCACGACCGCGCCCGGCCCGACACCCCAGGCGGTAAGCACCCGTTCGAACGCGCGTGGGTTGGGTTTTCGCAGCCCGATTGCGGCCGAGATCACGATCGGGTCGAGGTGGCGCCGCAGGTCGAAGCGATCGATCAAGCGCTCGATGTTCCCGACGTCGCCGGCATTCGAAAGCAGCCCGACCCGCAGCCCAAGACCGCGCAGACGAGCGAGCGCTTCCTGGGCACCCGGCATCAACTGCCAGCGCGCTTCGCTATAGGCATAGTAGGCCTGAAGGGCCCCGGCCAGCGCTTCACCTTCAAGCAACGGCGCCGATAACTCACCGAGCGTGCGGTTAAGCACGAAGGCTATGGTATATTCCACGAAACTTGCCTGGCGCTGTTCGTCGAAAGCCCGAAAGTTCTCATCAAATCGATTGAGGAAGGCCCGCTGGTCGAGCTGATAGCCGAGCGTTGCAAGATGGCCCCAAAGGTCGCGGCGCATGCGCGGCAGGATCAGCCCCCAGCGATGATCATCGTCCGAATAGATCAGGGTCGAGCCGAGATCGAAAATCACTCCGTGGATCATCCGTTTCCCCTATGAACAAAGAACTGATCATCAACAGCCTGCGCGTCGACGCCGATCTGCTCCAACGCCGTGAGGTGCGACGCTGCAACCTCGCCGAGTGTCAATCGAGTTGTTGCAGCGGCGGCGTGTATATCACGGTGCGCGAGGCTGAGGATGTGCTGGCGCATGCCGAGATCATTCAGCCGTTCTTGCCGGAAGCTCGCCGCGACCCGGCGTTGTGGTTCGACGACAGCCGCGAACCCGATGACGATCACCCGGTCGGCGAGATGTGCACCGGCACATCGGTCATCAACGACCCGAGCCATCCGGCCGGCACCACCTGCATCTTCCTGCGGCCGGATCGGCTGTGCGCGCTCCAGAAGGCCTCGATCGAAACCGGCGAGCACCCCTGGCGCTACAAGCCGTATTATTGCGCACTTCATCCGCTGGTTTGGGATGAGAAGGTATTGGTGCTGGCCGAGGGCAGCGAGGTATATCTGGAGGGTGGCAGTTGTAACCGCCCGGCCCCGGGCGCGCCGATCCAACTTGTCGAGTTGTTTGATGACGAGCTCACGCTGGCCCTCGGCGCAGATGGCTATAGCGAGCTGCGCACCGTCGCGCAACAGCATAACGGCGGCGGCTAGGCTCGCTGCGTCCGATGAACTGAAACGAAGAAGGTTGGCATCAGTGCCAACCTTCTTCGTTTGGATCGGTCTGCTGCAGGCCGGGTCAATCCGTGCCGGCTGCGGCCATCCGCACCGCGCGTCGAAGTTGTCCGACACGCGCGAACCCGACCATACGCTGCAGGTCTTCGTCCCACAGCCGCCAGTTGAGCGTGCGCAGGCTCTGACCAAGGGTCAGGGTCTTGCAGTTCTGGAAGAGCGCGTTTTCCTTGAAGCAGCGCTCAAGCTCGTAGTTCGGCACCCGCGGGCTGAGGTGATGGATGTGGTGGAAACCGATGTTGCCTGTAAACCACTGCAGCACCGCCGGCAACTTGTAGAACGAGCTGCCCTCGACCGCGGCCTGGAAGTAATCCCAGTCGGGATGCGGCTTCCAGTAGGTCTCCTCAAATTGATGCTGGACGTAAAACATCCACACGCCCACGATCGACGCCAGCAGCAGGATCGAGCCCTGCACGACCACAAAGGTCTGCCACCCCAGCCAGGCCGACAACGCGATCGCCATGGCCAGGATGGCCAGGGTGGTCAGGTGCACGCCCCGCCGTTCGCGCTCCGGATCCGACTTGAGCGGGAAGCGGTTGATCACCACGAACAGGAACGGTGCACCGATGACGAAGAGGAAGAGCGGGTGGCGGTAGATGCGATAGCGCAGTCGATCGAGCCAGCTCAGGTTCATGTACTCGCGCACCGTCAGGGTGTCGACGTCGCCGATGCCGCGTCGGTCGAGGTCGCCCGACGTAGCGTGATGAATGGCATGGCTGCGGCGCCAGCTGTGATAGGGCGTGAACGTGAAGACGCCCAGGATCAGGCCGATGCGGTCGTTCCACTTCTGATCCTTGAAGAACGAGCTGTGGGTGCAGTCGTGGAAGATGATGAACAGCCGCACGAGCATGCCGGCCGCCGGCACGGATAGCAGCAACGTCAGCGGCCACCAGCCGACCTGGAACGTCCAGGCCATCGCGATCCACAGGAGCAGATACGGGATAGCCGAATTGGCGAGCTGGCCAAGGCTGCGGCGGATGTCGGGGTTCTGATAGGGCGCGGTGAGTTTGACCCACGCCCGGGACGGTTTGCTTGAGATATCGATCATGTTGGGGTGCCTTTCCACCCGAGCCGGCTCACGATCCGCCGGCGATCTGTCAGGACGTCGCATGGAGCCGACGTCGCCTCAGGGCGCGAAGACCGCGCCGCCTGTCTTGGTTGAGTCAGCGGAAAGGCGACCTAACAGAGGAGGGGGGAGCGCACCGACGCGAGGGAGTCGCCGGCGACATGCCAACGCGAGACGCCGGTGAGGGTCGAGCCAAAGACCTGGGCCACAGCGGCCGGCATGGCCCGTGCTGTGAGCGCCACGACGGCCGTAACCAGTTCGATGATGGCGGCGATGGCGGCCCACTGTTGCCAGGCCTTTGGAACAGGTCGATTTCCAGTCGGGCTGCACATCGCCTGGCGACAGGTCTCCAGGTTGGCATGGCATTGCGCCACATAGAGCGTAATGAGCGCGATCTCGTTGTGGGCGACCGGCATCGGCCGGGCCATCGTCGGGCTGGCGGCGGCCATGGCTTTCACGCGTGCCTCAATCGTCACCAGGCACTGCCGGGTCTGCGCCATGGCCTGGCTGAGTTGAGCCCGATAGGCCTGGGCCGCCTCGCCATTCGCGAAGACCGCCGGGACGGTGAGCGTCGGCAGCCAGGTCGCCGGGTTGAGATCCTGCTTAAGCCGGCGCTGCGCCGCGTCGAATTGCTTCATCCGCTGCGCATTGGCGCGTGCCAGGGCCAGGAACAAGGCATCGGCGTCTTGCTCGATGCGGTCCCATACCAGGTCCATAGGGATCGTATTCGCCCACATACCCTTTCATTGTAACCGGTTGCTGCAAGCGTTCCAAGTGACGGCCCCAAACGCTGCGTTAAGCCGGTTTGATCG
>JAEURK010000104.1 GCA_016789175.1 Anaerolineales bacterium
CAGCATGAAGTTCTCCCACGACTTGTTCTGCCAATCGGCGAAGGCGATGAGGGCCTCGGGCGCCTGGGCCCAGGAGGTCACGACCGCCACGCGCTCGAGCGGGATCTCGGTCAGGAGGCGGCCCGAGTTCGGGACGTCGCGCAGGCCGAGCGGCGGGTAGATCTGCACCCAATCCTGGCTGGGGTCGATGTTCTTCTGGATGTTCTTGAGCTGGCTGTTGAGGTTCCACCAGCCCGAGAGCAACGCGCCGACGTAGCCCTTCTGCAGGGCGCTTTCGGTGTCCTCTCCCTTGAACGTCGCCCACTCGGGGTTCATCAGGCCGTCGACGTACCACTTCTGCAACAGCTCGAGCCGGCGCGGCCGCATGGCGCAGCCGAACTCGTACTCGAAGTCTTCGCCGGCCGCCAGCATCTTGCGCTGCTCATCGGGCTCTGGCGCGAACGGGCCCTGGAGCACGTACGACGGGATCATCCAGCCGCCCAGGTCGTTCGCCAGCGGGATGGTGATGTCGCCGCCGAGGTTCTTGTCCTTGAACAGCCGCAGACACTCCTCGAGCTCTTCGAGGTTGGTCGGGATGTCACGGTTGATCTTGGCCAGCCAATCGCGGCGGATGTGGATGTACTCCACGTCGACCGGGGTCGAATAGAAGTTGGCAAACGCCCAGCGCTTGCCGCCCTTCCGGAAGTACTCGAACCCCGCCGAAGGCAGCATCGACGTCAGCGAGTTGCCATACGACGACAACTCCTCCTCGATATCCTTAAGCAGGCCGTCCTGCGACAGCCAGTTGAGCGCCGAGGTGCCGTCGCGCTCGACCGAGTCCACGGCCTGAGTTTCAAGCCGTGTGGTGACGAGCTGGTCGATGTCGGAATACGGGGCCGATTCGATCTCGATCGACACATTCAGGCCGTATTCATCGCGGAGCGCCTTCTCCTGGATGTCCTTGATCAGCTTGTCGTCCGGGCCGGCGCCCGAGAAGCCGCCGCACATGTAGCGATGGACGGCGGCCTTGTCGCCGTACTTGAGGCCGGGCGTGCTGGTCAGAGCCGGCGCAGCCGTGCCCACGGGCGCCGCCGTCGGTGCCGGACCGCAGCTGGCCAGCAGGCCCGCCCCGGTCGCCGTGCCCGCGATCTGTAGGAACTTCCTTCTCGAAATTTTCGGGGCCTTCATCTTCATGCTCCTTTGCCTGAACGTATGCGCAACGCTGTCATGTCATTCAAACTGTGGTCGACGAGATCGGGTCAGACAACCGGCATCGGCACCCTCCTGTTTCTCAGTGTTCGGACGGCGG
This sequence comes from Anaerolineales bacterium, assembly GCA_016789175.1. Lineage (GTDB taxonomy): Bacteria > Chloroflexota > Anaerolineae > Anaerolineales > UBA6663 > UBA6663. The sequence goes on from JAEURK010000104.1 coordinate 1,289, forward strand.
CGACGGCCTATTCTTTGACCGCGCCGATTAAGACGCCCTTGACGAAGTACCGCTGCAAGAACGGATAGACGATGGCGATTGGGATGATGGTGACCACGATGGCCGCCATCCGCATAACTTCCACAGGGGGCATGTCGGCCATCTGCCGGGCCTGCTGCACGGCCGCATTCGGGTTGACCACCGGCATCATGGTCGACAGGATTGCGCGCAGCACCACCTGCAGGGGATGCAGTTGCGAATCCTGGACGAACACCATCGGCCAGAACCACTGGTTCCAGAAGTACACGGCGAAGAACAGGCCGATCGTGGCCAGAACCGGTTTGGAGAGCGGCAGGACGATGCGGAAGAACAGCTCGACCTCGCTGCAGCCGTCGATCCGCGCCGCATCGAACAGCTCCTGCGGGAGCGATTCGAAGAACTTCACCAGGATGAACACGAACCAGGCATCCGATAGGAACGGGATCACCATCGCCCAGATCGTGTTGGTCAGGCCGAGGCCGTCGACCACGAGATAGAACGGCACCATGCCGCCGTTGAAGATCATGGTGAAGAACAGCATCCAGACCAGCAGGTTGTGCCCAGGCAGTTCGGTGCGTGAGACCGCGAAGGCGAGCGAGGCCGTGACCATCAGGCCCAGCCCGGTGCCCAGGACGGTCGTCAACAGGGTGACGTTGAAGGCCGGCACCAGCCGAGAGGCTGTGCTCAGGAGCACCTCGTACGAGGCCAGCGACCAGTGCGCGGGGTCAAGCGCAACACCATGGACCCGGTAGTAATCGGCCTCGGTGATCGAACCGAACAGGATGTACAGGAACGGCCCAAGGGTGAAGAGGACCAGGCCCCACAGGACCAGGACGTTGAGGATATCGAACAGGCGCGACCCCAGGGTCTGGCGGACCTTTTGTGTGCGACGGCCGAATAACGCGGGGAGGATCGGGGAATTGGGGATTTTCATGCGGGCCTCGACCACAATCCCTGGCCGGTCAGCCGGTTAGCGGCCTTGTTGGCGAAGTACACCAGCACCAGCCCGACCACGCCCTTGAACAACCCGACCGCGGTGGCCAGGCTGAGCTGGCTCTTGAGGAAGCCGGCGCGATAGACCCAGGTATCGATCACGTCGCCGACCTCGTACAGGCTGGCGTCAGAGCCCTGCAGGATCAGGATCTGCAAGAAGTTGGAGTTGAGGATGGCGCTGATCTGCAGGATCAGCATGATCACGATCACGGCCGAGATCCCGGGCAACGTGATCTGCAGCGCGCGCTGAAAGCGGTTGGCGCCATCGACCTTGGCGGCTTCGTAAAGCTCGGGATTGATGCCCGCGATCGCGGCCAGGTAGATGATGGTCTCCCAGCCGATCTCCTTCCAGATCCCGGTTCCGACGACGAGGCCGTAGAAGGCCGACTTGTTGCCGAGGATCTGCCACGGCTCCAACCCCAGCCGCTGCAGCTGGATATTGACCACGCCCATGCTGAGCGAGAAGGTGTAGGTCAACAGCCCGCCCACCACGATCCACGAGATGAAGTGCGGCAGGTACGAAACCGTCTGGACAAAGCGCTTGAACCAGCCGTCGCCGATTTCGTTGAGCAGCAGCGCCAGGATGATCGGCGCCGGGAAGACGAGCGCCAGATTGAAACCGCTGATCAGGATGGTGTTGCGCAACAGCCGCGGGAAGTTCGGCGACGAGAAGAAGAACGTGAAGTGTTCGAAGCCGACCCACGGGCTGCCGTCGAAGCCGCGGAACAGCCGAAAGTCCTTGAACGCAATCACCACGCCCCACATCGGCAGGTACGAGAACACCAGGAAGTACAAAACGCCGGGCAGGGCCAGCAAGTACAGGTAGCGGTAGAACCACATTTTGCGGCCGAGCTTCGCCAGACGCGCGCGCCAGGTGGACGTGGCGGATTGCCCCGGCCCTGCAGCAGCGTGTGTCGTCATCGGCCGTCTCCTCCGGCGGCGTCGGCCGCAGCGCAGGCATCCGGGCCGCTGGCCTCGCAATACCGGGCGTACTGACCGTCATAGACCTCGGCCAGGTTCGGGTCCGGACGCACCGGCTGGCTGCGCGAGGCCAGGCTCGCGGCGCCGGCCTGACAGGTGGTGAAGAGCCCGGCACCGACCCCGGCCAGCACCGCGGCGCCCAGGCTGGCCGACTCGGAGATCGAGACCAGCTCGATCGGTCGGCCGGTGATGTCGGCCACGATGTGCGGCCAGATCTGGCTGCGCGACCCGCCGCCGATCATCTTGAACGCCGTGACATCGGCGGCTTCATCGAGCTCGGAGAGCATCCGGCGCAGCTCAAAGGCGACGCCCTCCATCATGGCCCGGCTCAGATCGCCGCGCGTGTGGCGCAGCGCGACCGAGCCGAAGCTCAAGTCGAGCGTTTCGTTACCGACCGCGCGCCCGCGGGGATGCGGGCGGAAGAGCACGCCGTGCGAACCCGGCGGGGCCGCGAGAACAGCCTGGTTGAGCGCCTGATAACGCGCCGCCTGTCCGGTGACATGCGGCCACAGGAGCGAGATCAGCCAATCGACGATCGCGCCAACCCCGCCCAGCGACACGATGCCGCCGAAATGCCCTGGGATCGCGTGACGGCTGACCGACATGCCGGCCTGGAGCGCGCCGGCCCGCCCATGTGGGATGGTCAGGACGACCCAGGCGGTGCCGCACGAGAGCAGCGCCTGACCGATCTGGGTGGTGCCCGTGCCGACGGCGGCGCAGTACTGGTCGTGAGCGCCCAGGACCACCGGGAGCCCGACCGGCAGGCCGGTCTGCTGGCTGGCCCAGGCCGTGACCTGCCCGGTCACCTGGCCCGACTCGCCGAGCGGCGAGAGCTGTTCGGGCTCGACGCCGGCCAGATCGAGCAACTGCGCGTCCCAGCCGCCCTCGGCGAGGTTGTACAGCTGGGTGATGCTCGCGTTGGACGGATCCATGCCGTAAGCGCCGCACAGCCGCGAGGTCACGAAGTCGTTGACGAAGCAGAAGCGCTGCGTGCGCTTGAAATCGCTTTCGCGGTGCGTGCGGAACCAGGCGATGTGATTGAGCGGCAGCCCGGCGCTGAGCGGCCAGCCGGTCGTTTGATAGAGCGCGTCGGCGCCCAGCGTGGCCGCGACCACGGCCGACTCCGTGTCGGCACGCTCGTCCATCCAGCTGAAGGCCATGTGGGTCGGCGTGCCGTCAGGCGCCAGCGGGATCGTGGTGCCGCCTTGGGCCGACAGGCTAAGCGCCACGATCTTGTGCATCCGTGGCACGCGTGAGGTGACCGCGCGACAGGCCTCGGCCACGGCCGTCCAGATCTGCTCGGGGTCCTGCTCGACCCAGCCCGCGCGCGGCGTTGAGAGCTGCAGCGCGCTGCGCGCCGAGGCCACCACCTCGCCGCGGAGGTTGAACGCCAGACACTTGACCGCCGATGTACCGACATCCAGCCCTAACAGCAGTTGCATCACCGGCTCCTGTGCGCGCGCGCCACCATGGCGCGCGCGTTCGTCGCAAAGATGGCCTCGACCGCCGTCGCGGGCAGTCGCAGCGTGGTAACCGCCTGGCGCATGGCCAGCAATTCCTCATAAAGGAAGAAGGTCAGGGATTCGGTCTCGGCGGCGCCCACTTCCACAAGATGCGGATCGGCGTCGACGTCCGCATACAGGCCGGGCGGCACCAGGTTCACATACGTGCCCTGGCGGCACTCGCGGCGCAACCGCATCCGCGTGATCGGCAGGTCACTGCCAAACAGCACCCGCGAGGCGCCCACCGTGCGCAGCAACTCGGTCATGACCCAGGCATTGGTGTTCGCGCTGAAGTCGAAGGCCAACCGTTCCGTGCGGCGCAACACGGCAACCGCGTCACCGAGATCCTCCGGGCAGTACGCCCGGCCCAGATGCGCCACGATCAACTGCACGCCGGGATAGGTCTGCTCGATCTCGACCAACTGAGCGAGGTTGAGCGGATCGCCCAGGCGACGCGACCGCGGCAGATGCAACATGATGATCCAGCCCCGCTGGCTGGCGATCTCCAGGTGTGCGCGCGGCAGGAAGTCAAAGCTCGAGATCTCGTCCGGGCCAAGATGTCGCGGCGCGAACTCGAGGTACGGCTTGAGGCCGATGAAGCCCCCCGCCTGCACGATCGCGTCGAGCGTTTCGGCCGGTGTCTCAGGCAGCGACACACACAGGGCCGGCGCCGATTGTTGGCGCGCCTGGGCGGCAACCCAGGCGTTGTTAGCCGCGATGTCGATGTAGCGCTCGGGCCAGCCAAAGAGCACCGGCGTCACGCGGCGCCCCGGGAACAACGCCGCGTAGGTGTCGGCCAGAACCTCGGGCGTCTGCTCGTCCGCGACCGCCAGCGCCCACTGCGCGCCGCGCACCATCGGCGTGGGCCCGGTCGCGAAGGCTCTCAGCCAGACGTGGGCATGCACGTCCACGATGTCGTCCGGCAGGAAATCGGCCAGCGATTCCTGAAAGACGGCGCGGTCGTGGGGGCTTACGCTCAAGGTCACCGTGGCGTTCCCTACTCGGTTGTCGAGAATTCCTGGCTGAGCGACAGGAACTCATCCAGGACCAGACAGGCAGCGCCGGTGCAGATCGCGTCCTGCCGAAACTGCGACAGACCGATCAACAGCGAGGCTTGCGTCGCCGGCAGCGCCTGAGCTTTGACGCCCTCGATGACGTCTTCCAAGATCACCTCGCCGATCTGCAGACCCGCCCAACCCCCGATGATGACCCGCTCCGGATTGAACAAATTGACCAGGTTCGCGATCCCGGCACTGAGGACACGCACTGTGTCGCGCACCGCCGCCTTTGCAGCCGCGTCGCCTTTGCGATAGGCTGTGATCAGGCGCTCGAGCGCGGCCACCTGGTCGCCGTCAGCGGACGTGAGGCCGTTGCTGGCATGCTCGCGCCAGCTCGTGAGGATGCCCGGCACGCCCAGGTAAGAGTCAAGGCACCCATTGCCGCCGCAACGGCAGATTCGGCCATCCAGGCTGACCTTGGTATGTCCCCACTCGCCGGCGCTGTTGGTCGTTCCACGGAAAAGGCGGCCCTGGGTCACCACACCGGCGCCGACACTGGTTCCCAGCAGAACCACAATGATGTCTTGCGCGCCGCGCCCGACGCCGTACCAGGCCTCGGCCAACGCCATCGCCTTAGCGCCGTTTTCGACGAAGACCGGCAGGTCGATCGCGTGGGCGATCCGCTCTGCCAGAGACCCGGCACGCCACTCCCAGGTCGATGCGCCCCCAACCAGGAGCGGGTGAGGCTCGACAATGCCGGGGACGCCGACGCCGATCCCAAGGACCTTGTCGCGAGGCAGATCCGCAATGAGCTCGTTCACCCGGCGAGCGACCACGGCGATGTGGGGCTCAGGCGTCTTCACACCCGGCGAGATCGCGTCATAAGTGGCTTTGAGCTTGCGTCGCGAGAGGTCAAACAACACGAGCTGAACGTGTGTCTCGTCCAGGTCCACGCCGATCAGATAGCCGTAGTGGGCATTGATGTCGAGAATCGCCCGGGGCCGCCCACCCCGCGATTTGGTCGCCCCGGTCTCGAGCAGAACGCCATCCTGGATGAGCGCCGTGACCACATTGGTGACGGTACTGGGGCTGAGGTCGGTTTGCTGGCTCAGTTCCAGGCGGCTCATCGGCCCGTGGAGGTAAAGGTGGCGGAGCAAAACCGTGTGGTTGAGACGCCGCAAATCGACCGTGCGTTTGGGGACCAGCATGAGGCCTCGATTCACTGGATCAGACCCGCCGGGACTTAATTCTAGACTTATTTTATAACTAAAAATAACCGGTGTCAATAGGTTCTACGCGGGCTATGCACGGCAGTCGATATACATTCGTGACCCCAGTCACTTTGGGCCGGTAGGCAGTGCCCCCCCGCCCTGCGACCAGTCTGCTGGCCTTCAGGACCAGCTGCCGGGTCGATTGAGCGCCTGGGGCAGTTCTGCCAGACCGCGACCGCCATCAGGAGTGCGACAAGACTTGGCGCGTACAGGAAAAGTGACCGTGATCACGCCGGGTGCTCTGGGGAGACGGTCTCTCGGGACCGATGCAGCCAAGGGCGCGTTGACCTGCGCCAGGGCCAAATCGGCCTGGCATGCGCAAGATCGTCCTGACTCTGGGCCGGTCGTCGTCCAAGGCACTCAACGCCACCTGCATCGACGGGCCTCCCACCCCAAGATGGCAATCCGGCGCCGACCCGGCACGGATACGGGTCTCACTGACGACAGCCTTCGTTAATGACGGATTGCTAGAAAGGGAAGATGAAGGGCTGGCCGCCTCGTGTGGCGGCTCGGGCGAACGTCCCCGGTGAGGACCGACCAGGCAGACTTCAGATCTGACCAATCAACCGGACCCGTGGCGACAGGTCATCAAAACGGAAGCGGACTTCGATACAACCATCTGGTTGAATCGAAAAAGGGGGCTGGAACCCAGTGGTACACTCCAACAAGCAAAATGCTCAATACCGTCACATTGATCACGGAGAGGCTGCGGCGATCGCTGCTGTTCCAGGACGTCGAGGATCGAGACCTGCGTACCGTCGCAGGAAAATGCACGCTGACGTCCTATGACAGAGACGCCGGCATCTTCCAGCAAGGGGATCCCTGCACGCAGATCTTCATCGTTGATCGGGGACAGGTCAAGATCGTCTTTCAGGACGAAGACGGCCGCGAGGTCATTATTGAGTTGATCGACGCGGGCCAGGCCTTTGGCGGCGGGGTCTTGCACTTCCCGGCGCAACCGGCTACTGCGCGGGCCATGGAACCCAGTACTGTGATCAGCCTATCCCGCGAACACTACGACGACTTCCTTCGCACCTACCCGGCGATCACACTGCGTCTACTCAAGATGCTTGGGCAGCGCCACTACACCATGCTCCAGGGCCACGCCCTGGTCGGGACGAGAGTAGAACGACGGATGGCGTACATGTTGCTCAAGATAGCGGGAACATGCGGCGAATCCATCCAGGATGGAAGTCGGATCACCCTGGCTCTCTCACGCCAGGACCTGGCCAACTTCTCCGGCACGACTCTCGAAACCGCCATCCGCACCATCTCGCGTTTCACCCACGAGAACCTGGTACGCACCGAACCAGGCGGGCACCTTGTGCTGCTCAACGAGAGGCGGCTCAGGAAGATTGCCCAGGCAGGTTAATGCCGACCCCGCAGGTAACATCACCCGGCTGGTCCATCCGCTCGTAGCTGCAATCACGGCTGTCGTCATCGAGGCGTCGCTCAAACCAGACATTCCTTTTGTGCAGACCGAGCGCGCACCGGTCGTGTGGGTCCATACGCTCGTCGTGTGACGGCCGCCAAAGGTCGTCCTGCCCGCGGATTTCGACCGTGCATGTCCTCTCAACCAACCGGCGGCAGGATGCTGGAACATCGGTCGCCACCGGCGCCGTGCTCGACGCGAAACGCCTATGATCGCATGGCTTCAGCGGGCACGCTCTGCAGCGAGCGGTGGCCAGTCCATGAAGCGACGTGAGCAATGCACATATGCCTGGCGGATACCGGTTTCAAGTCCCGGCGGCTTGCGCGTGAAGAAGGCCATGCACAACCGGTGTCCGGGGGCCTCAGAATTGCTCGGTTGGCTCTGCCGCTGGAGGTCGATCACCACACAGGTCAACGAGGAAGCGACGGATTTGCAGTTCCTGACGCATCACGATCTTTCGGTGCGTCAACGTGATGAGCCAAGGCGCCAACACCAGGAGAGTGGCTTTGACCAGAAGCTCGGCCCAACCCGGCTCCCGGCCCCACCACGCCGCAATTGCCACCAAGGCGAGGGCAACGACGGCATACCACGGCCCGGGAAGCGCCAATCGTGGCGACCGATAACGAGGATTCGCAAGCCGCTCGTCGACGAGCCTGAGAAATGTCCGATGGCGGCGCGCTGCGGCCTGATCCCCGTACTCTTGATCATATGGCAGTCGACCGCCTCGATCGATCCACCGACACAACGACGCGATATCGGAGTCATGCATGAGCTGCAGCGCGAATGCATCGGCCACCAGTTCCTTTCGGAAGTTCAGGGCCTCACCCGGCGAGAGATGGCGTCGACTCCACGTCCAGGACACAACTGCAAAGGACGCGACCAGACCGACAGACACCCAAGACAACTCGACGGCCAGGAGCATCCACAACGCTCCGGCTCCGCACAACACGGGCATCGCCATCATGAGGAGGGCATCGCTCGAGCTGCCCAAGGAGGCATGCCCGGCCTCATGGAGTGTCGTGAACATTTGGATACCGGACGTTGCCTTCGGCGAGGATTTCAGGAAGACATACGAGCCCAGGTGA
>JAEURK010000110.1 GCA_016789175.1 Anaerolineales bacterium
TGACAACGCTCAGGCCGAAGTATCGCTGATCCCGATGAATTGCGCGAGCAAGGCAACGCGTGTGCACGGGCAAGGTGTCAGGCCCAGCTTCCGGCCGCGGATTGCGCGGAAAGAAGCAGGGCCGTTGCCGGCAGGGCTCCAGTTGTACAAATCCGCGGCAAAAAAGGCGACTGACAACGCGTGGCTGTAGGCCCCAGCAACCAGTCGAGTGCTGATCCTGGCAGTGAACCGGGTCGCGTATGACCGATCAGCGGTGGACGAATGGCCGTATTGTGATAAAAATCACAAACAAGATCTACTTACTTGATCCGAGAGGACACTCATGGCCACATACACGACTCCGTTACAGGTGGTTGTCATTGGCGGGGGCCCGGCCGGGACGACGGCGGCCTTGCGGGCCGCCGAACTTGGCGCGCAGGTGACGCTCGTGGAGCGAGGGCGTCTGGGCGGGACCTGCACGAACGATGGGTGCGCACCGACTCGGGTTCTGGCTCGGGCCGCGCGTCTCGTGCGTGACACGGCGCTGTTCGAGTCGTTTGGGATCCCGTCGGCGCCGGGCCAGGTCGATCTGGCTCGTCTGTTGCGCCAGACCCAGCAGACGGTCTACCAGCTTCAGGAGAAGAAGCAGCTGATCGCAAACTTGCAGCGGGCCGGTGTGCGCGTGCTGAGCGAGGTCGGGCCAGCCCGGTTTATCGATCCACACACGCTCCGGCTTCAGGGCGGTGACACGATCGTCGGCGATCGCTTCATCATTACGGCCGGCGGGCAGGCGCGGCAACTCCCCGTGTCGGGTGGGGACCTGGCGCTGACGCATCACGATGTCTGGACGATGACTGAAGTGCCCGAGTCGCTGGCGATCATCGGGGCAGCGGCCACCGGCTGTCAGCTGGCCTCGATCTTCAGCGCCTTCGGCGCGCAGGTCCATGTGCTTGAACTGGCCCCGCGGATCCTGCCAGGTGAAGATGAGTCGGTTTCGTCGGCCCTGTCGCTGGCCTTCACCCGGCGCGGCCTCGATGTGCGCTGCGGTGTGCGCGGGATCGAACGGCTGGAAGTGTGTGAACGCGGCGTGCGGATCACGTTCAGCGACAGCGACGGGGTTCAGACGTTGGAAGTGGCACAGGTCATCGGCGCGATCGGCTGGGGCGGAAACCTCGCGGGCCTGGGTCTGGCGGAGGCCGGGGTAGCGCAGGCGCGCGGGTACATCACAGTCGACGAGCACTACCGGACCACGCAGGACCATATCTTTGCAGCCGGGGACATCATCGGACGGGTCATGCTGGTGCAGACCGCTCAGGCTGATGGGCGCCTGGCCGCCGAGCACGCGGTGGCATCAACCGGCATGATTCGGCCGGCGGTGTTGATCCCGCATGGCGGGTTTACGGATCCGGAGTATGCGGGTGTGGGACTGACCGAGGCGCAGGCCCGTGCCCAACATGGCGAGGCGGTGCTCGTATCGGTCGTGCCCTATACGCGCATCGATCGCGCCGTGATCGACCAGCGCGCGGAGGGCTTCTGCAAATTGATCGTGGCTCGAGACGACGGTCGCCTGCTCGGCGCCCATGTCGTTGGCGAGCAAGCGGTCGAGATCATCCACGTCGCGGCGACGGCCATGGCGGGAGCGATGTCGGCGGCACAACTCGCCGACCTGGCGTTGGCCTATCCCACATACTCGGCAGTGGTGGGGCAGGCCGCGCGTCAGGCCGTCGAGCAGGGCACGCGGGCGACATCACCGGGCTGGCGTGAACTGGCGTTCGTGGCGAGTGAGGTGGCTTTGCCCTAAGCCGTGTTCTAGGCTGAGCCCGTCGGCCCCGGGCGCGCGTGATCGAACGCCAACCGGGCGTCAGCATCCAGGTACGTGGCGACATAGTGGTGGAACGCGGCCAGCGCGCGCAGACAGCGCCAACTCATGGCGGCCACGTCATGGCGGCGGCGCTCGATGGCTGCGACCGCGTTTTCCGGTTGGTCGGCTTCCACCTCGGTGAGGGTTGTCCGAATGGACGCAAAATCGTAGTTGGCCTGGCGCAACAAGACCACGATCCGCAGGCGCCGGATCTGGTGGTCATCAAAAGCCCGATAGCGGCTCCCGTGCGCGCGTTCGGGATGCAGCAAGCCCTGTTGTTCCCAGAACCGTACGGCAGAGACGCGTACGCCGACCAGGCGCGCGGCATCGCCGATCCGGAGGCGCGGAACCGGATGTAGGGGAGACGGGCCCGGAAGCCGACCGATCAGGGTGCTCAGCGTATTCAGGGTCTGGTCGAGCTGCGTTCGACTCCGATCAAGCTCGGCATGTCGCGCGTCGATCAGGGCCAGCGCGTCCGCCAGTCGCCCTGTGTGGGCCGCGAGGAGGATGGCACCCGCCCGAGGTCGACCGTAGCCTTCGATCAGGGCCCGGGCGGTCTGCAATGCCGTGAGGTGCCGGGCCGTGAAGCGCCGGTAGCCGTTCGGGCTGCGTTCGGCCGGAGGGATAAATCCCTCCGCTTCGTAATCGCGAACCAGCTGCGTGCTGATCGCGGCGGAGCGTGCCAGATCGCGCGTGCGATAGGTCATCCTAACTATCATGTGGAACCCTCAAGTCCTACAAGAGGCTTTTACCTTGTAGCGGCCTGTTTCGATCGGCGAATCGCCCCGCAACCCTCAAGGCTTGCTTCCGAATTATAGAATGGATGAACCAGGGAGACACTATGGCTTATCGCGACTACATTGAAGTGCGGGGCGCGCGCGAGCATAACCTCAAGGACGTCACGCTGGACATCCCAAAGCGCCAAATCACGGTCTTCACCGGCGTGTCGGGTTCCGGGAAGTCGTCGCTGGTTTTCGACACGATCGCGGCCGAAGCCCAGCGCCAGCTCAACGAGACGTTCACAGCCTTCGTCCAGGGTTTCCTGCCCCACTACGGGCAACCCGAGGTGGACCGGATCGAGCACCTCAACGCGCCGATCATCATCGACCAGAAGCGGGTGGGTGGCGGTTCACGCTCGACTGTGGGTACCTACACCGACATCGCTGCCCTGTTGCGGCTGCTCTTCTCCAGGATCGGCCAGCCCTCGGCCGGGCCGGCGTACGCGTACTCGTTCAATACACCTCAGGGCATGTGCCCTGAGTGCGAGGGGATCGGCAAGACCGTCCAGCTCGACCTGGACCGGTTCCTGGATCGCAGCAAATCGTTGAACGAGGGCGCGATCCTGCATCCCGAGTTCAAGGTCGGCAAGTGGATGTGGAAGATGTACCCGCTTTCGGGCCTCTTCGACAACGACAAGCCGATCCGGGATTACAGCGACTCGGAGCTGCAGGCACTGTTGTATGGCGCCGACGTCAAGGTCTCGTATGGCGAATTTGGTTCGCGTTACGAGGGCCTGGTCGAGCGCTTCACCCGGATGTACCTCAAGAAAGATGCGGCCTCAATGTCGGACCGCAACCGCGCCGTCTTTGAGCAGTTCACGACGTCGCAGACCTGCCCCGCCTGCCAGGGCGATCGCCTCAATGCCGCCGCCCTGGCTTCGCGGATCGATGGGCGCAACATCGCCGAAATGAGCGATTTGGAGGTGACGGAGCTGGTGAAGGTGCTGCAGGGCTTTACGGACCCGGTAGCGCTGCGACTGGCCGGGCGTCTGACCGACGCGCTTCAGCAGTTGATCGATATCGGGTTGGGCTACCTGAGCCTCAGCCGCGAGACGACAACGCTCTCGGGCGGCGAATCCCAACGGGTCAAGATGATCCGTCACCTCGGCAACAGCCTGACCGAGATGCTCTACATCCTTGACGAGCCCAGCGTGGGGCTTCACGCCCGCGATGTCCATCGTCTGACCGGTCTGTTGCGCAAGCTGCGCGACAAGGGCAACACGGTGCTGGTGGTCGAGCATGACCCGGATGTCATCGCCATCGCCGACCATGTTGTCGACATCGGGCCAAAAGCGGGGACGCATGGCGGCGAGATCGTTTTCGAAGGCAAGGTCGCGGATCTGCGTGAGGCGGACACGCTGACCGGGCGCTTTCTCAAGCAGCACCTGCCCGTCAAGGCGGAGCCGCGCAACCCGACCGGCTGGATCCCGGTGCGCAACGCCAGCCTGCACAACCTCAAGGATCTGTCCGTGAACATCCCAACTGGGGTGCTCACCGTTGTGACCGGTGTCGCCGGCTCCGGCAAGAGCACGTTGATCAATGA
>JAEURK010000143.1 GCA_016789175.1 Anaerolineales bacterium
CAGGGCCACGATCACGCCCAGGGTCGCGCCAAGCAGGAGGCCGCCGAGGGCGTTGCCGGCGGTGTAGCCGGTCGAGATCGCCAGGTCGGGCAGCACACGCCAGAATGTCGTCCAGATCAGCGACGGCGCCGGCAGCAGGAAGCGCTGGATCTTGAATATGCCGACCAGGCCCTCCCAGGCCGCGAGCACGACAAAGAAGACCACGATCGCCGGCAGCCAATGGCGCAGGCGGGTTAGGGTGGGCTGCAGACCGGGGAAGGGAACGGGCCGAGTGGTCATCGCTGTTTCACGAGGAGGCGCCGCGGACTTCGTCGCGGCGCAGCGCTTCGCGCACTTCTGTGATCTTTTGAAAGAAGCGCGGGTCTTCGCGCGTCTCGAACGTGCGTGGTTGCGGCAGGTCGACCTCGACGATGTCCGAGATCCGTCCCGGGCGCGCCGACATCACCACGACCCGGGTCGAGAGGAAGACGGCCTCCGGAATGCTGTGGGTGACGAAGATCACGGTCGTGTGCGTCTGGCCCCAGATGCGGAGCACCTCCATCTGCATGCGTTCGCGCGTCATCTCGTCCAGCGCGCCGAAGGGCTCGTCCATCAGAAGCAAGGCCGGCTCGAAGGCCAGGGCGCGGGCGATGGCCACGCGCTGTTGCATGCCGCCCGAGAGTTGCCACGGGAAGTGCCGCTCGAACTCGCCCAACTGCACCATCTCGAGCATCTGGCGCGCGCGGGCGCGCCGCTTATCCGCCGGCCAGGCCATGATCTCGAGCGGCATCTCCACGTTCTGGCCGATCGTGCGCCAATCCATCAGGGTCGCCTGCTGAAAGACCATGCCGTACTCGCGCCGCAGTCGTGCTTCGTGCGCGGCTTTGCCGTTGACGCGCACCGTGCCCGAGCTGGGCGCGATCAGGTCACCGACCAATCGCAGGAGCGTGCTCTTGCCGCAGCCCGATGGCCCGATCAGCGAGATGAATTCGTTGGTCCCGATTTCCAGGTTGATGTCTTGCAAGGCGCGGACCGGGTTGGCGCCGCGGCCCCCAAAAACCTTGTTGACATCCGAAAGCTGAACGACAGCAGAATGGGTCAAGGATGCTCCTCGCCTGAGTGCAGTCTGCAAGGTCACACTCGAAGGACCCCCGGCAACCACCGCATAGAGAGGAGCAGCGAGGCCGCTCGCCTCGATGCAGTGGTTGCCGTTTCCTTGGAATGTGCCATGGTCAAAGCTCATTCAAGCCGACGCCGCGCCGGCACCAGCCAGAGCTCGGCCAGCGTGACGAGGCTAAAGAAAGCCAGCCCGACCAGGGCCGAGATCAACACGGCCCCAAACAGCCGCTCCGGCCCGGTGGTGAAGTACTGGCTGAAGGTCAGCAGGGCACGCCCAAGACCGGTTTGAATGCCGGAAGGCAGCTCGCCCACGATCGCGCCGACGATGCTGCTGGTGGCCGAGATCTTGAGCGCCGTAAAGATGTAAGGCAGGGCGGCCGGCACCCGCAGCTTCCATAGGATTTGACCTTGGGTTGCTGCGTACGAGCGCATCAGCTCGATCGCGGCCGGGTCCGGCGATTGCAGCCCGCGCAAGGTGTTGATGGCGACCGGGAAGAACGTCAGATAGGCCGCGATGATCGAGACGGCCAGCCAGGCCGGCAGACCGGCTTGCGAGCCCCAGATCACGATCATGGGCGCGATGGCCAGAAGCGGCACGGCCTGCGAGGCGACGACGTACGGCATTAAGCCTCGTTCCAGCAGACGCGATTGCACGAAAACCACGCCCAGCGCGAAGCCGAATACGCCGCCGATCACGAAGCCGACGGCCGCCTCGAACCAGGTGAAGGCTGCGTAGCGGAGGAGATTACTGATGAGCAGGGTGTCGTCGCTGGCCCGGACCGGCTCAAAGAGGCTGCCGACGATGCGCCATGTATGGGGGAGTGAGCGGTCATCGGTGCGCACCGGCAGGCGGATGGCAGTGCCCGGCACCATCCCCTTGGTCGCCTCGCCCAGAGCTTTGTATCCCTCCCAGGCGGCGATCACGACGACGCAGATCAAGACAAAGGCAGCAGCACGGCGCGCGAGCGCCCGCCAGGCATTTGGCGTTGCAGGGCTGGCGACTGGTTCGAGCGCTTGGGCTACGGCCATGCCTGAAGAGTCCTCAGGTTCCCGCCCGGGTCCGGGCCTGTATCACTGGCGAGGGCAGCGCGCAACGCGGCACGGCGCGGTGCGGCGCGGCTGGCACCCTTGGATTTGGTCAACTTCGCTTATTACGGCTAAGTGTGCCGGTTATAGCCGAATCAAAGCGGCGTGTCAATGTTCCTGCCGGGGTGGCCCGAAAACCGTAATGAACCGCCAACACGCGAAGGCGCGGCGTTTTCTTGGCGGGCCTCGCGTCGTAGTGGTTCGCCTCCCGGCGATCGTCGGTTGGTCTACCCAGTAATGAGACCCCATTTTCGTTTCTTGACACACCCCCTCGATTTTGATAATCTCACCCCCAATCGCATACGGTGAGCTCTTATCCAGAGAGGCAGAGGGACCGGCCCTGTGAAGCCTCGGCAACCGTTGGAGTGCGCATCGGCGCAGCAACATGGTGCCAAATCCGGCAGAGCGTCGTCAGCTTTGAACCGCTGACATGCAGACACTTCTGGAAGATGAGAGACGGGAACCTCGCTTTTCGCGCCCCTTCTCGCATCCGGAAGGGGCGTATTGTTTTGGCGCTGGCCACGTCTGATTGATCCGCCCCTGAGGGAGCCAAGAGCACAACCCGAAACGAGAAGACGCTGCGCTTCGTCGAGGCTCAGCGAAAACCAGGTTCCAGACCGCGGAGGATAGGATCATGAGCGACGGCAACACCCGCACTTTCGGATTCCACACCCAGGCCTTGCACGCCGGCTATAAGCCCGACCCGACCACGGGCGCGCGCGCCGTGCCGATCTATCAGACGACGGCCTACCAGTTCCGCGACACCGAACATGCCGCGAATCTCTTCGGCCTGCGCGAATTCGGCAACATCTACTCGCGCATCATGAACCCGACCCACGACGTCTTCGAGCAACGCCTGGCCGCGCTCGACGGCGGCGTCGGCGCGTTGGCGACGGCTTCGGGCCACTTCGCCCAGTTGCTGGCCGTGACCTCGTTGGCCGACGCCGGCGATGAGCTGGTCTCGACCTCGGCGTTGTACGGCGGCACGTACACGCAGTTCACGCAATCGTTTCGGCGCCTGGGCATCAAGGCCCATCTGGTGCAGGGCACCGAGGGCAAAGACTTCGAGCAGCACATCAATGAAAAGACCAAGCTGATCTACCTCGAGACGATCGGCAACCCCAAGCTCGAGATCCCGGATTTTGAGAGCATCGCCGACCTGGCGCACTCGCGCGGTATCCCGGTGGTGGTTGACAACACCTTTGGCACGCCGTATCTCTTCCAGGGTTTCCAGCACGGCGTCGACATCCTGACGTACTCGACCACCAAATGGCTGAGCGGCCACGGGTTGATCATCGGCGGGGCCCTGGTCGACAGCGGCAAGTTCGACTGGAAGGCGAGCGGCCGGCACAAGGGTATCGTCGAGCCCGAGCCCGCCTATCACGGCGCTGTCTTCGCCGACGTGGTCGGTCCGCTGGCCTTCATCATCCGCGCGCGCGTCGTCGGTCTGCGTGATCTCGGCGGCCCGCAGGCGCCCTTCAATTCGTTCCTGGCCCTGATCGGCCTCGAGACCCTGGCCTTGCGCCTCGAGCGCCATGTCGCCAACACACTGGCGGTCGCCAAGTTTCTGAAGGATCATCCGGCTGTGGCGTGGGTCAACTACCCGGGGCTGCCTGATCACCCGAGCTACGCGCGGGCGCAGAAGTATCTGCCCAAGGGCGCGGGCGCGGTGCTCGGCTTCGGCATCAAGGGCGGCAAGGCGGCCGGCAGCGCCTTCATCGATAACCTCAAGTTGTTCTCGCACCTGGCCAACGTCGGTGATACGCGCTCGCTGGCCATCCACCCGGCGACGACCACGCACTCGCAGCTCAGCGCCGAGGAACAGGCCCTGGCAGGCGTCTCGGAAGACTACGTCCGCCTCTCGGTCGGCCTCGAGGACCTCGACGACATCCTCTGGGATCTCGACCAGGCCCTGACGATCGCCTCCGGCAAGACCCAGGTTGCGGCGGCAAACACCCCCGCATGAAGAAATAGCGCAGGCTGGAGGGCGGTCGGCGCGCCGCCCGCCCTCCAGCCTGCGCTCCACCTATGAACGACGACGCTCAGGCGGGCTCACGCGCCGGCTCGGTCGGCGTGGTGCGGACGGAGGTCGCGCACTTCGCCGAGCCGCTGCATTTAAAGGCCGGCGGCGTCCTCCCGGAGTTCAGCCTGGCGTACGAAACCTACGGAACCCTCAACGCCGACCGCTCGAACGCCATCTTGATCTGTCACGCGCTGTCCGGTGACGCGCATGTCGCCGGTTACCACACCGACGATCCGAATGAACGGCCAGGGTGGTGGGATGAGGCCGTCGGACCGGGGCGCATGTTCGACACAGACCAGTACTTCGTCATCTGTAGCAACGTGATCGGCGGTTGCTCGGGCAGCACCGGGCCGTCATCGCCGGCGCCGGATGGCAAGCCCTGGGCCCTGCGGTTCCCGATGTTGACGATCGCGGACATGGTGGCCGCCCAGGCGCGGCTGATCGATCGCCTGGGCATCGACCGTCTGTACGCGACCGCCGGCGGAAGCATGGGCGCGATGCAGGCGCTGCAGTGGGTGCTGGACTATCCGGACCGGGTGGGGAGCGTGCTCTTCATCGCCGCCACGATCCGCTCCAGCACCCAAAACATCGCGCTCAACGCCATCGGGCGTGAGGCGATCATGCGCGACCCGAACTGGCGCGGCGGCAACTACTATGACGGCTCCCCGCCGCGGGACGGCCTGGCTGTCGCGCGCATGGTCGGGCATATCAGTTACATGAGCGAGCCTTCGCTCGAGCGTAAGTTCGCGCGCCAGGTGTACGAGAACGGCACCGGCCCGCAGCGCTTCACGTTCGACCCCGAGTATCAGGTCGAGAGCTACCTCAAATACCAGGGCGACAAGTTCGTTAATCGCTTTGACGCCAATAGTTACCTTTACATCACCAAGGCGCTTGATTACTTCGATATCGGCGAAGGACATGCGTCGCTGGTGGATGCTCTGGCGCCCGTGCACTGTCCGGTTCTGGCGGTCAGCTTCTCGAGCGATTGGCTGTACCCGGCGGCGCACGCCGAGATGCTCGTGCAGGCCCTGATCTCACGCGGCAAAGAGTGCCGCTACTATCACGTGGTGGCGGCTTACGGCCACGATTCCTTTCTGGTCGAAGTCACCACGATGCACAAGATCGTCAGTGGTTTTCTTGATCAGATCGGACGCACGAGCAACCCGGAAGGCCACCTGCCGCACATGTTGTGACGGATAGAAGCGGCGAAAGCGAAAGGCCCGGCGTTTTGTGCCGGGCCTTTCGCTTTCGCTCACTGTCAATCGATCTTGTGTCAGTCGATCTCGCCGTCTTTCAGACCCGGGGGGAGCGCCGCCGGGCGCGCGACCGGAGTGGTGATCCCCACCCGCTGGCCGCTGGCCGCCGAATCAAGCAGGCTGAGCATGACGTCGAGCACGTGCCCGGCCAGGGCGCCCGAGGCGCGATGCGGTCGGTTGGACCGAATGCCGGCGGCCATGTCGGCCGCGCCTAGGCCGCGAGCGTTCTCGCTGTAGCCATGCGTGAGCGGCATCGAGCGCCAGTCCTTGTCTGCGCGTCCGCGCAGCAACACCGGCCCGCCAAAGGAGTTCGGGTCCGGCACGGCCAGCGACCCCTCGCTGCCGTAGATCTCGAGGTTCGGCAGGCGATGGTGCCAGACGTCGAAGCTGGTGACGAGCGTGGCGATCGCGCCGGATTCGAACTCGAGCGTGCCCGTGATGTGGGTGGGCGTTTCGACCGCGATGCGCTGGCCCTTCTTGGCGCCGCTGCCCACCACGCGTTCGGCGAACGACGCGCGCGCGCCACCGCTGACGCGCAGCACCGGGCCGAGCAGGTTGACCATGGCCGTGATGTAGTACGGGCCCATGTCGAGCAGGGGGCCTCCACCCGGCTTGTAGAAGAACTCCGGGTCCGGGTGCCAGGGCTCGGGCCCGTGGCCGACCATGAAGGCCGTGGCGGCGACCGGCACGCCGATGGCGCCGTTGTCGATCAAGGCCCGACAGGTCTGCCCGCCCGCGCCCAGAAAGGTGTCCGGCGCGCCGCCGACCCGCAGGCCGCGCTCGGCGGCCAGCGCCAGGATCCGGACCCCGTCGGCGCGGTTAATGGCGAGCGGCTTCTCGGTGTGGACATGCTTGCCGGCCGCCAGCGCGCGCTGGCTGATCTCGGCGTGCGCGGCCGGGATCGTCAGATTGATCACCAGATCGATGTCGTCGCTGGCCAGCAGGTCGTCAACCGAGCGAGCCGTCATGCCGAACTGGCGTGCGCGCGCTTCCGCGCGGACCGGGTCGAGATCGGCAACCGCGACAGCGCGCAGCACGCTGAACCGCGCCAGGTTCTTCAGATAGATCTCGCTGATATTGCCGCACCCGATAACGCCGACTCCCAACGGTGTCGGGCCTACGCCCTGCGGCCGTTGGTTCTCACTTGACGCGGCCATGAGCGACTCCCTTTTCGGTGAGGAAGCTGTAGCTGCGGGCCACGGCCGTGAACATATCGGTGTCGCAGCGGTCGAGCTCGACGACAAGCCATTCGGCGTGGTGGGTCGCGATCACGTCCGGGTATCCGATCGCTCCATCGCCGACCGCGACCATGGCCGCCTCGTAGCCGTTGGCCGGGCCGTCCTTGACATGGAGCAGCGGCGCGCGGTCGCCCAAGCGCGCGATCAGGGCCGTCGGATCCTGCCCGCCAACCTTGATCCAATACAGGTCGAGTTCGAACTCGACATCGGTCGTGAGCAGCGGCAGGAGATGATCGAAGGCGGGCTTGCCGTCGATCAGGCCGAACTCGAACCAGTGGTTGTGATAGGCGAAGTGCAGGCCGTTCGCCTTGGCCTCGGCCGCGGCGGCGTTGAGCAGGTCGGCGACCTCGCGCACGCCGTCAAGCGTCGCGAACAGCTTCGGGTCGAGGTAAGGCAGCACGATCCGCTTGACGCCGAGGGCGCCGGCGAGGTCGAGCGACTCCTGGCGGGTAGCGCCGACCGGCGCCGGCCCGTGAAAGGACGAAATCTTGAGCCCAAGCGCGGCGCACAACGCGCGGGCGGCGGCCGGTGTGGTGCCGGGGAAGCCGGCGGTCTCGACGCCCGCGAAGCCGATCTCGGCCACGCGGCGGAGCGTACCGGCGAAATCCTGCGCGAGCGAGTCGCGTAGTGAGTACAGTTGAACGGAGAGAGGGGTCGACATGAAACGTTTCCTTTAGGAGAAAAGCCAACACTCTATTTTACTCCGTCTGGAATGGGCGCGGAAGGCGCGGGGCTCATCAGGGCACTCGTATCCAGAGTGGCACCGCGGGAGTATGGTCACAGACTTCAAGAATTGACGCGACTCGCCAGCTTGAGAAAACCGAGGGGGTGCGAGGGTCTTCTCCCAACCGGGCTGAACAGTAACCCCAATTCGTGATACTCGCGGCCAGTAACTGGTCTTCGCGAGTCAGGTGCGATTGCCTTGCCAGGTGATCACTGCGGCTGATCGATGGCAGGCGGTACAATGCACCTGTCTAGACAGGTTGTCCACTATGCCTAATCCCATCCGACGTGTTCAATTGTTTGCGACCTGCCTGGTCGAGACGATCCGTCCGCAGGCCGGTCTGGCGGTCGTGACCGTGCTCGAACGCCTCGGCTACGAGGTGGAGTACCCGACAGCTCAAACCTGTTGCGGTCAGCCGGCTTTCAACGGCGGCGCCTGGGGCGAGGCCGCCCCGATGGCGCGTTTCACCGTCGACGTGCTTTCGAAATCGGACGCCCCGGTGGTGGTTCCCTCGGGCTCGTGCGCCGACATGATCGTGCATCACTACCCCGAGCTGCTGGTCGACGATCCGGTCTATCTGCCGCGCGCCCAGGCCCTGGCCGCCCGCACGTATGAGTTCGCGCAGTTCCTGGTCGACGTGGTGGGGCTGAAGGACGTGGGCGGGAGCGGGCAGGGCGCTGTGACCTACCACGCCTCCTGTCACCTTCTGCGCGGATTGGGCGTGCGCAGCCAGCCGCGGGCGTTGCTCAGCCACGTTGCGGGCGTCGAGGTGCGCGAACTGGATGGCGCCGAGGAGTGCTGCGGCTTCGGCGGGCTCTTCGCGGTGAAGATGAGCGATATCTCCGGCGCGATGCTCAAGACCAAGCTCGATCACGTCATCGCCAGCGGGGCGCAGACGGTCGTTGGTTGCGATATCAGCTGCCTGATGCATATCGAGGGCGGCGCACGCAAACGCGGCCTGCCGGTGACGGTTTGCCACCTGGCGGAGCTCCTGGCCGCTCAGCCGCCGGCCGGCGTCGCCTGAACGGAGGATCGGCATGCACACCTCCAACGTCACCTTTCACGAGCGCGTCGAAAGGGCCCTGCACGACGACCAGCTCCACGTCGCTCTGCAACGCGCGACCGGGCGCTTTACGACCCTGCGCGCTACCGCGCTGGCGTCGCTGGCCGATCCCGATGCGGTCCGCGACCGCGCCCGCCTGATCCGGGCCCATACGCTCAACCAGCTCGATCGCTATCTGACCCAGTTCGCGGAACAGGTTGAGGCGGCCGGCGGCACCGTGCATTGGGCGCCGGATGCCGCGGCCTGCAACCGGATCGTGCTCGAGATCGCGCGCCGCCACGGCGCGCAACGCGTCGTCAAAGGCAAGTCGATGGTCAGCGAAGAGACCGAGCTAAACCGCGATCTGCTGGCGGCCGGGCTGGAGGTGATCGAGTCGGATCTGGGCGAGCGCATCATCCAGCTGGTCGGCGAACATCCCTCGCATATCATCGTCCCGGCTGTCCATAAAACAAAAGAAGAGATCGGCCGCATCCTGCACGACAAGCTCGGGATCCCGCTGACAACCGTGCCCGAGGAGATGACGGCCGGTGTGCGCGAGTCGCTCCGTCACGACTTTCTGAGGGCCGACCTCGGCATCAGCGGCGTGAACTTCGGCGTGGCCGCGACCGGAACCGTCGCCCTGGTCGAGAACGAGGGTAACGGGCGTCTGACCACGACCGCGCCACGGGTGCACATCGCTTTGATGGGGATCGAACGGCTGGTTCCGACCCTCGATGACCTGGGTGTCATGCTCCAGGTGCTGGCGCGCTCGGCGACCGGCCAAAAGCTGACGGTGTACAACAACCTGATCACGGGCCCGCGCCGGCCCGGCGAGCCCGACGGTCCGGACGAGTTCCATGTCGTGCTGGTCGATAACGGTCGCAGCCGAGTGCTGGGCACCGAGGTGGCTGAGATCCTGTATTGCATCCGCTGCGGTGCCTGCTTGAACGCCTGCCCCGTTTACCAGCAGATGGGCGGACATGCTTACGGCAGCGTCTACGCCGGGCCGGTCGGCGCGGTGCTGACCCCGGCTCTGGGTGGCATCGACGCGTGGCCGGAGCTGCCGCACGCCAGCTCGCTGTGCGGCGCCTGTCGCGAGGTCTGTCCGGTGCGGATCAACATCCCACGCCTGCTGCTGGCCCAACGGGTCGAGACACAGGTCGCCGGGCACAGCCCATGGTGGCTCAAGGTCGGTCTGCCAATTTACAGCTGGCTGGTCGTCCGGCCGAACTTGTTCCGATGGGCGGTGCGGCTGGGCGGTTTCGGCACCCGGCTGCTGGGCGGCCGCGAGCGCGCGATCCGCTGGTTGCCCCCGCCGCTATCGGGCTGGACCGACCATCGCACCTTCCCGGCTTTTGCGCCGAAACCCTTCAGTCGGATCATGCAGGAAAGGCGGCAGCGGTCATGACCCACCGCGACGCGATCCTCCAATCCATCCGTCGGTCGCTGAGCACCGGCTATCTGCCTGCCGCGCTGCCGACGCCGCCGGAACCGGCGCCGCTCACTCCGCCGCCGCCTTTGGAGGCCCAGGTCGCGGACTTCCGCCAGAACCTCGAAGCCGTGCGCGGGCGCGTCCATGGTCCGTTGTCGCCTCAGCCCGCCACAGAAACCGTTGTGCGTCTGCTGCTCGAAGCCGGCGCCGGTGACGTGCTCGGCTGGCCGCTGGCCGACGTTGGGCTACCGGGGTTGGGGGCAGCCTTGTCCCTGGCTGGCATTCATCTGGTGCCCACCCATGTGCCCGATCAGGCGCCGGGTCGCACGGCGATCCTGCAATCGCTCGCCACAGTGCCCGTCGGCCTGACCGGCGCGCAGGCTGGCCTGGCCGACACAGGCTCGTTGCTGCTCGTGCATGGGCACGACCGCTCGCGCTTGGCATCGCTGTTGCCGCCGGTCCATACCGTCGTGCTCTTTTTGAAGGACTTGCGTCACGATCTGGCGACGCTGTTGGCGGAGCGCCCCGATCTGCTGGACACCAGCAGCAACGTCGTCTTTGTCACAGGACCGAGCCGCACGGCCGACATCGAGCTGA
>JAEURK010000218.1 GCA_016789175.1 Anaerolineales bacterium
GACCCAGGCGACCTTTACGTTCCTGTACGCCTGGAACAGCTTCATCTGGCCCCTGATCGTGATCAATACGGCCAACGAGGAGAACCACGTCCTGACGCTGGCGCTCTCGATCCTGCGCGGGCGCGCGACCGACGCCCCGAATCTGATCCTGGCCGGCGCCGCGATCTCGGTGTTGCCGCCCCTGATCGTGTTCCTGCTCGCGCAGCGCTTCTACATCGCGTCGGTCACGTCGTCGGGCGTGAAAGGATAATGGGGATTGCGGATTGCGGATTGCTGATTGCTGATTTGCACCCAGTCAGCAATCAGAAATCAACAATCAGCAATCCGCAACATGAGTCATGTCTTTTGATCTCTCACGCTTCCACCTGGGTTGTCCGTACTATCCCGAGCACTGGCCGGAAGCGCGCTGGGCCGAGGATGCGCGCTGGATGCGCGGCCTCGGGCTGACTGTGACGCGGATGGCCGAGTTCGCCTGGGCTCTGCTCGAGCCGAGCGAGGATCGGTTTGATTTCGCCTGGCTCGATCGCGCCGTCGACGTATTTGCGGCCGAAGGCTTTCAAATCCTGCTCGGCACGCCGACCGCGGCGCCGCCGATGTGGCTGGCGCGGCGCTACCCCGACATCTTGCCGGTCGATGACCTGGGCCGCCGTCGCAACGTGGGCGGGCGCCGGCATTACTGCCCCAACAGCCCGACCTACCGCACGCTCTCGCGCCGGATCGCGCGGGCCATGGGCATGCGCTACGCCAGCCACCCGGCCGTCGTCGGCTGGCAAATCGACAACGAGTTCGGCGGCAGCGGAAGCGCGCGCTGTTATTGCGAGCACTGCGTCGCCGCGTTTCGCACCTGGTTGATCGAGCGCTATCGCTCGCTCGACGCGCTCAACCTGGCCTGGGGCACGGTCTTCTGGGCCCAGCACTACGACGACTGGTCCCAGATCGGGGCCCCGATCCTGACCAACAACGCCGCCAACCCCGCTCAGGTGCTCGACTACGCGCGCTTTATGAGCGACAGCTTCGTGCGCTTTCAACGGCTGCAGATCGAGGCGCTGCGCGAAGTTGTGCCGGCGGATCACAAGGTCACGACCAACTTCATGGGCCTGTTCACGCCACTCGACTCGTTCGCCCTGGCGCGCGACCTCGATTGGGCCAGCTGGGACTCGTATCCGACCGGGAACGTATATCGCTGGGGCAGCCAGACCCGCAACCCCGGCGATCCGGTGCCGGCCTACGCCTTCGACGTCGGGGATCCGCTGATCACGGGCCTGGCCCACGATCTGACCCGCGGGCTCAAGCGAGCGCCGTTCTGGGTGATGGAGCAGCAGGCCGGGCACATCAATTGGGAGAGCGTCAATACGCTCATCCGGCCGGGCACGATCCGGCTCTGGACCTGGCACGCGCTGGCCCACGGCGCCAACGGGATCGTGTATTTCCGCGAGCGCGCGGCATTGCCGGCCCAAGAGCAATATCACTCCGGTTTGCTCAAACACGACGGCACGCCCGATCTGGGCTTCTACGAGGTGGCGGCGCTCGCGCCGGAGCGCGCCCTGATGGAAGCGATCGCGGCCCAGCCGGTGCGGGCCAGCATCGCGCTGCGCTACAGCTACGATGATCTGTGGGCGTTGCAGATCGCGCCGCACCGCAAGGACTTCATCTACCAACGCCTGATCTTCGTCTGGTACGCGGCCCTGCGCCGGCTGGGCGTCGACGTCGATCTGGTGCCACCGGGCGCCGATCTGGCGGGCTATCGGGTCGTCATCGCCCCGACGGCGCATCTGATGGACGTTGACGAAGCCGAGGCGCTCGACGCGTTCGCGCGTGCGGGCGGGGCCGTGATCGTGGGGGTGCGCAGCGGCGCCAAGCAGACCGACAACGCCTTCACCGACCAACCTCTGCCCGGTCTGCTGCGCGGCCTGATCGGCGCGCGCGTGCTGCACTGGGGTGCCTTGCCCGACGGTGAGCGCTTTTCTCTGGCGAGCCCGTTGGTGACGCTCGGCGACGGCGGCGCCGGGTTCTGGGTCGAAGCGCTCGAGCCGAGCCCGGATGTGACGGTCCTGGCGACCTATCGCGATGGGCCGTGGGCGGGGCTGGCGGCGTTGACCGAACAGACGCACGAACACGGTCGGGCGTTGTACGTGGGCTGGTACCCGAGTCAGGCACAGGTCGAAACGATCCTGCGCCGCGTGTTGCCGATGCAAGGCGTGCCGCTCGACCCCGAGTTACCGGCGGGGCTGGTGCTCTGTCGCCGCGGACCGTATACAATCCTGCTCAACTTCACCGACCGGGCCCTCACGGCCTCGGTGGCTGGCGAGCCCGTCCAGGTCGCCGGCCGCGATGTCGTGATCCGGCGACCACCTTACAAGGAATCGGAATGACCCTCAAGCGGCCCAGCCGTTGGTACGACGCCTATATCTTCGACCTGGATGGCACCGTGTACCTGGGTGGTCGCCTGCTGCCCACGGCCGGCGAAACCCTTCTGACCCTGCGTGCCCGCGGCAAGCGCACGCTTTTTCTGTCGAACAATCCGACCCACACGCGCGCCGAGTACGCTGAACGACTGACGGCGCTCGGGCTGCCGACACCGCCGGCCGACATCATCTCGTCGGGGGTCGTGATGGCGGACTTTCTGAGTCGGCAGCTGGCGCCCGGCGCGAAGCTGTTCGTGATCGGTGAGCGCGCGCTCGAGGACACGCTGCGCGCCGCCGGATTCGAGCTTGTCGATGACGCCGGCTGCGAGGCCGTGATCGCGAGCTTCGACCGCGGTTTCAATTACCACAAGCTGCAGATCGGTTTTGACGCCCTGCGCGCCGGGGCACGCTTCTTCGCGACCAACCCGGACAAGTACTGCCCGGTGCCCGGCACCGGGCCGGGCGGCGTCGTCGCCGGACAGCCGGACTGCGCGGCCATCATCGCCGCGCTCGAGGCCTGCACCGATCGGACGTGCGAGGCCATCGTCGGCAAGCCGGCCCGCCAGACGATCGACGCCATTCTGGCCGTGACCGGCGTCGCGGCCGCCGACTGCGTGATGACCGGCGACCGGCTCGAGACCGACGTGGCCATGGGCCTGAACGCGGGCATGGCGGGTGCGCTCACGCTCACCGGCGCCACCCCGCTGGCGGCGGTTGCGGGCTCGGCCATCCGGCCGACGTACGTCATTCGGAATCTGGGTGAACTGCTTCCGGAGTGACTGCCCAACGAGCAGGATGCTAAGCAGGGGCAATCGCGTCTTCGTCACTTTGGGTTTATCTGCCGCAGATTTCGCGGATTTCGCAGTTGGGTGGGAATTTCCACTATCCACGTCATCGGCGAAATCCGCGGCAACAACGAGGCCCAATCAGGTGCGCTTGTCCTGGCATTTTGGGCCGCAGACGGGCTGATCGGTAGACGCTCAATTACAGTGCGCGCGCTGGGTTGACAGTGGGCGCTTCTCGGTAACGGAACGAAGGGTATGGCGGATTATCTGGTGGGCATCGACCAGGGCACGAGCGGAAGCCGGGCCCTGGTGTTGGATCGTGAGGGGCGTCCCTGCGGCTACGGCTATCGGCCGCTGGCGCGGAGCTATCCGTGCCCGGGCGAGGTCGAACAGAACCCGTGGGAGGTGGCCGTAACTGTTCGCGAGGCGCTGGCGTTGGCCCTGAAAGAGGCCGGGCTGCGCTCGAGCGACGTCGCCGCGATCGGGATCGCCTCGCAGCGCGACACCGATTTTGTCTGGGACGCGCACTCCGGGCTGCCTCTGGCGAACGCCATCACCTGGCAGGATCTGCGCACACAGCCGCTCGAGGACTCGTTTCGCGACCATGCTCTGGCCGCGGACGCTCGCCATCGGCTCGGGTACTGGCCAGGGCCGTACAGTGCGGCGCTGCATCTCAAGTGGCGGATGTTGCATGACGCCGATGTCCGCGACGCGGCTCGGGATGATCGGCTGCGGATCGGGCTCTCGGCCAACTGGTTGCTGCAGGCGCTCGGTAAACCGGCCGGGCACGTCACCGATGTCTCGCTGGCGCAGTCGATGTGTCTGTGGGACTACCACGCCCGCGAATACTGGGCGCCCTGGCTCGACTGGCTGGGCGTCCCGGCCCGCGCGTTGCCGCAGGCGCTGCCGACCGTCTCGGAGTTCGGCACGCTAACGGTGGATGGGCGCGCTATCCCGGTCCGGGCCCTGATCGGCGACCAGCAGGGCGCGCTGTTCGGCTATGACTGCTGGGAGCGCGGCGATGCCGAGGCCACTCACGGCACGAGCTCGTTCGTCAACGTGTGCGTCGGCCCCGAGCCGCCCACGCTCGACACCATCAAGATCTACCTGTCGTGGTTGCTGCGCGACAAGGCCACGTACTGTCTCGAGGCCGATACCACAGTCTCCGGCGCGGCCGTGCGCTGGCTACGCGAGAACCTGGGCCTGATCGCGACCGACGAGGAATTGAGCACGCTGGCGGCCTCGGTTGACGACGCAGCCGGCGTGGCCTTCGTCCCGGCGCTAACCGGCCTGAACGTCCCCTACAACGATCGCGCGGCGCGCGGCAGCCTGCTCGGCTTGACGCTCGGCCACACGCGGGCCCACGTCGCGCGGGCCTTTTTCGACTCGCTCGGCTTTCAGCTGCGCGCGATCCTGGACGAGATCGCGCTCAAGGCCGGGATCTCTGTGGCGCGGCTCAAAGTCGGCGGCGGCCTTTCGGCCAGCGACCTCGCCTGCCAGATCCAGGCCGATTGGCTGGGTCTGCCCGTGGTCCGTCCCCGTTTTGCGCAGACGACGGCCCGCGCGGCCGGGCTGCTCGCGGGCCTGGGGGCCGGCTTCTGGCGCGCCCAGTCCGACCTGCCGCGCATGCCCTCCGAAGCCACGGTTTTCGAGCCACAGCGCTCATCCGATGAGCGGGAGGCCGCCTATGCCGGCTGGCAGCGCGCCGTGCACACCGTGCGCGCGTGGGGCACGGGCTGACCCGATTGCCGAGAAAACGAAAGCGGGTGTGGGCCCGGGCGCAGCCCCGGTCCACACCCGCTGTCGTTTTCTCGGTACAATCCCCACCCTATGAGCGACCAACAAGTCATCTACTCGATGGTGCGCGTGAAGCGCATCGTGCCCCCTAACAACCGCGAGATCATCCGTGACATCTCGCTTGGCTTCTACTATGGCGCCAAGATCGGTGTGCTCGGCCTGAACGGCGCCGGCAAGTCGACGCTGCTGCGGATCATGGCAGGGATCGACACCGAATACCTGGGCGAGACCACGCTCTCGAAGGGCTACACGCGCGGGCTGCTCGAACAGGAGCCGCAGCTCGATCTGGAGAAGACGGTGCGCCAGTCGGTCGAGGAGGCCGTCCAGCCCATCGTCCAGGCCCTGGCCGACTTCGACGCCGTCAGCGCCCGGTTCGCCGAGCCCGACGCCGATTTCGACAAACTGATCGAGGAGCAGACCCGGCTGCAGGAGTTCCTGGACAAGCACGACGCCTGGAACCTCGACAACCGCCTCGAGTTGGCGATGGACGCGCTGCGCTGCCCGCCGCCGGACACGTCGATCAAGGTGCTCTCGGGCGGCGAGCGCCGCCGCGTGGCGCTCTGTCGCTTGCTGCTGACGGAGCCCGACATCCTGTTGCTCGACGAGCCGACCAACCACCTCGACGCCGAGTCGGTCGCGTGGCTCGAGAAGCACCTGCGCGATTATCAGGGCACGGTGATCGCGGTCACGCACGATCGCTATTTCCTCGACAACGTCGCGGGCTGGATCCTGGAGCTCGATCGCGGCCACGGCATCCCGTGGCGGGGCAACTACTCGTCGTGGCTCGAGCAGAAGGAGCAACGCCTGGCCCTCGAGGAGAAGGCCGACTCGAAACGACAGAAGACGCTCCAGCACGAGCTCGAGTGGATCCGCATGTCGCCCAAGGCGCGCCAGTCGAAGGGCAAGGCGCGTGTCACAGCCTACGAGAAGCTGCTCGAGGCCGAGTCCGAGGCGCGCCGCGAGGAGCTCGAGATCTACATCCCGTCCGGCCCGCGCCTGGGCGACGTCGTGATCGACTTCAAGGGCGTCACAAAGGGCTACGGCGATCGGCTCCTGCTGGATGGGCTCGATCTCCAGATCCCGGCCGGCAGCATCGTCGGCGTGATCGGCCCGAACGGCGCCGGTAAGTCGACCTTCCTCAAGCTCATCACGGGCGACGAGAAACCCGACGGCGGCTCGGTCACGGTTGGCCAGACCGTCAAGCTCTCGTACGTCGAGCAGATGCGCGACTCGCTCAACCCGGAGCGCAATGTCTGGGAGGAGATCACGGGCGGCGTCGAGATGGTCGAGCTGGGACCGCGCAAGGTAAACTCGCGCGGTTACGTCGCCTCCTTCAACTTCCTGGGCTCCGACCAACAGAAGAAGGTGGGGGTGCTCTCAGGCGGTGAGCGCAACCGCGTGCTGCTGGCCAAGATGCTCAAGGACGGCGGCAACGTGCTCCTGCTCGACGAGCCGACCAACGACCTCGACGTCAACACGCTCCGTGCGCTGGAAGAGGCGCTCGAGGCGTTCGCGGGCAACGCCATTGTGGTCAGCCACGATCGCTGGTTCCTGGATCGCATCGCCACCCACATCCTGGCCTTTGAAGGCGACAGCCAGGTGCGCTTCTTCTACGGCAACTGGTCGGACTATGAGGCCGACCGGCACAAGCGCCTGGGTGTGGAGGCCGACCGCCCGCACCGGGTCACCTACCGCAAGCTCACGCGGTAGCCAAACGGCCACCTTGTATAGGAGGGGGAGCCGGAACGACGGCTCTCCCTTTGTCTTGGGTGTGCCGGAATTGAGGCCCGGCATAAAGCATGAAGAGGCCTCCGACAGGACGGGCCACTCCAAATGAGGCTTTGAACTGTCGGCCCAGGTCGGCTACAATCGTACGGTCACAGGCACTCCTTGAACTGATGCACCACCACACGATGTGCGGCCCCGACGCCGAACAGAAGGGCCGTTGTCGGTGCAAGGCGTGCGTATGGCGACGTCGATTTTCGTTTCTTGAGAAGAGGAGAACAACCATGACTCGAAACCTGTATCGCTGGACAGGCGCCCTCTCGGCGGCGGCTCTCGTTCTCGCGGCCTGCGCGCCGGCGGCGACGCCGACCCCGGCCCCGACCGAGGTGCCCGCGACTGTTGCGCCGACCGAAGTGCCCCCGACCGAGGTCCCGCCGACCGAGGCGCCGACCGCTGTGCCCGAGCCGACGGCCGTGCCGCTCGGCACCGAAGAGCGGCCGATCGTCATGGCGATCGCGCCTTCGGCCACGTCCGACGAGTTGATTGCGAGCGGCAACACCATCGCGGAGTTGCTCTCGGCCGAGACCGGCCTGGTGATCAAGGCCGTCGTCCCGACCAACTATAAGGCCATGATCGAGGCCATGTGCTCGGGTAACGCCCAGGTCGGCTGGTTGCCGCCCTTCGCGTATCTGCTCGCGCAGCAGACCATGGTGACCCTGCCGGATGGCAGCGAAGTCAACTGCGCCAGCGTCGACTTCGTCACCCTGCGCAACGGCGCCGATCACTACGGTGCGCAGTTCATCGGCCGCGCGGCCGATTACACGGCCGCGACGGGCGTCGATGACCTGGCCGCCCTGCAGCAGTTCGCCGACAAGAAGCCGTGCTGGACCGATCAGTTCTCGGCCTCGGGCTACGTCATCCCCTTCTCGCTGCTCGCGCAAGAGGGCGTCAAGGTTCGCACCGCCGCGTTCGTCCAGGGCCACCCGACTGTCGTGCGGGCCGTGTACGCCGGCGGCATCTGCGACTTCGGCGCGACCTTCGTCGACGCCCGTACCAACACGGCTGTCCAGGAAGAACTGCCCGATGTCAACGACAAGGTGATCGTGGTCTACCAGACCGACAACATCATCCCGAACGACACGCTGGCTTCGGCCTACGACCTGCCGGCCGAGACCCGCGCCACGATCATGGCGGCCATGGAAACTGTCGCGGCCTCGGAAGACGGCGCCGCCGCGCTCCGGGCGCTGTACTCGATCGACGGCCTCAAGTCGGTCGACGACACGTTCTTCGATGAGTTCCGCGTCCTGCTGGCCAACTCCGGCATCGACGTCGCGAACCTGGTCCGCTAGCCCCTGACCCATCAAGTGAGCAACGTGAGGCGGCCTCCGGGCCGCCTCACGTTGCGGGCCTTTTCCATGCTGGAAGTCCAACACCTCCACAAGGTCTATCCCAACGGCACCCGTGCGCTGACCGACGTCAGCTTTCAGGTCGAAGACGGAGAGTTTCTGGTCGTCATCGGTCTCTCCGGCTCCGGCAAGTCCACGCTTTTGCGGTGCATCAATCGGCTGATCGAGCCGACCCAGGGCAAGATCCTGTGGGACGGCACCGACGTTACGGCGGCCTCGGGCGCTGAGTTGCGCGGGATCCGGCGCCAGATCGGCATGATCTTCCAGCAGTTCAACCTGGTCAAACGCTCGTCAGTGCTGACGAACGTGCTGGCCGGGCGCCTGGGATACGTCGGCACCGCTGGCAGCCTGGCGGGTGTGTGGTCGAGCGCCGACCGGGCCAGCGCCGTGCGCGCGCTCGAGCGGGTCGGCCTGGCCGAGAAGGCCCAATCGCGGGCCGACGCGCTCTCCGGCGGGCAGCAACAACGCGTCGCGATCGCGCGCGCGCTCATGCAAAACCCGAAGCTGATCCTGGCCGACGAGCCGGTCGCTTCGCTCGACCCGGTGCTGTCGCACAGCATCCTCCAGTATCTCGAGCAGCTCAACCGTGAAGAAAA
This sequence comes from Anaerolineales bacterium, assembly GCA_016789175.1. Classification (GTDB taxonomy): domain Bacteria; phylum Chloroflexota; class Anaerolineae; order Anaerolineales; family UBA6663; genus UBA6663. The sequence continues at coordinate 8,715 of JAEURK010000218.1, forward strand.
GATCACGGTGATCTGCAGCCTGCATTTCCTCGATCTCGTCCATCGCTACGCCACGCGCGTCATCGCGCTCAAGGATGGAGAGGTGGTCTTTACCGGGCTGCCGCAAGAGATCGACAAAGCGCGCTTCAAAGAGATCTACGGCGAAGACGCGATCGAGGTCAAGGCCGGCCTGAGCGCCTGAAACCCCTGGGTGAGCACACAACCTCGCCTATAGCCAAATCATGCCGGTCACTATCCCACTCGCTTCTCTCATCCTTCCGGGGCTCGGCCAGCTCCTGAGCGGTCGACGCGCCCGTGGCCTGAGCATCCTCGGTCTCACCCTGACCCTGCTCGGCCTGATCTGGTGGAGCCTGACGCCGCAGGATCTGTCGCCTGAGACCCGCCCGATCCCGCTCAAGGGCGATCCGGCCAACCTCTACTGGCTGGTGGTGCCCGTGCTGATCTGGGCCTGGAACGTGTGGGATGCGGCCCGTCCGAACGTCGCCCCCGGCTGGATCCCGGCCCTGCTTTCGACAACGATGTTCTTCGTAATCGGCTGGCAGGTGGCTGAGATCAACCCGCCGGTGCTGGCCAGCAACATCGACCGCGTCATGTTGATCGTGCGCCCGATGCTTCGGCCGGACTTCATCCAACCGCGTGCCGAGGAGCGTGAAGGTTGGGTCGAGATCATCGTGCCGTGTCCGACCGAAGCGCCGGCGGCCGCTGATTCCTCCACTGGCGAGATCACGCTGACGGTGGATGCGACGTGTGGAGCGGTGGGCGAGACCCTGACCGTGGCGGCTGCCGGCCTGACTCCCGACGTCCCGGTCGAATTGGTCTGGCAGAGCCCGATCGGCGATTTCTTCGTGCTGCGCGAGGCCGATGACCCGACCCGGTTTCGCTCCGAGCAGCCGGATGCCCAGGGCGGTCTGACCACGGCCCTCGTCATCCCGAATGCGATCCCACCGGGCGTCGACCCGACCATGCCGCAGGAACAGCGCCTGTACCTGCGCCAGTCGCGGCCGCTGGGTGGCTGGGAGCTGTCGACCAATGGCGGCTTCATTCTGCAAGGCATCTACGAGACCATCGCTCTGGCGTTGATGGCCACGACCCTCGGCACGCTCGGGGCGTTTCCGTTCAGCTTCCTGGCGGCCCGCAACCTGATGGGCGGCAATGCCTTCACGCTCGTCGTGTACGTCGTGGTGCGCACCATCCTGAACATCGTGCGCTCGATCGAGTCGCTGATCATCGCGATCGTCTTCGTGGTGATCATCGGCCTCGGACCGTTCGCGGGCATGATGGCGGTCACGGTTCATACCATCGCCGCGCTGGGCAAGCTGTTCTCGGAGGTGATCGAGGGCATCGACCCCGGCCCGATCGAGGCCATCCGGGCCACCGGCGCCAACTGGCTGCAGATCGTGCGCTATGGCGTCTTGCCCCAGGTCGTCCCGGCCTTCACGGCGTTCACGATTTATCGCTGGGAGATCAACGTCCGCGCCTCGACCATCATCGGCGTGGTGGGCGGCGGCGGCATCGGTTTCTTCCTCATTCAGTGGATCAACCTGAGCGATTACCGCGCGGTGAGTGCGGCCTTCCTGGCGATCCTGGTGGTGGTGCAGATCATGGACTTCGTCAGCGCCAGGCTGCGGGAGCGCCTCGCATGACGCCCGAAAAGCCCAATCGCTGGCGCGCGTTGCGCACGACTCTGACGGCCGTCGTCGTATTGGTCGCTTACATCCTGGCCTACCGGGGCTCGTTTGTCGCCAGCGACACGCCGATCGATCTGCGCCGGCTGTTCAGCGTCGAGCTGTGGTCCAAGGGCGGGCCGTTGCTGCGCGACTTTCTGACGCCCGACCTGGTAGATCGAGAGATCCAGCCCGTCACGCTGCAGCTGCCGGTGCCCGTGCCCTGCGGCTCGGCCGAGAACGGCGTGCCCGCCACGACCGGGCCGCGGCTGGTGCCGAGCGTGCCCTGCGCCGCGCCGCGTGACAAGTTCAGGGTGGAAGGGTTCGAGCTGCAGCCGGACACCGAGCTGCAGTTGCGCTGGCGCCTGCCGAGCGGCCAGTATTTCCCGGGCCCGTTCATCACCACCGACGCCGACGGGCACTTCTCGGCCGAGTTCGAGGCCCGCCCGATCGTGGCGACCAAAGACGGTGTGCCGGGCCAGATCGAGGTCGAGTTGCAAGTCGAGGTCGGCGCTGTCAAACTGAGCCGGGCCTTTTTCGACGTCCTTGACGGCGTGATCGTCACGATCTTCATGGCGTTGATCGCGACCGCGGCTGCGGTCGTCGTCGCTGCGCCGCTGAGCTTCCTGGCGGCCCAAAACGTCACCCGCCGCGGCCGGGTCGGCACGGCCGTGTACTACCTCGTCCGCACGGTCTTCAACATCCTGCGCTCGTTCGAGGCGATCGTGATTGCCACGCTGTTTGCGTTCTGGGTGGACTTCGGCCCATTCGCCGGCGTGCTGGCGCTCACGGTGGTCACGATCGCGTCGCTTGGGAAATTGTTCTCCGAGGCCGTCGAGGGCATCGACCCGGGGCCGGTTGAGGCGCTCACCGCCACCGGCGCCAACCGCCTGCAGGTGGTGTGGTTCGCGATCGTGCCCCAGATCGTGCCGAACTTCGTGTCCTTCATCATCTACCACTGGGACATCAACGTCCGTATCTCGACGATCATCGGCTACGTCGGAGGCGGCGGCATCGGCTACTACCTGGCGCAGATGATCAACACCGGACAGGACAACAAGGCCGGGACCGCGATCTGGGCGATCGTGCTGGTGGTGTGGGCCATGGATTTCATCAGCGCGGAAGTGCGCAAGCGCTATACCTGAACCGATGTCAAAACCGACCCGCATCACCCTGGTGCGCCACGGCGAGGTCCACAACCCCGCGGGCGTTTACTACGGCCGGCTCCAGCGATTCGGCTTGAGCGTGTTCGGCCGCGAGCTGGCGATGGCGGCCGGCCGCCAGTTACGCTACGCGCGCCCGGTTGCACTGTACACCAGCCCATTACTGCGCGCGCGGCAGACCGCGGCTCTGATTGCGGCCCAGGGCCTGAACCTCAAACCGATGATGACGCGCCTGTTGCTCGAAGTCTATTCGCCCTATGACGGACTGACGCAGCAGGCTTTGGCCTCGCAGAACTGGGATCTCTATGCCGGCGCCGGCCCGGAGTTCGAGCAGCCGGGCGACATCCTCGCGCGGGTGTTACGCTTCTTCGAGCGAATCCGTGACCAGTACCCGGGCCGGCATGTGGTTGCCGTCACCCACGGCGATCTGATCGCGTTCTCGATCTTGTGGGCCGCCGGTCTCCCCGTTACCGCTGAGGGGCGCGCCCGCCTGAGCGAGTGCGGCGTGATCGCCGGCTACCCCTCGCTCGCTTCCCTGACGACGTTTGCCTTCACGCCGGGCCAGGAACGGCCGGCCCTGAACCATCGACTGGCGATCCCTGGCAAGCCCAGTCTGTGACAGTCGCCTTCTTGATTGAGCATGTTGCCGCACGACAATCTCGAAGAGTTTCAGGATCCGGCCAACTACGACCTGGAGGAGATCCCGGGCGCCGGGGCGCGCATCGCATTCTATGCAGCGCTGGCCCGCCAGGTCGGTGACCCAGTGCTCGAGATCGCCTGCGGAAACGGGATCGTGGCCATCCCGATCGCACAGACCGGTCTGGCGGTGACCGGCGTCGACCTCGCGCGACCGATGCTGGCCCACGGCCGCGGGAAGGCCGAGCGGCTGCGGCTGGCGGTGGAATGGGTTGAAGGCGACGCCCGACAACTCGATCTCGGTCGGCGCTTTCGGTTTGTGTACATCACGGGGAACGCATTCCAGGCACTTCAAACCCGTGTCGATCAAAGCGCCTTCCTATCCACGGTGTTGCGGCATCTGGCCGAGGACGGCGTTTTTGCCTTCGAAACCCGCAACCCGGCCGGACACGATCTGTCGGATCAGCCCGACGAGACGTTCTGGTTTCGCTATGTCGGAGTCGAAGGACACGCGATCGAGGTCTCAGGCACTCAGGCCTTCGATCCGGCTGCCCAGGTCCTGCACTGGACGACTTACCGGCGCTGGCGCGACGCTGCCGGACCGCACGTGAGGACCACGCGCATTGCCTGCCGTTTCACGAACGTCGCTGATCTGGACGTCCTGCTTCGCGAACACGGCTTTGAGGTGACGCAGCGGTTCGGCGGTTTCGAGGGCGAGGCTTTCGCGCCGGACAGCCCGAGCATCGTATCGATCTGTCGCCGGCTCGAGCCCGGCCTTTGATCACCGCGGTCGAAAGTCGGTCTGACCGACGTCGAGCCAGTGTCGCAGCGTCGCCCGGCACAGGGCGCGCTCAAAATAGCCGCCGTCGAGGCTCAATCCGTCGTAGCCTTTCGCAATCAACGGCTCGAACAGCGGCTCGAGTTGCTGGGCATAGTGGCGCATGCAGGCGGCCGGGTGGATGCCGGGCCACGAGTAGCATGACACTACCGTGCGCCGGTGCGTCGTCGGCACATTGGCCGGGATCGACGCGCACCAGGCCGGGTCATCCGGTTCGAAGACGTACTGATCCAGACTGCCCTGTGGGATGCCCTCGATGCCGCGCACGATCGGCGGGTGGCTGTCGGGGGTGTAGGGGTCGACCGCCAGATCCGCGATCACGGCCTGGGGCGGGAGCCAGGCCAGCCAGGCATTGGGGATGATAGCACGCCCGGGGTCGCGACGTTGGGCCGCATCGACCAGGATATCGGCGTCGCGCAGCAGGGCCTCCATCGCCCGTTCGTTGCAGATCACGTTCCGCCCGATCGCGGTCGCGACCACGCCCGCGCGACCGGCATCGATCGTGGCGTTGTTGCGCTCGTCGTTGCCGTGCTTGGTCGCGGCCTCCACGGCGTGTTTGCCGACCATGCCGGTGCCGACCACGACCACGCGGATCGGCGACCCGTCGGGCTTGTGCAGCCCCGGCCAGCGCCGCTCGAGCACGCTGAACGCGACGTCCAGGCCGTTCCAGGCCACGGCCTTCATGTTCTCCACCAGCCGCAGATTGTTGTCGTTGACGATGCTGTCGAGCGAGATCGCGTGGATCCCGAGCTCGGCCAATTGCGCCACACGTTGCGGCCGGGTCGCGAAGTGCAGCATCGAGATCAGACAGGTCCCGGACGGCAGCAGCTTGAACTCCTCCGGGAAAGGCGAGCGCAGCACCAGCACGACGTCCTGACGGAAGGCCACTGCCCGCGCACAACGGCGCACCCGTTCGTTTCCCTGGCGATAGTCGTCGAAGGTGAAACCGGAGCGTGACCCATAGCCTTCCTCGATGAAGACATTGAGCCCGGCATTGGCCAGGTGCTGGATGAACTCGGGCAGGAAGACCCGTTTCTCGCCCGGCTCCTTCATCATGCGCGGGATTCCGCTGGCGTGCGGCAGCGTCATGTGTGACTTCCCCCGTGAACCGGCGCGCCGCGCGGCGGCCGGACTAGGTCCGTTGCCAGCGTGAGAGTTGGGCCCGCGCCAGCGCGCGCTCGAAAAAACGCCCGTACGGTCGGACGTTGGCTACCCCGCCGCGTTCGAGCAGCACGCGCATCAGCGGGCGCAGCTGGCGGCCGTAGAGTTCCATACAGGCGCGCGGGTGTACGCCCGGCCACGAATAGCACGAGACGACGTGGCGGCGGTTCGCGCTGGACACGCAGGTCGGCACACGAGCGTACACCGGATCGTCCGGTGCGAACTGATACTGGTCGAGGTCACCCTGCGGGATGCCTTCGATGCCCTTGATCTGGGGTGGATTCGTGTTGCAGTCGTAAGGGTCGGCTGAGAGATCCAGGATGACGGCATGAGCCGGCAGCCAGGCCAGCCAGGTGTTCGGGATCACGGCCCGGCTGGGATCCGGGCGCTGGGTGGCGTCGACCAGGATATCGGTCCGCGCCAGCAGGCGCCGCATGACGGAGCCGTGGGCTGTCACGTCGTAGTCGACTGTCGTCACAACCACGCCGGGTATGTCGCGTTTGGCCAAGCGGCCGCGCAGAGCATCGTCGGCATAGCGCACGGCCGCGGCGAGCACCTCACGGCCGACCGCTCCAGCCCCGAGCACGGCGACCTGGAGCGGATCGCGCAGCGGGCTTTCAAACCCGGGGTGCGGATAGACGCGAGCCAGCACAGCGAAGGCGGCTTCGAGGCCGTTCCAGGCGACGGCCTTGAGGTTTTCGATTAAGCGCCGGCCGCTGTCGTCTTTGATCGAGTCAAGCGAGATCGCTTCGAGGCCGCGTTGCTGTAAGAACGCCACCCGCCCGGGACGCGTCGGGTAGTGCAGCATCGATATCAGGCAGGCGCCGGGCTGCATCCACCGGATCTCGTCCTCGGTCGGGCAGCGCAACACCACAGCGTAATCCTGACGGTAGGCGTTTTCATGATCGACGAAGGTCGTGCCGGGGGCGACCGCGAGGTAATCGGCTTCGGTCAGGCCCAATCCGACGCCGTAGTTGTGTTCGAGCACGACTCGGGCGCCCAGCTTTTCGAGGCGAGCCACAAACGAGGGCAGGAAGTCGCGGCGCTCACCCGGTTCCTTGTGCATGCGCGGGAAGCCGATCGACAGAACCCGACGGTCATGTTCGATCATGG
>JAEURK010000225.1 GCA_016789175.1 Anaerolineales bacterium
CTGCGACGCCACCACGCTGTCGTTTCAGACCGGCGAGGCGTCTTATGACGAGGTCCTCACGTACTACAAGGACGAACTGGCCGCAGCCGGTTGGGCCGCGGACAGCCAGTCGGGCGTGGCCGTCGAGACGGCAGACGCCGCCGTGCTGTACTACGAAAAGGACGGCCGCAGCATCGTCGTGACCGTCAGCTATTCGTCCAGCGATCAACTCACGACGCTGCAGATCATCGTCTCGCCCTAGTCGCGGTCGATGGGGCGCGCACCCTGGAGCTCACCATGCACCGTTCTTCTTTTCCGCGCTGGCAGGCCGTCGCCGTGGCTCTCGTGCTAAGCAGCCTGGGGTGCGGCGGCATCGGCGATGCGATCAACAACGTGCCGGCCGTGCAAACCGGGCAGGCTGTGGCGACCCAGGCCGGCGCGCTGGGCGAGCTGGCGGAGACGGCCCAGGCCCTCGCCACCGAGGTCGGCCCCGGCGCGCTCGAGACCCTCGAGTCGGTCGCGACCGAGGTCGCCGACTCGGGCATGCTCGAGACCGCTCAGGCCATGGCGACCTCCGTGGAGTTCGGCGAGCGCCCCGAGGATGTCCCCTTCCCGGAAACGCTCGACGCAACCGGCGCCGTGTTCAGCACCTTTGGCGCCACGTTCAACGTCTCGCAGCCGTATGGCGAGGTGCTGCAGTGGTACAAGGATCAGATGCCGGCCACCGGCTGGACGCTCGAGAGCGACCTGCAGCTCAGCGAAACCGGCGCCATCCTGACCTACTCCCGCCCGGGTCGTGAGGCGATCCTCACCTTCGCCGAGGTCGATCAGTCGACCACCAACGTGTCTTTGGTGCTCAACGACAAGTAAACGGGGAACAAAACACGCAACGGCGGTCCGAGGCCAGGCCTTGGGCCGCCGTTGCCGTTAATAGATCCGTTGACCGAAAAGGCTCGCGGCCAGCTCCACCGCCAGCCGGGCCGTGCGGTTCCGCTCGTCGAGGATCGGGTTGACCTCGACCACGTCGAGCGAGCCGACCTTGCCGGTGTCGGCCAGGATCTCCATCAACGTGTGCGCCTCGCGGTAGGTCAGCCCACCGGGCACGGGTGTGCCGACCCCGGGCGCCTCGCCCGGGTCGAGCGCGTCGAGGTCCAGGCTGACGTGGATGCGCTTCATCCCTTCGAAACGCTCCATGATCTGACGCGCCACGGTCGCGATCCCGCGCTCGTCGACCTCGCGCATCGTGAACACCCGCACGTCTTGCTCGCGCAGCAGCCGGCGCTCGCCCGGGTCGAGATCACGGGCGCCGACCACGATCGCCTGCGCGGGTTGGAGCTTGGGGGTGGGGCGACCGATACCGGTCAGCTCGGGCGCGCCCAGGCCAAGCAGCGCCGCGAGCGCCATCCCGTGCACGTTGCCCGAGGGCGTGGTCTCGGGCGTGTTGAAGTCACCGTGCGCGTCGACCCACAGCACGCCGACCTGGCCCGGCTCGGAGGTCACGGCCGAGACCGTGCCGATGCTGAGCGAGTGATCGCCACCCAGGAAGACCGGGATCTCGCCGTGGTCGTCGCACCAGTGCGCGGCCTCGTAGATGGCCGTGCACACGCCCGCGATGCTCGGCAGGTGCCGGGCCCGCAGAGCGTCCGGCTCGGCCGGCTCTTGCTCGGGCAGCGGCACGGCGATGTTGCCGGCATCGATCACGGTATGCCCGAGGCTTTGCAGGGCCGGCGTCAGACCTGCATATCGGATCGCGCTCGGCCCCATATCGACGCCGCGCCGGCGCTGACCGAGGTCCATCGGAACGCCGAACAATCTCAGGATCCTGGACATCACGGTCCTCCTTGAGGGGGCATTGGCCAACAGACTCTACCGCCAGCTCAATCGCGCCCGATTGCGACCAGACCCTCACGACCGTGTGAAAGTCCGAGAGCCGATCGTCACGGCCTTGAGCGCGTCACGGTCGATGGTCACGCCCAGGCCCGGGCCGGTCGGCACGCTCAAGGTGCTGTCCTCGGTGTTGAGCGTGAACGGCTGGGTGATGATGTCCTGGTGGTAATAGCGCGCTGAGGCCGACGTGTCGCCGGGCAACGTGAAGCCGGGCAGGGCGGCCAGCGCCAGGTTTGCGGCGCGGCCCACACCGGTCTCGAGCATGCCGCCCATCCACACCGGCAGACCGTTGGCGCGGCACAGGTCATGGATCTGCTTGCCGATCCAGTACCCGCCGACCCGGCCGGGCTTGATGTTGATGATCCGACAGGCCTTGAGCTCGATCGCCCAGCGGGCATGATCGACCGTGTGGATGCTCTCATCCAGGCACAGCGCGGTCTTGAGTTGCGGCTGGAGCCGGGCATGATCGACGATGTCATCCATGCCCAGCGGCTGTTCGAGCAGGAGCAGGCCGAAGTCGTCGAGCGCCTTGAGGTGCTCGGCGTCGCCGATGCGATAGACCGAATTGCCGTCGCCCTGCAGAAGCAGGTCCGGATGATGACGACGGATGATCCCGATCTCGCTGACGTCGCGGCCGGGCTTGATCTTGAGCTTGATGCGCCGATAGCCGTCGGCCAGGTAGCCGTCGACAACCTCCAGCAGGCGTTCAGGCGACGACTGAATGCCGACCGACACGCCCACCTTCACCCGGTCGGCCGTCCCGCCCCAGTGGTCGCGCAGCGATTGCCCGGCGCGCTGAGCGAACAGATCCCACAGCGCCAGCTCCAGGCCGGCCCGGGCCATCGGGTGACCGCTGATGGGCTCGATCAGGGCGTGATAGGCGGGGACGTCGGCCAGATCGCTTTCAAGCACAAGCGGAATCAGAAAGTCCTCGAGGATGTGCCAGGCGGTCTTGGTCGACTCGTAGGAGTAGTTGGGGATCGCGCCGGCCACGCATTCGCCCCAGCCGGTCAGGCCGTCGGCCCGGGCTTCGACGATCAGGCATTCACGATCGAGCTCGGTCCAGCGCGATGTCTGGAACGGCGAGCGCAGCGGCATTTTGATGTGATGGAGGGTGATGGTTTCGAGGCGCATGGCGGCATTATAGGTGATCGCCCGCCGGCTGCGCCGTTCGAACTTGCAGTACGTGCACGGGCACGTTGATCCTGTTAGTGAACCCGATTGCAGGTTGTCAGGAGCCCGGAACAGGCCGGCCCTGTACACCGATAGCCCGGATCACACGGACACCTTTCGAATGGCTCCGTGCCATCCGTGTACAGGGCCAGCCGTCCGAATCCGGTTCGCCACCAGGATCGCGTCCGATGGCAGTAAGCTAACGGCGCTGTCAGGCCAGGAGACTGGCAACGGATTACGCGGATTACGCGGAAGGAAACGGGACCGCTGCCCGCAGGGCTTCGCTTCTTTACGTCCTCGATTCCGCGGCATGACCCGCAGACAGCTTGCCCAAGCACACGTCGCCGATAGGCGCGGGCGCCACCCGCTTCCGGTTGTGTTGATCTAGCCAGCGACAGCCTGCGCGAGGGCTCGCAGAGTGTCGAAGGTATCGGTCCGGCCGTCGCGCTGCAGGGCCCAGGTGGGTGAGGCGCCGGAATAGGCCGTGACCACGATCTCGGCCTGTTCCGGCCGGGCGGTCAGGCTGCAGCCGGCGCGTTCGAGCGCCCGGGTTGCCCACAGCGCAATCAGGCCCTGCCCGTGGACGTAGGCGTTCGG
>JAEURK010000230.1 GCA_016789175.1 Anaerolineales bacterium
GGGGCGGAGCGCCGGCCCTCGGCCCACCCCCTGTTTCACCCAACCTTCTGCTGCGAGTGGCGCTTGCCCCTCCGGCGCTCCTCGGCCGCGCCCGAAACGCTCAGCCTGCTTCTATATAATTGAATGCAACCCGGCCTCACCTTACGCCTCGGTGCCGGTGACCCGCTCCGCTCGGAGGAGATCCACATGAATGCCCAACCCCATCCGGCTTTGCTGCGTGCCACGCCCGAATCGCAGGGCGTGCATTCAGCCGGCATCCTGGCCTTCCTCAACAGCCTCGAGGGCGCGCCGTTTCGGATGCACAGTTTCATGTTCCTGCGGCATGGCCGGGTGATCGCGGAAGGCTGGTGGAAGCCGTTCGAGCCCGGGCTGCGCCGCTACTGCTATTCGCTCAGCAAGAGCTTCACGTCGACAGCTGTGGGATTGGCCGTGGCCGAGGGGCTGCTGGGGGTCGATGATCCGGTGACCCGCTTTTTCCCGGCCGACCTGCCGGCCGAGGTCGGCGCCAACCTGGCCGCCATGCGGGTTCGTGACCTGTTGACCATGACGGCCGGTCACGCCGAGGACACGACGCCCGTCATCTTTACGCCGGGGCTCGACAACTGGGCGCGGGCCATCCTGGCGCTGCCGGTCGACGGCCGGCCCGGCACGCACTTCGTGTACAACAGCGGCGCCTCGTATCTGTTGGCCGCGATCGTGCAGGGCCTGACCGGGCGCACGGTGCTCGACTATCTGACCGCGCGCCTGTTCGAGCCGCTGCAGATCACGGATGCGATTTGGGAGACCTGCCCGCGCGGCATCAACACCGGCGGTTGGGGGCTGAGCCTGCGCACCGAGGACATCGCCCGGTTCGGGCAGCTGTTCTTGCAGCGGGGCCGTTGGAACGACGCCCAGGTGGTGCCCGAGGCCTGGGTCGCGGCGGCCACGGCTGCTCAAGTGCCCAACGACGGCCAGGACCGCGGCCAGGAGCCGATCGACTGGCGCCAGGGCTACGGCTACCAGTTCTGGCGCTGCCGGCACGACGCCTATCGCGGCGACGGCGCCTTCGGCCAGTATTGCATCGTGCTGCCGGAGCAGGACGCCGTGGTGGCGATCACGAGCGAGACGGCTGACATGCAAATCATCCTGGATCGGGTTTGGGCCCATCTGCTGACTGCGATCGCTTCCGCTGGCCCATTGCCGCCGACCGTTGAAGCCCAACAGCTGCCGGTCCGCCTGGCGGCGCTCGCGCTGGATCCGACCCCGGCGGACGCCTCGGCGCAACCGGCCCCCGAGCACCTCGGCCGGCGCTATACATTGGATGCCAACCCGCTGGGGCTCCAGTCGCTTACGATCACGGCGGAGGCCGATGCCTGCCGGTTCGCGCTCACCGACGGGCGGGGCGAACAGCAGGTCGTGTGCGGCTACGGCGCCTGGGTCACAAACCGTTCGAGCGTGGCGTTCCTGGCCCCGACCATGATCCATCTCGGCTTCGGTCGGCCGGTTCAGGATCCCCAGGTGTTGGCCGCCTCAGCCGTGTGGCTCGATCCGCACACCGTGCAGATGACCTGGCAGTTCCTGGAGACCGCTCATCGCGAGACGGTGACCTGCCGCTTCGAGGGTGAGGCGTTGTTCCTTGAGGTTCGCCATAGCGCCGCCGAACCGGGGAGCCCCTTTCTCACCGGGCATCAGACGCGTTTTCCGGGCCGGGCGGCTTAGCGCCGCCTCAGCGCGTAGCGAGGTCGTGGCAGGCGTTTCGGGCGGTTGGGAGTTCGGCTGGGGCGAGGTCGTAATAGGCGGCGCCGGCGCACGAGCGACACAGCAACCGCCCGGCGACGTTGACCTCGCGCTCGTTCAGGATCTCTTCGCCGCAGCACTCGCAGTTCACGCGGTAGCCGGCCCGGCTGACGAGCTTCGCGAGTGATAGGGTCAGCGTCACCGGTGTCGTCACGAAGAGCTCGGCCTCGGCCAGCCGTTGATAGCCGAGCAACTGGGCCTGCCAGCGGTTGGGCGCGTCGGGCGCCAGCGCGCGGGCGCGGTCGCGGGCATCCGGCTGCGGATGAACGCGCACGGCGTGGCCGGTGAAGGTGTCGATAAAGGTCGCAGCCACTTTGCCGTAATCCTCGACGCGCAGGGTGCGTCGGCCGATCCAGCAGTTGGCGGCGACCGAGATCCCGTCGGCGAAGCAGCCGTCGGTCTCGACGATCGTGATCAGGCGCTTCGACTCGAAGGCCTGCGGCACGCTCAGACCCAGGCTCGCGCCGCCGAGCAAGCCCATCCGCACGCCCAACACCTGACGCGGGCAGAGATGCTTGTGGAGTGCGGCGCTCTGTTCAAGCAGGGCGGCAAATGGGTCCGGCATGGCGGCAGTGGAGGTGGATGCACTTCAGCAGAGAGGGCGACCAAACGGGTCGCCCTCTCTGCTTGGGTCGATCAGCTCAGTAGAGGTTGCCGATGTTGCTGCCGGTCGTCAGCATCAACATGAAGAACGCGGCGCGGCCGAAGAACTCGCCGAAGAGCACCAGCACCGGCAGCCAGCCGGGGATGCGGCGGGTGCGCGCGACGGCGATCAGGGGCACGACCAGGCCAATGAGGATGAACATCCAGTACAGGGGCGAGCTCAGGAAGGCCCGGCCCGTGGCGGCCACGACGGCGTCGCCCGAGAGCCACACGCACGGCACCGCCAGATAGATCACCAGGCTGATCAGGGCGCCTGTCGAAAAGACCCAGGCGACCAGGCCTTGCTTGGCCTCCGGGGCGAAGAAGCTCGCCACAGCGCTGCCGGCCGTCGCGGCCGTGAGCATGAAGAACACGAACGGCCAGATGTTGTTGATCGCGGGCTGGCCGGCCGGGGCGTAGGTCATGCCCATCATGGCCAGCGCCACGACGCCCACGACGGCGACGCTCTTCAGCAGCCAGCCGCTCACCGGGCCGCGCAGGGCCGACCACAGCGCCAACGCCACCAACGCGCCGAAGACGATGAAGGCCAGGATCTCGCGGCTCAGCCAGGCCGTCCCGACGTTGGTCAGGATGCGCCAGACCAGTTCGGGATGGCCGAGGTGGAAGAACGACGCCAGCACGCCCGCGATGAGCAGACCGGCGATCGTGCCCCACTCGGCGGTCGGGCGCTGCGGCCCGTCCGCCGTCTGCCATTGCCGCACGGCGGCCAGCACGGCCACGCCGACCGCGGCCTGGGTCAGCAGGGTGAACAGGATCAGGGGCAAGGACAGGGTTTCCATCACGACTCCCTCCGCACGATCTTGGGTTGCTCAGGCAGAGTGAAACGCGTCGACGGGCCGACCTCCGGACGATGCGGGAAGCCGGGCGGGAACTGGATCGCGCTCGGGTCGTCGAAGGTGTTCAGGTCGACCAGGCTGAGCGCGCCGGTCGGGCAGCCCTGCACGCAGGCCGGCTGCAGCCCGGCGTCGAGACGCTCCCAGCACAGCGAGCACTTCTCGGCCTTCTTGGTGTGCGGGTTGTATTGCGGCACGCCGAACGGGCAGGTGTGCAAACACTGCTGGCAGCCGATGCACAGGTCGGGGTGGTGCACCACGACGCCGTCATCGCGCTTCGTATAGGCGCTGGCCGGGCAGCCTTCGAGACAGGGTGGGTTGTCGCAGTGGTTGCAGGCCAGCGACATCCACGCCCGGTCGCGATGCGGGTAGATCGCCTCGCTGACCGGATAGACCTTGCGCCAGACGATCCCGGCTTCCTGGTGGTACTGGTTTTTGCACGCCATGGCGCAGGTGTCGCACCCGATGCACAGCGCCATGTTGACGTGAAAGGCGTAACGTTTGCTCATGTCGTGTTCTCCTACGCCGCGACTTTCTCGATGTCCGCGAACTGGTCGTGGATCGCCACGCCCGGCGAGCCGGTCTTGTAGGCGCCCATGTCGGACGAGACGTCGTCGACCAGCAGGTTGACGTTGAAGGTGTTCTTGGCGCTGAACCAGGCCTCGTACATCAGCAGCGTGTCGGCCGGGACGTTGTTGGTCAGCTGGGCCTTGAGCCTGACCTCGCCGGTCGGGTTGAAGACCCGCACGGTGTCGCCGTCGACGATGCCCTTGGCGCCGGCCGTCTGCGGGTGCACGTACACCAGCGGCTCGGGGTTGAGGTCGTGCATCCAGTCCAGGTTCTGGAACTGCGAGTGCAGGCCGTGCTTGGCGTGCGGCGTGAGCAGGCGCAGCGGCGCGTAGGCCTCGCGCCCGGCCTTGTACTCGGGTAGTGCGGTGTGGCCGTTGGTCTGCGCGATCTCGGACTTGAATTCGTACTTGCCCGAGGGAGTCGCGAACTTCAGATCCGACCACGAGGCCGACGAGGGCAGCTTGGCCTTGGCCGCGCCCTTGCGCAGATCCTCCCAGGAGGTGATGCCGAAGAGTTGATAGATCCCGTCGTTGAACTCCTTGATCATCATCTCCTTGGCGTCGATGTTCTGCGGGAACGTGCACGAGCCGGGCTGTTTGGCGTTGAGCACGGCCGAGAGCGCCGAGGCGATCTCGATATCCGACTTGGTCTCGAACAGCGGCTTGATGGCCTGCTCGTTCAGGTGCAGCCAGTAATGCCAGTACGAGACGTTGACTGTCCAATCTTCGAACGGCGTGACGGTCGGCAGGACGATGTCGGCCTGCTCGACGGTCGGGTTGAAGAACAGGTCGACGGCCACGATCATCTCGACCTTCTCGAAGGCCTTGACGATCTTGTTCTTGTCGAAGTCCTGGCTGACGACGTTCTTGTTGGCGATCCAAAGCAGCCGCACCGGCGGGTCCTGCGCGTCCAGGATCTCCTGGCCGATCTTGTTGATGTTGAAGGTGCGGTCGGTGTAGGAGGCGGTCGCATCAGCGCCCTGGCCGGTGTCGAACTCGCCCTTCGGGCCGGTCGCGCCGGTGTACCCGACCGAGCCCTCGGGCGCGGCCTGGACCATGGCGTTGTAGTTGAAGCCCCAGGTGAACAGGTGGCCGTAGCGCGCGCCGCCGCCGGGCTTGCCGACGTTGCCGGTCATCGCGACCAGCGCGTCGATGGCGCGCACGTTGACGCCGCCGTTGACGTGGCGTTGCATGCCGTAGCCGATCCAGATGGTGGCCGGGTCGGCGGCCGCGAATTCCTCGGCCACGCGCTTGACCACGTCGACCGGAAGCCCGGCCTGTTCGGCGCCCCATTCAACCGTGACGTTGGCCTTGATGTAAGCCTCGTACTCGTCGTACCCGAGCCCGTTGGCCGCGGCCCAGTCGCGGTTCACCAGGCCCTGGTCGATCAGATGACGCGACATCGCCAGCGCCAGCGCGCCGTCGGAGCCGGGCTTGACCTGCCAGTACTCGTCGCCCTTGACCGCGGTCTGCGTCAGCACCGGGTCGATCACCACAACCTTGGCGCCGCGCTTCTTGGCCTCATAGATGTACTTGAGCGAGTGCACCGAGCAGTAGGCCGGGTTGGCGCCCCAGACGATGATGTACTTGGCCTGGACCATGTCCTCCGGGTCGTTGCACCACATGTTGCCCATGTCGTAGTTCTGGGCGTCGATGCCGGCCGGCCAGCACGGCGTGCCGACGAAGCGGGTGGTGTAACCGAGCGAGGACAACATGCCCTCGACACCGTAGTGCGTGATCCCGAAATTGCCCGAGTACTTGGTCAGCGCCATGCCCAGGAGCGAGCCATCCTTCTCCTTGATCTCCAGGATCTTGCCGGAGATGGCGTCCAGGGCTTCCTCCCAGGAGATGCGCTCCCAGTTGCCGGAGCCGCGCCCGATCTGGCGCATCGGATACTTGATCCGATCCGGGCTGTACACCGTGCGCGGGTAGGCGTAGCCTTTCACGCACAGGCCGCCGTCGGTGTAGGTCGACGTCGGTTCGCCCTCGACGAACTCGAGCACGCCGTCCTTGACGTAGCTGACGATGCCGCAGGTGTCATAGCAGTTGCGCGGGCAGGCGTTGCGGAAGGTCTGGTAGGCGCCCAGCCCCGCGAACGTCGCACGGCCAAAGGCCGGGCCCTCCTGCGAGAACGAGCGCAACAGCCCGGTGCTGGGGAGCGCCGCGGCCGCCCCCGTCATCATCAGGATCTTGAGGAAACTGCGACGCGAGAGGGTGCTGCCGAGCGCGAGCTCGATGTTTTTGGCGCCCGATGACTTCGATTCGTGCATCTGAAGCCGTCCTTTCCTTATCTGGTCAATGAGTGTTCGGGATCAGCAAGCGGCGACGTGGTCGACAGTGCTCAGCGCCCGCGTCAGAGCGCCGGCCACGGCCACGATAGCCGGATGAACTTGGGGGGCGGCCTGGATGCGTCCGACGAACGCGGGTACCCAGGCCTGCAGGCGCGCGATCAGGTAGGCGCGCGCATCCTCCAGCTGCGGCGACGAGACCGATGCCAGGGCCTGCTCGATCTGCCAGAGCGCGTCGAGCTCCAGGGCCAGGTGGTCGTCCGGGATCTGGTTCTGCCAGGGCGAGGCCAGCCCCAACATGGCATACAGCTGGCGGACCCGGCTGGTCGAGGCGCCCATCAGGCGGGTGTCATCACCGTCGAGGTAAATCGAAGCGTAGGGTGGCGCCTGCAGGGTGCGCGGCCCGACAAACAACCGGTTGAATGAGAACTCCACGGCCTTCCACTCCTCGACGACGGGGAGGGGCGGGGTTGCCTCGGCGGCCAGACCGTCGTACGCGTTCTGCAGTTCGGCGGCGTTCGCGGCAAAGAAGAAACGGCTGAGCGAGCGAAGCGAGGGTGTCTGAGCGATCATCGCGGATCCGAGGTCTGTGTGAATGTCTTTGTGCTGGATTTCACATAGACATTAACATCCCCGGCCGCGGGCCGCATCCCGCTACGCGACAGTTTGTGTACTACCCAGGTGGGCTATTGCGGGCTTCATTCGACGGAGTGACTCAGACCTGTCAGACAGAAAACGTCGGAAAAGCGCCGAGCGTTGGGACGGAGCCCCAGCGCTCGGCGCTTCTCTAGTTTTTGCTCCCCGGCGGCAGAGCCGTTACCGAAACGGCGCGCAGGATCGAACGCTCTGCTCAGACCGGATCGCTCAGGCCGCGCCGCATGGCGTAGGCCGCCAGTTGCGTGCGATTCTCCAGGTTGAGCTTCTCGAGAATGCTTTTGACGTGGGCCTTGACTGTGTTGACCGAGATCTGCAGACGCGTCGCGATCTGGGGGTTGCTCTCGCCCGCGGCGGCCAGCTTGAGCACCTCGAGTTCACGGGCCGTGATCTGGTCGAGCGGGTCCTGTGGCCGGTTGCGGCCCAGGTTGCGCATCACGCGGGTCGCGGTGGCGTGGGTCACCGCGACTTCGCCGCGGGTCATGCCCAGAACCAGGTCGAAGAGCTCGCTCGAATCCAGGCTCTTCGGCAGGTAGCCGGCCACGCCCAGACGCAGGGCCTGCTCCAGGTGCTCGTCGGTTTCGGAGGCGGTCAGCATGATGATGGCTGTGTCCGGACAGAGCGCGCGGATGCGGCGGGCCGCCTGCAGCCCGTCGACCTGCGGCATCAGGATGTCCAGGAGCACCAGGTCGGGACAGCGCTGCGCGCACATCGCGACCACGCCGGCGCCGTCCTCGGCTTCGCCGACCACGGACACCAGATCGGGGCGCGTGTTCATGAGCGAGATCAGGCCCTGCCGAAAGAGGCGATGATCGTCGGCCACGACGGTCCGCAAGGGAAGCTTTTTGGGAAGGGTTGTACTCATGGCAGGCCGCCCTCACGTATCGCTGCGGGGGACGCGCAGGCGGATCCGTGTTCCTCGGCCAGGCGTCGAGTCGATCAACAATTCGCCGTGCACGCTCTCGGTGCGCTCGCGCATCGATTTCAACCCGAAGCGCCTTTCGGCCGAGCGCTCGACGAAGCCGACGCCGTCATCGCGGATCTCGACCTCAAACCCTGTGCCGTTGTCTGCCAGCGAGACCCAGACGTTTTCGGCCCGGGCATGCTGACGCACGTTGGCCAACGCCTCCTGCATGATGCGCACGAGTTGAACCTCACAGACCGGCGACAGGCTGGTGCGCGGGTTGTCCGCGCACTGCACGTGCGTCTGAATGCCCGTCTGCTCGCCGAATTGGGCGATGTACTCGCACAAGAAGGGGACGACTTCGCCGTTCTTTGAGAGCACGGTGCGCAGATTGAGGATGTTCTCGCGCACCTCGGCCTGAGCGTCGCGGATCCGCTCGCGCGCGCGGCGGAGCTCGGCCTGGGTCTCGTCGAGCTTGCCCTGACTGACAAGCGACTCGAGCGATTGCATCTGCAGGCTCAAGAACCCCAGGATCTGCGCCAGGCCGTCGTGCATTTCGCGCGACAGCCGGGCCCGTTCGGCGACCACCGCGCCCGACTGGATCTGCTCGGTCAGGCGCGCATGTTCGATGGCGATCAGCATCTGGTGTGCCAGGCTTTCGAGCACGACCTTCTCTGAGGCGTTGAACGGCCGCGGCTGTGTCCGCCCCACCCACAAACGGCCGACGGGCTGCTCATTGGTCTTGAGCGGCAGCGAGAGCACCTGGTCGAAGTCCTGCGCGAAGCCCGGGATGCAGCGGGTGGCCGCCGCTTCCAGTTCGCCCGGCGTCGGGACGTGGATGTGCTCGGTCTTCTCGAGCCCACCGGCCCCGGCTCGATACTTCAATCGAAAATGCCCGGATTCGGCCTCCCACATCCCCATCACGGCCACGTCGGGCTCGGTCAGTTCATACAGCGCACTCATGGCCTCCAGCAGCACGTCCTCGGTATCGGCGCCGCTGGAGAGGCGTTGGCTGAGCCCGACCAGCGTGTTCACCCAGCGCAGGATCGCGCGGTTGAGCGTCAGCGCCTCTTCCTTTTTGATGCGCTCGGTCAGGTCGTTGAGAATCAGGACGGTGCCCCAGTACTTCTCGCTGACATCCTGCATCCGCTTCATCTTGACCTGGAAGTGCCGCTGGCCCTGTGCCGTCTCCAGGTTCTTGACCACCACCAGCTCCTGCTCGCCGCTGGCCGAGAAGGCCGCGATCTCGTCGGCCAGCCAGGGGAAGGCCTGTTGGGCAGGGTGTTGATCGTAGTAGCGGTGCCCGGTCAGGTTATGGGCCTGGAATAACTCGGCCGCCGCCTGGTTGACGTTCTCGATCAGGTTGCCGCGGTCGAGCAGGATGACCGGGTCGTACAGGCTTTCGAAGATCGTCAGGTATTTGTTCTTTTCGTTGGTCAGGACCCGGTTTTGATCCTGCAGCTCCTTGACCGACTCGTCGGCGTTGAGCGCGTTCCATTCGACGCTGTAGCCGATCTCGAACCGATCGAAGAAGCGCTCGAGGAAATCGAGATATTCCCGTTCAACGGCTGCGGGCAGGTGCTGCTCGCGCACCAGGTCGTTGTAGCCGCGGCGGTAATACTTCACCAGCCCCAGGAACATGCCGAGTGTAACGCCGCGCGCGCGGTGTTTGCGGACCTCGGCGATGCTGAATTGGTCGATGACCGTCTGTTTGAAGGAGTCATCCAGGCTGGGTTGCAGGATCTCCTCGGAGGAGCTCAGCACCTGCAGCATGGCCACGTTCAGTGACGCGATCGAGATGCGCCAGGCCTCGATCAAGGTCGACGTGTAGCGCGTGTACTCGTGCACTTTGGCGTAGTCGATGACACGCCGCAGGATCCAATCCTCGTTGTGCGCGACCAGGGTCATCAAGCTGTTCAGTGACTGTGCGACAGGAGCTGTCATTGGCGACGATCCCCGTGGGCGCGGCCCCAAATCGGGCGTGGAGGGCGCGCTGCCTGCGGAGTATAGCCCCTGGGTCTGGACGGCTGACACTGGAGATCATCACGTTTGCATGGGCGAGTTGTCAGGCGCGGATTCTGACAGCAGATTGCGCGGATCACGCGGATGAGGCGGAAAGCAGCGAGACCGATGCCGCCCGGGCTCCGGTTGCTCACTTCCGCGTACTGAGCTGACACCGCAAAATCCGTTGCAAAACGCGTTGAAGTTGGGCCGGCCCGCCGCAACATGGCCGGTAGGCCCGGAAGCCCCAGGCGAGACCGGCCGGCGATTTAGACCAATATGGGAGCGTTTCCAGTTGTCGGACGTTTGACACCAGGACGTGGACGGCATAGAGTTCAGGGAACGATTTCGGGCATCCGCGCCGGCGATCGCGTTCGGCGACGGCGCAAGCGGGTGACCCCAGGTGAGGTGAACCGTATGACCCAATTCCCCGGCAAGGGCAAGGTCGCCGTTGTCAAGACTCAGCCGGCCACGGTGCTGGCCGACTATGCCCGCGTGATGGAGCTGGCGGGTGTGCGCGAGGCGCTGCCCCAGGGCACCACCACTGCGCTCAAGATCAACATCTCGTGGCAGACCTGGTACCCGGCCTGTTCATCGACGCCGTGGCAGATCGAGGGCGTTGGTCGCGCGTTGCGCGCGGCCGGCTACGACGACCTGGTGGGCGTGCACAACGACACCGTGGTGGTCAACGCCAGGGACGGCGAGTTCAACAACAAGCATCGCTTCGTCACGGACATGCTTGGCATCCCGTGCGTCTACCTGTATGAAGAGAACTTCGAGTGGTTCGAGTACAAGCCCAAGCGCCCGTTCCTGGTGCTCGACAAGGTCTACCCAGAAGGCGTCTTCATCCCGCGCGCGCTGGTCGGCAAGAACATCGTTCATCTGCCGACCGTGAAGACCCACGTCTTCACCACGATCACCGGGGCCATGAAAAACGCCTTCGGCGGCTTGTTGCATCGCAATCGCCACTGGACCCATTCGGTCATCCACGACACCCTGATCGATCTGCTCATGATCCAGCAGGAGATCCACCCCGGCCTGTTTGCGGTGATGGATGGCACGTTCGCCGGCGACGGCCCGGGCCCGCGCGCGATGCGCTGGCACGAGAAGGACATCCTGCTCGCCTCGGCCGACCAGGTGGCCATCGACGCGGTGTCGGCCAGGCTGCAGGGCTTCGACCCGATGAAGATCCGCTTCATCCGCCGGGCGCACGAGATGGGGCTGGGGGTGGGCGACCCGCGCGAGATCGAGATCGTCGGTTACGACATCGACCAGGAGCCGGCCTGGAACTTCGAGCAGACCGACACGTTTGCCAGCAAGGGCCAGAAACTCATCTACCATGGCCCGCTCAAGCCGCTCGAGAAGCCGCTGCTGCGCACGCCGATCGTGCCCTGGTCGTTCTTCGCCAGCAACTTCTATCACAACGTGTACTGGTACCCGTTTGTGGGCCGTCCGCGGGTCGAAGCGGCCCTGCAAACCAAATGGGGCCAGCTCTTCGCCCAGTACGGCGACGGCCAGGTGGTGATGCCGGGCATGGAGCCCAAGACCGTGGCGATCGCGGCCGGCGGTCTGGCCGCCCTGGCCGTGCTGCTCGGAGCTGCAGCCCTGGCGAACCGCCGTAGCGAGTAAGGTCGGATACGCCGCAAAGCGAGGGACCTGTTCAGTCGACACACGATTGGCCGGGTCCCTCGCTATTCGCGCCGTGTGGCCTTCGCGTGCGTGTGCCACTGATTAGCGCGCTACTGCCCCGAATCTCGCCAATCCTGCGGAACCGGGCGGGTCGGTGAGTGCGATCCTTTGTGTGTCACTCGCGGCCCGAATCTGCGCCTGAGCGCCTGCTGGATACAGCGTTGCGCCTGAACCTGTTAAGGCGTGGCGAACGATGGCATTGTCGCCGGCCGACACAGATGGTTTTTTTCGGGCCTCACTCGGACGATTTCGCGCCGGCGTCAAGGCATTCGGGAGGCCCCTCGAAAGATCAGCACAGCAAGAAGACCGGATCAACCCTGACAGGCGAAGCGATCCTGGATAGGTCGGGCTTCGGGCGATTTCGGCAGCGGTCGATGGGAGTCAAAAGCGATGAGCTTACTTGAGCAACTCTTCAACTTGAACGGCCAGGTGGCGATCGTCACCGGCGGCACGGGGGTATTGGGTGGGGCGATAGCACGCGGCTTGGCCGGGGCGGGCGCCGCGGTCGGCGTCTTAGGCCGCAGGCGCGAGCAGGCTGAGGCTGTCGCTGCCCAGATCGTCGCGGGGGGCGGCCAGGCCCTGGCGCTGGCCGCCGATGTGCTCGACAACGCCCAACTCGAGGCTGCGCGCGATACGATTCTGGCACACTGGGGCCGGATCGACATCCTGATCAACGCTGCGGGGGGCAACCAGCCGTCCGCAACCCTGCCGCCGGGTCAATCGTTTTTCGACCTGCCGGTCGAAGGTCTACAGGGCGTGATCGCGCTCAATCTGCAGGGCACTCTCCTGCCAAGCCAGGTCTTCGGCGCGGTGCTGGTTCGCGGCGGGGCGGGCGTGATCGTCAATGTCTCGTCGATGGCCGCCCAGCGCGCCATGACCCGGGTGATCGGTTACGGCCTGGCCAAGGCCGCGGTCGAGAACGCGACGCGCTGGCTGGCGGTCGAGCTATCGCGCTCGTTCGGGGCCGGACTGCGGGTCAACGCCATCGCGCCGGGGTTCTTCATCGGAGAGCAGAACCGGGCGCTGCTGCTCAACCCGGATGGGACGCTGACCGCGCGCGGGCAAACCATCATCGATCACACTCCGGCGGGGCGATTTGGGCGGCCCGAGGAGTTGCTCAGCACGCTGGTCTGGTTATGTGGTCCCGGCGCCAGCTTCGTGAACGGCGTCGTCATCCCGGTCGATGGCGGGTTCAGCGCCTTCAGCGGGGTGTGAGACGGACGAGGGTTTCTTGGGTCAGGAGAATCGGCCATGGTGATCGGACAGGGATCGACAAGCGAGGCACTGCCGACGGCGACCGCCCAGGCCGTGCTGAACCAGGCGCTGGCGGCCCAGGCCCTGGACGGCAGGCGCGTCCTGGTGATCATCCCGGACGGGACCCGCACCGCCCCGATCCCGCTCCTGTTCGAGCTGCTATACGAACAGATCGGTCGGCGCGTCGCGCGACTCGACTACCTGATCGCGCTGGGGACACATCCACCGATGTCGGCCGCAGCGATCGACCGCTTGGTGGGTGTCAGCGCGGACGATCGCGCGGCCCGCTACCCCAACGTCGCGATCTACAATCACCGCTGGGATCTGCCCGAAGCCCTGACCACGATCGGCACCATCGGGCGCGACGAAGCCGCCCAGCTGACCGACGGCCTGCTGGCGGCCGACGTGCCGGTGACGCTCAACCGCCTGATCTTCGATTACGATCAGCTCGTGATCTGCGGCCCGGTCTTCCCGCACGAAGTGGCCGGTTTCTCGGGCGGCGCCAAGTACCTGTTCCCGGGGATCGCCGGTGCCGATATCATCAACTACACGCACTGGCTGGGCGCGCTTGTCACCAGCTTTCACACGATCGGGATCAAGCAGACGCCGGTGCGACGCGTGATCCAGCGTGCGGCCGAGTTTGTGCGGCGCCCGATCCTGCTGGTCGCGCTGGTGCTGAAGGGCTCGACCCTGCATGGCCTGTACGTCGGCCCGCACGTTGAGGCCTGGTCGGCCGCCGCTGATCTTTCGGCGCAGCTCAACGTGCTCACGGCGCCGCGGCTCTACCACAGCGTCCTGTCGATGCCGGCGTCGATTTACGACGACCTGTGGACGGCGGCCAAGGCCATGTACAAAACCGAACCGGTCATCGCTGACGACGGCGAGGTGATCATCTACGCGCCGCACATCACCGAGGTGTCCTACACGCACGGACATCTGATCGACGAGATCGGCTACCATGTGCGCGATTACTTCGTGAAGCAGTGGGATCGGTTCAAGCACTTCCCTGGCGGGATCCTGGCGCACAGCACGCATGTGAAGGGCCTGGGGACCTTCGACGCCGCCACCGGCCGCGAAACGCCCCGCATCCGTGTGACGCTGGCGACCGGGATCCCGGAGGAGCGCTGTCGGCGGATCAACCTGGGCTACGCCGACTATCGAGCCATCGATCCGCAGGCCTGGGCTGGTCGCGAGGCAGAGGGCCTCTTGCTGGTGGAGCACGCCGGCGAAATGCTGTTTCGAAGCTGAGCGCAGGCCATCCGGGCAACAACCCGGCCTGGCCGGCAAAACAGCGAAAAGCCGGGGTAGATCAGCGGGAAGCCGGCCTGAAAAGAGCCGGGCGGCGCAGACTGGGCGGTCACCGTAACCTCGGCGCCCGCACCGACACCTTATTAAGAAACCTAACAACAGGAGTTGAACTATGGAGATCGGGATCACGGGATTGGGACGGATGGGCGCCGGGATGGCCGAGCGCTGGTTGCGGGGCGGGCATCGGGTGGTGGTTCACAACCGCAGCCGCGGCCCGGTGGACGAGCTGGCGGCCAAGGGCGCTGACCCGGCCTATGGCATCGAGGAACTGGTCGGCAAGCTGCAGACGCCGCGCGCGATCTGGGTCATGCTGCCCGCCGGCGAAGTCACCGAGCGCATGATCGACGCGTTGATCCCGCTGCTGGCGCCGGGCGACACGATCGTCGAAGCCGGCAATACCAACTTCAACGACGACATCCGCCGGGCCGAACGCCTTAAGCCGCTTGGGTTGAATTACATCGACCAGGGGACCTCGGGCGGCGTATGGGGGCTTGAGAACGGCTACAGCCTGATGGTCGGCGGCGAGCCCGAGCTGGTCAAGCGGCTCGAGCCGGCCTTCATCACGCTGGCGCCCACCGACGGCTACGTGCACTGCGGGCCGGTCGGGAGCGGGCACTTCGTGAAGATGGTGCACAACGGCATCGAGTACGGCATGATGCAGGCCTACGCCGAGGGCTTCGAGATCATGCGGGCGAAGAAAGAGTTCAACCTCGATCTGCACGCGATCGCATCGTCCTGGCGCTACGGCAGCGTGGTGCGCTCGTGGCTGCTCGACCTGACCGAGGCGGCGCTGCGCGAGGATCCGGATCTGAGCAAGCTCAAGGGCTATGTGGAAGACAGCGGAGAAGGCCGCTGGACGATCCAGGCCGCGATCGACCTGGATGTGCCGGCGCCGGTGATCACGTTGTCGCTGTTCGAGCGCTTCCACTCGCGCCAGCCCGAGTCGTTTGCGGCCAAGGTGTTGGCCGCGATGCGCAAGGGCTTCGGCGGCCACGCCGTCAAAGCCGCCGAGTAGTCGATGGCCGATCCGACTGCCTCGATCGCCGGCGCCGCGGCGGCCACGCCGTGGGTGCTGGCGATCGATATCGGCACCTCGTCGACGCGCGCGCTCCTGTACGACGCGCGCGGCCGGGCCGTCGACGGTCTGCAGGCCCAATCCACCTCCGAACTGCGCACCGGCCAGGATGGCTCGGCCGAGCTGGATCCGGAGGCGACCCTCGCGGGCGTTGCGCTTTGTATCGACGCGGTGCTGGCGCAGGCAGGATCTCGGGCCGACGCGATCGGGGCGGTCGCGCTCGACACACTCGCCACGACCTTCCTGGCGGTCGATGCCGCCGGCCGGCCGCTGACCGCGCTCACGACCTATGCCGACACCCGCTCGGCGCGCGCCGCGCTTGAATTGCAGGCGCAACTGGATGAAGCGGAGGTCCATGAGCGCACGGGCTGTCTCCTGCGCGCCAGCTACTGGCCGGCGCGCCTGGCCTGGCTGCGACACACCCGGCCGGAGGTCTGGCGCCGGGCCGCGCGCTGGATGACCTTTGGTGAATTCCTGGAGCTGCGCTGGTTCGGGCGCAGTCGGGTCAGTTACTCGGCTGCATCCTGGACCGGTCTGCTCGAGCGAGGCGGGTTGAGATGGGATGCGCCGCTGCTCGCGCATCTCGAGGTCGACGCGCAGCGGCTGTCGCCCCTGGTCGATGTCGATGAGCCATTGACCGAGCTGACCGCTCCGTTCGCGGCGCGCTGGCCCCAGCTGAGCGGCATCCCGTGGTTCCCGGCGATCGGCGACGGCGCCGCCGCCAACGTCGGTAGCGGCTGCGTCGGGCCGGATCGGATCGCTCTGACCCTTGGCACAACCGGCGCCATCCGCGTGGCCCGCGCCCGGGTCGACCGGGTGCCGAAGGGATTGTGGTGCTATCGCATCGATCGCAAGCAGGCCTTGTTGGGCGGGGCCACCAGCGAGGGCGGAAACGTCTACGCCTGGTTGCAGCA
Source organism: Anaerolineales bacterium (assembly GCA_016789175.1). Lineage (GTDB taxonomy): Bacteria > Chloroflexota > Anaerolineae > Anaerolineales > UBA6663 > UBA6663. The sequence goes on from JAEURK010000230.1 coordinate 15,929, forward strand.
ACTGCTGCGCCTGGGCGATCCGGCCGAGGTCGAGGCGATTGTGGCGGCCTATCCTCCCGATGGACATGGCCTGACGGTCTTGCCCTTTGTGGCCGGCGAGCGGAGCCCGGGCTGGGCCGGTGATGTGCCGGCCACGCTGCACGGCCTGACGCTGGCCACGACGCCGATCGCGATCGTGCGCGCCGGCCTTGAGGCTGTAGCGTTTCGATTCGCCGCCATTGGGGAGCGGCTGGGCATTGGGGCCGCCCCCGACCAGCGCGTGATCGCCAGCGGGAGCGCGCTGCGCTACTCGCCCGCCTGGGCCCAGATCTTCGCCGATGTGTTGGGGCGACCGGTGGTGCTATCGGCCGAGGGCGAAGCAACCAGCCGCGGCGCGGCTGTGCTGGCGCTGCAGGCGATGGGTCTCACGCCGGACCCAGCCGCCGACGGCCCCGTGCGCGAGCCGAACGCCGAGTCCCATGCTCGCTATCAAACGGCGAT